>JAFSWB010000022.1 GCA_017444735.1 Clostridia bacterium | reverse complement strand
GGAGAGGTGAGCGACCGCCGCGAGGTCCATGACCTCCTGCGGGTTCGACTCGGCCATCATGGCGAAGCCGGTCTGACGGCACGCGTAGACGTCGGAGTGATCTCCGAAAATGTTCAGCGCGTGGCTTGCGACGCAGCGCGCGGAAACGTGGATGACGCAGGGAAGCAGTTCGCCCGCGATCTTGTACATATTCGGGATCATCAGAAGAAGTCCCTGAGACGCCGTGTAGGTCGTCGTCAGAGCGCCCGCGGCGAGCGAGCCGTGGACCGCGCCGGCGGCGCCGGCCTCGGACTGCATCTCGATGACCTTGACGGTGTCGCCCATGATGTTCTTGAGTCCGCCCGCCGACCAGGTGTCGGTGACGTCAGCCATCACGGACGAGGGCGTGATGGGGTAGATGGCAGCGACCTCGGTGAACGCGTACGACGCGTGCGCCGCGGCTGTGTTGCCGTCCATGGAAATCTTTTTTCTTGCCATGTTTATGTATCCTCCGTAAAAATTTTCTCAAACGATTATCCGGTACGGGAAATGCAAGCCCATACGTAAACTATTATACAACAAACGAGACGGAAAGTAAAGATTTTCGGAGAAGAAAAATCGGTTGACAAGCGGGGCTTTTCCATATTATAATTTACTTGACATAATTTCCGAAAAGAGAGGTAATTATTATGAAATTCGTATGTCAGATCTGCGGTTACGTTCACGAGGGCGACGCCGCTCCCGAAAAGTGCCCCGTCTGCGGAGCTCCCGCCGAGAAATTCACCGCCCAGCAGGGTGAAATGACCTGGGCCGCCGAGCACGTCGTCGGCGTCGCGCAGGGCGCGCCGGAGGACATTCTCGTCGATCTCAGAAACAACTTCAACGGCGAGTGCTCCGAGGTGGGTATGTACCTCGCCATGGCGAGAGTCGCTTACAGAGAGGGCTATCCGGAGATCGGCGCCTACTGGGAAAAAGCGGCTTACGAGGAAGCCGAGCACGCGGCGAAGTTCGCCGAGCTCCTCGGCGAAGTCGTCACCGACTCCACGAAGAAGAACCTCGAGATGAGAGTCGAGGCGGAGAACGGCGCGACCGCCGGCAAGACCGACCTTGCGAAGCGCGCGAAGGCGCTCAACCTCGACGCAATCCACGACACCGTCCACGAAATGGCGCGAGACGAGGCGAGACACGGCAAGGCGTTCAAGGGACTGCTTGAGAGATATTTCAAGTAATCGTAAATTTCAAAAGGAGCGGGAAGATCCCCGCTCCTTTTTCGCTATAAGCCGCGCTTGAGTTTTCATCCCCCGCAGTCAAGGACCGGTCGATTGAACCGCGTCCTTTTATGTGGTATCATAAAGGCGGAACAGGAGGTAACGGATATGAATCTTGATCTTGAACAAATCGGACGGTTTATTCAGTCCTGCCGCAAGGACGTCGGGATGACGCAGGCGGAGGTCGGAGAACGGCTCGGCGTCACCGCTCAGTCGGTCTCGAACTGGGAACGCGGCGACACGCTTCCCGACGTGTCGGTCCTGCCGGACCTCGCGTGTCTGCTTCATTGTTCGGTCGACGCGATCCTGTCGGGCGGACGGGGAAGCGGCGGCTACCGCCGGAATATCACGGTGACGCAGATCGCGGAGGCGCTCAACTCGCTCGACCGTTTCGGCGAGCTGCTCGGACGCGATCATTTCGCGTACGGATGCGTTATCGACGCGCTTAACAAACGGATGAACACGACGATAGAGCAGTCGTTTTCCGATCCGAAGATATTCAACGTTTTCACGATCGAATTTCTTCTCGGATGCGTCGACAACGGAGATTACGTCGACCCGCGCGACGTCGAGGCGCACCTGCCCCCGAGCCGCGCGCGCGAGTATCTTCTCGAAAAGCTGAAGGAACACGGGATCCGATAAAAAAGGAAGGGAACTGTCCCTTCCTTTTTTGAATAAAAACCGGATTGCGTGGAATAATATCGTACGGATTGCTTGACAAAATCGAACGAAAGCAGTATAATAACAGTACGATAATTGATCGGAGGAGTTGAAAAAATGTCGATCACCGCAACCGAGCTTAAAATGAATCTCAGCAAATATCTGTTGTTATCCGCGACCGAGGACGTTTTCATCACCCGTAACGGGAAGATAATCTCGAAACTGACAAATCCGTTTCAGGAAAGGGTGGACGTCGCAAAATCACTCTTCGGCTCCGTCCCGGACGGCGTGACGCTTGAGGAATCGAAAGAGGAGAGGTTGAGCGGGATATGAAAGTATTGATCGACACGTGCGTCGTGGTCGACGTACTGCAATCGAGAGAACCGTTCAGGGAAGAAGCGGAAAAGCTGTTTATTCACGCGGCTAACGAGAGATTTACCGGATGCGTTACGGCAAAGTCGGTAACGGATATTTATTATCTGACTCACAGGGTGACGCACAGCGACCGGACCGCGCGCGTGATTCTCGGCAAGCTGTTTTCGCTGTTTGACGTTGTCGACACGTCGGGAAACGATTGCCGTCTGGCGCTTTCATCCCAAACCGCCGATTATGAGGACGCCGTAATGATCGAGACGGCGAGACGGATCGGCGCCGACGCGATCGTTACGAGGAACGAGCGGGATTTTATCGGCTCCCCCGTTCCGGTATACTCTCCCGAGCGTCTGAACTCCGAACTCGAATCCGGAGAGTGACTCCGACTGAAAAAGGAAGGGAACTGTCCCTTCCTTTTTTTTCGTTTATGCGTTCAGAGCTTCGATTATCGCCGGGAGCTCGGCGTCGACCTTGTCGTTGTCGAGCTGGCACGTTCCGGCGTTCCTGTGACCGCCGCCGCCGTAGCGCAGGCAGAGCTCGCCGATATCGACGCCTGACGCTTTGTTGATTATCGATTTTCCGATCATGACCGCCGTGTTCTGCTTCTGGAAGCCCCACGCGACGTGGACGGAGATCTGCGCTTCCGGATAAAGCGCGTAGATCATGAAGCGGTTTCCGGCGTGGATTATCTCTTCGTTTCTGAGGTCGAGAACGACGACCTTTCCGTGGATCTTCGCGATGCGCCTGAGCTGAGCCTCGAAGAGCTCGGACTGTTCGCGGTAGAGGTCCACGCGCTCCTTCACGTCCGGCAGCTCAAGGATCTCGTCGATACTGTGATTCATGCAGTAGCTGATGAGCTCCATCATAAGGTCGTAGTTGGAAATGCGGAAATTGCGGAATCTGCCGAGGCCCGTGCGCGGGTCCATAAGGAAGTGGAGCATGACCCACCCCTCGGGATGAAGGATCTCGTCGAGGGTGAAATCGGCGCTGTCGCCCTTGTCGACCGCTTCCATAAGATCGTCGCCGATGCGCGGGAAAGTCGCCTTTCCGCCGTAGTAGTCGTAAACGACGCGCGCGGCGCTGCGGGCGGCGGGGTCGATGATCAGCTTGCCGTCGACTTCCTTCGCCTTCAGGCGGTCGATCTCCGACTCGTGATGGTCGAAAGCGATCGCGACGCGCGGATCATACGGCAGATTGGTCGTTATATCGTTGTCCGAAAGCTCGATCTTGCCGTCCTGAACGTCCTTCGGATGGACGAATTTGATCTCGTCGATAATATCAAGCTCGCGGAGCATCATGGCGCACGCGAGGCCGTCAAAGTCGCTCCGCGTCACAAGTCTTTTCTTCGTATTCTCCATAATGTACGATAATCCTCCTTACGTCCGCCCGCTGCGCGCGGATCATTTTTCTGTATTTTAACACATTGAGAAGAAATGTTCAATAGAAAGGACGGGATCGCCCCGTTATTTCTTTTTGCGGAAGACGATGAATTTGCTGATGAGGTAGTTCCCGACGAGAACGAGGACTTGCGCCGCGATCTTGACGGGTATCGCGTTCCACCCGAGCGCGTCGATCCCGACCCAAAGGACGAGTTCTTCCGCGCCGAGCGTCGCGAGCCGCCCGCCCGCGAAGGCGAGCCCTTCCGCGACGACGCGCTTGTTACCGCTTCCGAAGACCCACGTCCTGTTCGTCACGAAGGCGAAGAAAACGCTCGCGAACCACGCGATCACGTTCGCCGCGAGAGGGTCGATCAAAAGGGAGAAAAGCCAGAAAACGAGGAAATTGACGAGCGTTGTGAGCGCCCCGAAGAACAGATAGAGAAGCTGTTCCCTGTGTCGCTCGTAAAACGGCTTGAACCGGGACAGAGCGCGAAGGCTCATGATCCGGTCGAAGATATCGGGTCTCCTCACGGGCGCGCCGCCGGATCCCTCCGAGCCATTTGCGCCGCGGCTCATTTTTCGTCCTCTTCCCGGAAGTTGATCCGCTCCTCTTCAACGACGAGCGGCCTGTTCATCACGCGCGCGTTGATCGCCATGACGTATTCGCCGAGAAAGCCGAAGAAGATCAGCATTATCCCGCCGAGGAAGAACATCGAGATCATTATCGGCGCGTACCCGGCGGTGAATTTGTCCCAGAATATCAGCTTCGCGACGAGATAGAATAACCCGACAAGAAAGCTGAAAAACGATATGAAAAACCCGAGGAACGTCGGCACGCGAAGCCCGACCTTCGTGTAACTCGTGAAGCTGAGCATAGCGGCGTCGTAAAGAGAGAAGAAATTGTTGTGCGTCTTCCCGGCGCGTCTCTTCGGCTGTGTGTATTCGATCTCGGCGCGGTCCGGGCCGAGCTCCGCAACGATCCCGCGGATAAACGGCGTCGGATCGTTGAGATTGCGGAGCGTTTCGATGAACGACTTGTCGTAAAGGCCGAAGCCCGTGAAATGCTCGATGATCTCCGTGCTCGACATTTTCCGGAGGATCTTGTAATAGATGCTCCTGAGAAGGTAAACGAAAGGATTTTCGCGGCTCTTCGTCTTCCTCCCGATGACGATCTTATACCCCTCCTCCCACTTTTTCACGAATTCGGGAATAAGCTCGACCGGGTCCTGAAAATCGGCGCACATCGTTATCGTGCAGTCGCCCGACGTCTGGAGCATCGCGTGATACGGGCTGTTGAACTGTCCGAAATTCTTCACGTTGAAGATCGCCCGGACGCGGCCGTCCTCGCGGCAGATATCGCGTATCAGGGCGCGCGTGTTGTCGCGGCTCTTGTTGTCGATGAAGAGGATCTCAAAGTCGTACGCGGGGCACGATTTCGTGATCTCGTCGCGCACCGCCTCGTAAATGGCGCGGACGTTATCCTCCTCGTTGTAGCAGGGGATCATCACGGAGATTTTTTTCTTTGTTTCAGCCATTTTTCGTCGTCCTCACATATTGAACGGTTTTTTTGATCCCGTCTTTGAAATCGGTTTCGGGGTGAAAACCGGTATCCGAGGCGAGCGCCCGGATATCAGCTTCAAGACGCATGACCTGCCGCTCCCCGTACGGTACTTCTCCGAAGCCGAGCGGAAGGGAAGGATCGATCGCGTCGCGGAGCATTTCGACGTATTCCCTGAGCGGACGGGCGACGCCCGATCCGACGGGATAGACCGCGCCGTCGCGGCCGCGTTTCGCCGCGAGGAAAAGCGCGTCCGCCGCGTCGTCCGAATATATGTAATCCCAGAGCTGTTCTCCCTTGGTCAGAGCGGGCTTCTTGCCCGCGAGAAGGGCCTCGGCGACCGAAATGATCATTGATTTTTCCCCGTCGAAAGGACCGTAGACGCTCAGGATACGCGCCCAGATATGGGCGATCCCGAGCTTTTTGCACTCGGCGCGGGAGAGACGTCCCGCTTCGAGCTTCGCCTTTCCGTATTCGTTTTCCGGGCGGCAGGGAGTACCCGGACGCAGAGCGCCGTCGACTCTTCCGTATTCCGCCTGACTTCCCGCCCCGACGAAGACGGAGCAGCCGAGCGCCGCCGCCGCGCGGCACGCGTCGAGCGTATACCCGACGTTTTTCTCCTGCGCCTTCCTGTCGTTGCGTCCCTCGCCGACCGTGTCGGTCCACGCGAGGTGGAAAAACGCGTCGGCGCGGTCAACGTCGGAGGGAAGCGCGGACAGATCCGACGCGTCGCGGAAAACTGTTCTGATGCCGTCGGGCAGCGTCTTCGCCCGCGGGCTCCCGGGGCGGCAGACCGCGTACGTTTCGATCCCTTCGCTCAGGAGAAGCGAGCAAAGCGCGTGGCCGATCGCTCCGGTCGGACCGGTGACGACGGCGGTGTGAATCTCTCGCATAACGGTTTCCTTCATTTCATTTCATACAGCGGGATGAGCATATTTTCTTTCATTTCTTCATCGGAGATCGGCGGGTTCATATATTCGAGCGGCAGGGACTCCATCTGTCCGTCGCTCCGTTTATACGACACCTGCTTCGGCTTCGCGGTCAGCGTGATCGGGGTGAAGACCTCCGCAATGACGGGACCGTCGGAATTGAGGACCTCGTCGACCTTATCGGCGAGCTCAGCGTTGCTTTCAATGGTGACGGCTTTGATTCCGAATGCGTCGGCGACTTTTGCGATCGGTGGCAGGGTAAGCCCCGATCCGTCGGTACAAGCGACGTAATGGCCCGCGAAAACGTTTGTCTGCGTCGCGCGGATCGCTCCGTAGCCGCCGTTGCAGAGAACGAATAATTTGATCGGCAGATTGAGTCGTTTTATCGTTTCAAGCTCCTGGATATTCATAACGAAGCCGCCGTCGCCGTTGACTCCGACCGTTCTTTTGCCGCCCGACGCGAGGCACGCGCCGATCGCGGACGGGAGCCCGTACCCCATTGAGGCGAGTCCCTTTGTGCAAAAGACGCGCTGTCCGCGTTTGACTCGGAACGTCTGCATCGAGATATCTATACAGCTTCCCGAGCTTCCGGAGACGTAAACGTCGTCCGCCGTCATTTTATCGGAAAGCGCGTCGAGCAGGCAATAGGTGTTGACGAGTTCCTTCTGCTCCCGGTATTCCGGTAAAATAAGCGGGTATTTTTCCCTCATACGGTCGGCGTATGAAAACCACGCGGAGCGGTCCTTCGGTACGATCCTGTCGCGGTGAGCGAGCAGACAGCGGAGAAAAGCTCCGGCGTCCGCGCAGATCGGGAGATCCGGTCTTACGTTCGTTTTGTGAAGCTCGCAATCGTCGATATCGACCATCACCTTTGTCGCCGCCCGGGCGAATCCGTCGAAATTGTACCCTGTCTGGAGCAGGTTGAGCCGCGCCCCGACGGAGAGGAAAAAGTCGGAATTCTGCTGAATGAAATTCGCGTAACGGTGACCGAGTCCGCCCGGACGGCCGTAATAAAGCGGGTTCGTCTCCTCAACGAGATCGATTCCGTTCCACGTTGTAAGAACGGGGATATTCAGTACTTTGAGTACTTTTTCGAGTTCCGGTATCGCCCCCGAAAGCCTTATACCGTTACCTATCAGCATAACGGGGCGTTCCGCCTTGTTCAAAAGATCGATCACGCGGAGCGTCTGTTCTTCAAGTTCGGGGTAAACTTCGGGCTCCGGCGGAGTGAATCCGAGGAGAGAGTCTTCGTCGATCATCGTCGCCTGCACGTCGAGAGGGATATCGAGCCATACCGGTCCTTTTCTTCCGTGCGTCGCCTCCCAAAGAGCGCGTTCCATATGATAGCGGATCATCTGAGGGTCGTCGACGAGCGCCGCGTATTTTGTTATCGGCTTTACGACGGAGATAATGTCGAGCTCCTGCATTCCTTGCTGGCGGATTCCCTGACCGTTTATCATATCGGCGCGCTTGACTTGTCCCGAAACGACGAATACGGGAGTGCTCTCGATGAACGCTCCTGCGATCCCGGTCAGTGCGTTCGTTCCGCCGGGTCCGGTCGTGACCATAAGGAGACCGACTCCGCCCGTGACGCGGGCGTATGCTTCCGCCGCGATCGCGCACGCTTGTTCGTGAAGGCAGGGAACGAATCTGATTTTCTCGCTTTTTCCGAGCGAATCGTTCAGGTGCATAGCTCCGCCGCCCGGGAGCATAAACATATGGCGGGCGCCCGTTGACTCAAGCGTCCGTATGACGTAATCGGACAGTTTTATCATGAGGGACCCTCCCTTTATGCGAAATAGCTCTCCGTGATCATGTTGATCCTCTTGACGGAAACGGCGTTTTTCCTGAATTCGCCGAACATCTCCCTGATTTCCTCGTTCAGCGCGTCCCACCCGTTTTCCGGGTTGAGCGACGGCAGAAGCGGATCGGCGTAACTCTCGTTATAGACGTGTTTGAAACCGTCGAAGCCCGAGATCGCGACGTCCCGGACGCCGATCCGGTCGAGAAGGCGGAGAGCGCAGATGACGGCGTTGTCAAAATGCGGCCATCCTCTTTTCGCCGCGTGGTCAAAGGCGACGATCAGCTCGTCCCCGTCGGCGGCGGTCTTCACATTCGAGAGAACGATCCGACGGAGCTCTTTGAATTTTTCGGGAGCGGTCGTCTTCGCGTAATCGTACCGCGCGGGATTGACGAAAAGGGCGTAATCGTAGCGGTAACCCTCGAGAAGCGCGTTTACGGCGATCACGACGGGGTCATTTTCCTTGATATAAGCGTCGATTTTCTTTTTTTCGGTGAGCGAGCTTTTACCCGGGGCGACGAGAAGGATCTCTCTTCCGGAAAGCGCGGCTCTCAGTTTGCTTTCAGCATCCCGGTCGTCGACCCTTCGGCTGACCGTGTCGAGATATTTTTTTTCAAGCAGATCGTAGTCGTATTTTTTGCGGTCGGCGGGGTCCATCGACTCGATTATGTTTCTCATATCGCGCGAGCTTGTCCGGTGATTGTTGAGCAGATAGGCGATATTGTTCACGTGGCAGCAGTAAAGACCCGCGATGAAATACGGCGTCGAATATCCCCATTTATACCGCTCCGAAAAATAGCCCATATATGTGTCGATCGCGTCCATGATCGCGTCCATATCGTAATGGCGTCCGCATTTCCTGTTGAGATAGCTGACGACGAGCTCCGTCGTGGCGTTCCCCGCGCCTCTGCCCATCCCGCAGAGGCTTGCGTCGACGACGGTCTTTCTCGCCCCGTCCGAGAGAAGCCGGATAAAGTGGGTCGTCAGCGCAAATGAAAGCTGCTGGTTGTTGTGTGAGTGAAAACCGAGAGAAACGTCCGGTGAAAGTCTGTGATCGAGACGCGCGACGATCCTCTCGAGGTCTTCCTCATACATCGCTCCGAATGTGTCGACTATGCTGAGAGCGGAAGCGCCGGATCCGTTTACCTCGTCCGCGAGCGCGTCGAGATCGTCGTCCGAATATGCGAGCGTGTTCGCCGCCTGAAAAAAGACCTTATATCCTTTTTTCAGGATCCCTTTCCCGATCGTGACGCCCTCGCGGTGTTTTCCGTGCGGAAAGACGACTCTGATCGCGTCGACGCTTTCGCCGTCGCACGGCGGAAGAAACGATAGGTCGTAACGGTCCCAGTCTATCATCACGGTATATGTGACGTTTTTTTTCTTTCGCGAAAGATAACGGCAAAGATCGTCGGGAACGTGATAAAAACTGCTCCCCGGAACGTGTTCTTTGTTTTTGAGCCAGCCGCACTCGATAATTTCCGCGCCGGAATCCTCGAGTTTGCCTATTATCCCGCGGATCGCCGCCTCGCCGAACATCGAATCGACGATGTACGCGCCGTCGCGAAGAGTACAGTCAAGAAGGATCGGTTTCATTATTGACCTCTTTCTTTCTCCGAAATGCTTCAAAAGACGTATCAGGGATCGCAATTGAAATCAAACTGTCAACCGGGAAAGGGACTCCGGCTTTGTGAATCAGAACTTTGACTGCGGACGTGAGGACAAGCTCCGTCGGGGAACTCGTTCCGCGAATGGTAATCAACTGATCGAATCCTTTTTTTCAGTTTCTTTCAAAGCGCCTTTGAAATGCGGAATCCCGGTGTATTTGAGAATAAACAATAATTGAATTACAGCTTGAACTGAATAAGAGACGATCATCGCTGCGATGGCGCCGGGTATTCCGAAATACTTGACAAGAGGAAACGAAGAAACGATGCAGACGACGGCGGCAATTGAGGCGCATACGCATACGATTACGTTCTTCCGACGCGCGGTCAGTACTGCCGCGCCGCACATTGTTGCCGCATAAAGGGCCGTTGAAATCAGGAAAAAGTAAAGATATTTGATATACGGAACGATGGACTCGGTATAAATCAGGGAGAGGACCGGCTTCCCGATGAGCGCGACTCCCGCGGAGCAGACGGCAAGGATCATAAGAGTCAGGAGCAGCGTTCTGAGCCATAATCTCCGTGTCTCTTTATTTTTGCCCTCCTTTGTAAGCTCTCCGTAACGGGGCATATATGACGCGATGATGTTCGGAACCACCGCGGTGATTATCACCGCGGGGGTCGAGACGTTTCCGTAATACCCGAGGGTTTCGGCGCCCTTGAATTTTTCGAGCAGGATCCGCGGGAAAGCGGTTATCAGTGTCGGAAGAAGAAACGCTATCAGAAGCGGGAAACAAGACGTCAACAATTTTTTGACGCCCGACCGTGATCCGCTTTTCATTTCGACGACTTTTCTGTATACCGGCAAGTCGAGCGTGAAAGTAATTGCCGCCGATCCGACCGCGACGGTCAGAAGCGAGGCGTTGAGACTGCGGAAGATTGCTTCTCCCGTCAGGAAAAGAATGACGGTGATCGCGCCGCGCGCAAACATGAGGACCCCGATTTTGTCGAGCTTGTCGGCTCTGTGCATCTCACCGTGAAAAACGTCCGAAATTGCCTCGAAGAAACGGAACAGAGTGTAAAGAATGATGCTGACGGAAGTTTTGAACGGATACCTTCCGAAAAGGAGTATTATCGCAAGCAGGATAATACTTGCGGCGGACGTGAAAAATCTTGATCGCAGGTAGTCCCCGGAGGCGAACTGCCGTGAAACGTCTGACGCTTGATAATTCCTCATTCCGTACATCTGCAGGAAAGTACAGATATTGCCGAGAGACATTGCGAGCGTCAGAACGCCTGCCGATTCGTACCCGGAAAACCGGGTAGTGAGGACGGTCAGTAACCAAAGGGCAAAAAGATAAGCAACGTTACCGATCGTATAGATCAGAGCTTTTTTATTGATTTTCCCTACCATAACCGATTGCCCCGATTTTTCAGTATTTGAATCAGAGATCAGAAGAATCTGTCTTCAAGCATTGCGCACCAGCAGTGATAGATCGGAAGATGAAGTTCCTGGACGAGAAACGTTTCAGACTCGGGAACTGTGACCGCGACGTCAGAGAACGATCTGAGCCTTCCTCCGCTCTCTCCCGTAAGAGAAATGACCCCGAGCCCCGCGGCTTTCGCGGCAACGGCGGCCCTTACGACGTTTTCGCTGTTTCCCGAGGTCGAGATGGCAAGCAAAACGTCCCCCGGAGAACCGAGAGCGTAAACCTGCTGAGCGAATATCCCCTCAGGCGATACGTCGTTCGCGTAAGCGGTCGACAGAGCGAACTGAGAGACGAGCGGAACGACGGGAAGTCCCCGCTCGAGAGTCGCTGCAAGTTCCTCGCCTGTCGCCGGATCAGTCGCTTCAAGTTTTTTCTTGAAATCGGACGGAACGGGGCGGGGCTTGCGGAAACTTTTCATAAGCTCGCCCGCGATATGGCACGCGTCGGCGGCCGATCCGCCGTTTCCCGCCGTCAAAAGCTTTCCGTTCTCGGAAAAACAGCTTTCGAGGAGGAGATATCCGTCTTTTATTTGCTCGCGTGATTCAAGGAGCTGCGGATATCTTCCGATGAGGCGATCAATCTCAGGAAAGCGTTTGTCGTCGCTCATTTTTTATCACCTTTCTTTATCAAATCGCAAAAAGAACTGAGTCTGCGAATTCAGACAGCGATCCTACGCTCACGTCCTGCGTGAAATCACCGCAACCGATAAGCGCCGTTTTGCATCCGGCGGCTTTTCCGGCGGCGATATCGGTTTGTCTGTCGCCGATCATCCACGAGGAGGCAAGATCGATGTTGAGATCCTCGGCGGCGCGTATGAGCATTCCCGGTTTCGGCTTTCTGCACGTACACTCGATTTTGAGTTCCGGGATCTCGCCGTCAAATCCGCGGTCGGGATGATGCGGACAAAAGTAAACGGCGTCGAGATACGCTCCTTTTTCGCTGAGAAGAGAGTCCATTTTCCCGTGTATGGAGTCGAGTTCGCGGTAAGTGATCTCACCCCTCGCGATTGCCGGTTGATTTGTCACAAGAACGGCGAGATAACCGGATCGGTTGATTTTGCTTATCGCCTCACATACTCCGTCAAGAAGTTCAAATTCATCCGGATCCCTTACGAATCCGACGTAACGGTTAAGCGTGCCGTCGCGGTCAAGGAAAACGGCGCGCTGCCTGTTTTTCAGATTCTTTCGCTTTATGATCCCCGATTCGTAATCGGAGGAAACTTCGGCGTATCTTTCCGGAGTTCCCATGTCTTTTACGTATTCCGGGCTTTTATAGCTGAATACTCTTCCGCTCCTCGTAAGCGGAAGGATAATATCTCTGTCGAGGTCAATACGCGGTTCTTCCGAGACGGCTTTTTCAGTATCGATCAGGTCGAGCGCGTCGGGAGACATGATCTCAATTCCCGCGTTTACAAGATTCCTGTACCATCCCGTCCCCTTTTTTTCTTTTGTGATCCACGCGGCGACCGCCCCGTTGTTATCTTCAACAATGACGCTGCTGTCGTAAGGGTGGCTGTTCGGGTGAGTAAACAAGGTAACGAGAGCCTTTTTCTCGGCGTGGTAACGGTAAAACCGATCGAGATCAACATCGAACATCGAGTCGGAATTGAGGAGGAAAAAATCGTCGGTGAGACTGTCTCTGATTTTAAACAGGGCGCCGGCGTTTCCGAGCGGTTTTTCCTCAACATAATATACGATACGGACTCCGAACCGCGACCCGTCGCCGAAATACTCCGTAATCATCGGCGCCTTATACGATACGGTAATGATGATATCGTCAATTCCGTATTCTTTGAGACGATCTATAGTGTGTTCAAGAACCGGCTTTCCCCCGATCGGAATGAGGGGTTTCGGGATGTCGGGAAAGGAAGCGCTGATCCTTGACCCTTTTCCGCCGGCCATAATAACCGCTTTCATGGCACGATTTCCTTTTCGGATTCAGAATCGTCAGAATTAAAGATAATGCAGGAACCGTTATCCTCAAAGGAGAACGGAACGTACAGAAGGTCCTTCAGCGCTTCGCGTACCGCGGACTGCTTTTCGGGCGTGACGTAGAACAGAAGAAATCCTCCGCCTCCCGCGCCGAGGAGCTTCCCCCCGAGCGCGCCCGCGCTGATCCCGCGGCGGTAGAGATCGTCGACCGCGTCCGTGGAAACGTTCGATCCGGTCATCCGTTTCAGTTTCCATTCTTCGTCGAGCAGTTGGCCGAACTCGTCGAGATCGGCGTCTTCATCGACGAGGACTTTCTCCGCGTCGCCGCAAAGAGCGAGTATCCTTTCGAGGACGCGGATCTTTTCGCGGTTCAGACTTCCGTTGCTCGTGTGGACGTCGGCGGAAAAACGGGTGAACCCCGTGAAAAACAGCATAAGGTTCTCCGAAAGGAGACGTTTTCGGAAAGGGCTGACCGGAACCGGCGTGACTTCAAACCCCATATCTGAAAAGACAATCTTGTTGAATCCGCCGTACGCGGCGGCGATCTGATCCTGCCACCCCCCGGCCTCTTCGCAAAGAACGCGTTCGAGATAGATCGCCTTTTCGGCAAGCAGCTTTTTGTCCGCTTTGATCCCATTCAGCGCGTAAAACGCGTTGAGCATACCGACGGCAAAGGACGAGCTTGTCCCGAGGCCCGAACGCGCGGGCAGATCGGCGTCGTAAGTGAGTCGGATCGAGCTGATGTCGAGCATCTTCATCGCGTTTCTGATGGCGGGATGACGGATTTCATCAAGAGAGCTGACAAATTCGGATTTTGAATAAGTAAGATGGGACTTGTAATCGAAGAATCCCGGAAGTTTTCTTACCGTAACGAAGCAATATTTGTTGAATGTCGTTGATATAACCGAACCGCCGTGTTCTCTGAAAAAATCTTCGACGTCGGAACCGCCGCCGAAAAACGACATGCGGAACGGTGTTTTGGAAATGATCATTCCTTACTTCCTCGTTTTTTCGTTAAAAGTCTCTTTCAGAACCTTGTCCGTTTTTTCGGCGAGAATTTCCCATCCGAAGCGATCGAGTACTTCAGACGCCGGGGAAACCTGACCGGAGAGCAGTTCGTCAAGATCCGTGTCATAGTCGTAGGGATCGATATAGTAAACGCTGGTTCCGTATATTTCCGGCAGACATGAGGAACGGGCGACGACCGCCTTCGCGCCGAGCGCAAGCGCCTCGAGCGGAGGCAATCCGAATCCTTCGTAAAACGAAGGGAAAAGAAATGCTTTGCAGTTTTCAATCAAAGAACGGATCTCTCCGTCGGAAATGAATCCGAGACGGATAATGTTTTCAGCGTCGTATTCAAGCTGTTTCTGCCATTCGTCCCGTCCTCCGGCGATCGCAAAATAATAATTCGGATTTCTCTTTGCGACTTCCGCGATCCATTTGAAATTCTTTTGCTTTCTGTTAGCGGAAAGAGAGAAGAAGAACTTGCCGTTCTCAAGCTGCGGATAGCGTTCTTTCCATCGGTCGTCGCTTTTTATTCTCAAAACATGCTGCCACCCCGGTCCGGCAACGTGAATATCTGAATCGCGTCTGCCGTATTCGCGGACAATTTCGTTTTTGCTGTATTCGGAAACGGTCATCAGGACAGGGGCTCTTTTCGCGGCGATCCTGTAATTAAGAAGAAGAAGCGCGCGCGCAATGGGGTTTTTAATACTTGCTCTGAGTTCGGGAACGGTCTTTATCATAATATCGTGTACCACCGCGAGCCCCTTCGGGTAGAGAAGCGGAACAATGGTGCAGGGAAAGACGCCGTACTTTTGCCTCGTTTTGAGATAATACGGCAAACTCGTCTGCTCCCACAGAAGCCCTTTGAATTTTCCGTATCTTATGACCGGTATGTTTTTATATTCGGGAACGTCGTCCGCATCCCGGGGAATGAGGATCTCATACTCTCCGGGGTCCGCGATCTTATCAAGTTCAATAACAAGTTCTCTGATAAACCGCTGAACTCCTCCCATCGGTCCAAAGAGCTGACGACCGTCAATTACATAACTCATTTGAAACCTTGCCTTTCTTTCAAAATCCCCGAAATTTCAAAAATGATATTTTTCAAACTGACTGTTCTCTCCGATTTTTTGCGGCTTGGCGAAGCATTACTTATTCGACCGGCATATCAAAGATGCTTACAGTATAGTTTCTCATAGTCAGTTATCGGATTTGCGCCGTCTGAAAAAGTCACTTTCTCAATCTTTGAATGATTTCATAAACCGTTTCAGCAGAAACGCGCAGAAATACGGGAAAGTGTAAACGTTGTTCTCTTGTCCGATATTGTTCTTCGACAGCTTGAAGCCGTAACGTATATCCGGATAACGTTCGGATTCGATCAGGGTTTTCATTGATTTTGCCTTTCCCGTTTTTGATTTGACCTCGACGGGGATCAGCGAAGAAGCCGAGCGTATGAAAAAATCCGATTCGAGAGTCGAATCGCCTCGCTTGTAATAAAACAGGCCGTATCCCTGTTTTACAAGCGCCTCGCCGATCATATTTTCAAATAACGCGCCTTTATAGACTCCGAGATTCTTGTTCGCTCTCAGGTCCTCCTGCGATTCTTCATCGAGCATTGAAACAAGAAGGCCCGTGTCTGAAAGGTACAGCTTGAAAACGTCGGGATCGTAGTTGCCGCCGAGCGGAAGCTCGGGAAAATCCATACAGTAGCAGATGTTGACGATTCCGGCGTCGGAGAGCCATTCGGCGCACCCGCGGTAATCGCGGAATCTCGCTCCGGGGGCGACCTTTGAAATCTGGAATTTTTTGTTTTCGCGCGCGAGCTGAGGAGCGATCCGGTTAAAAACGTTGATGATCCTCGTCTGATCGATCCCGGACGCGTATTTCCTTATGTCCTCTTTATAGTCGGCGATAAGCTGTCTTTGCGTGTCGAGAGAACCCTCGAAAGAATTTTTTTCAATATACTCCGCGACGAC
Organism: Clostridia bacterium; assembly: GCA_017444735.1. Lineage (GTDB taxonomy): Bacteria > Bacillota > Clostridia > Oscillospirales > CAG-272 > RUG11130. The sequence continues at coordinate 35,833 of JAFSWB010000022.1, read as the reverse complement.
CGCCGGCATCCCTCCGAGAATACTGAAATCGAGGAAAAGAGAATGGAAGGTGTCCATTTCCAGATCGCTGAAAGGACAAAGATCCGTCATATGCTTCAGCACACCGTCGACCGTCCCGTCGTCGTACCCCTTTGCCCAAAGGAATTCCTCAAAATCCATCGAAAACAGTTCATAGTCTTTTTTATATCCGACGCTGTTGCTTTCGATCCTTTTATAGTTGACTCCGAGCATCGAGCCGCTGCATATCACGTCAAATCGACCGTCGATGTTGAAGAACTTAAGAGAAGTGGCGATTTCCGGGAACTCGGTTACCTCGTCGAAGAAAATCAGGGTTTTCCCGGGAATAAACTTTTTTGAGGGATCGAGCAGGGAGATGTTTTTGACGATACTTGACGCTTCATAGCCGTCGGAAACGATCCCTTTGTATTTCTCATCCCTGACGAAGTTTATTTCAATTACGCTTTCATAATTGTCTTTGGCAAAATGAAGAACGGATTCCGTTTTTCCGACCTGACGGCTTCCTTTGATAATAAGCGGCTTTCTGCGCGGATCGCTCTTCCAGTCTGATAAAAACGCGTCGATTTTCCTTTTCAGATACATACGGTCATCCTCCGATCACAGTCATTATACACATTTTCAGAGCGAAAGTCAACGCGTATTGCACAAAAAATGAGCGAATAAACAACGAAATGCACACAAAATCCGAAATCCGGGAGCCGGCTCCCGGATAGAAGTAATTTACCTGACCGCGCCGAGGATGACCTCAGCCGTATAGTCGATCATTTTGCAGTTCATCGTCGGCGCGACGCCGACCCAGAACGTGTTGTTCATAACGAAGTCGGTGACGGGAAGATCGCCGACCGTGCGGTACGCGTCCGTTCCTCTGATCGGATCGAAGCACGGGTGACGGATGAGGTTGCCGCTGAAAAGAAGGCGGGTCTGAATGTTGTTTTTCTCGAGCGCGCCGGTGACGGCGCCGCGGGTGATCCCCTCGTCCGGCCTCACGCTTACCGTGAACCCGAACCACGACGGCTCGCTGTTCGGCTCCGCCTCGGGGAGGATCAGCTTTTCTTCCGCGCCGCCCGCGCGGAGGGCGTCGAAGAGCCGTTTGTGATTCCTGCGCCTCGCTTCGGTGAAAGCGGGTAGCTTTTTTATCTGCGCGGCGCCGATCGCCGCCTGAAGATCGGTCGCCTTGAGGTTGTAGCCGAAGTGAGAATATACGTATTTGTGATCGTACCCCGCGGGGAGCGATCCGAATTGTCCGTCGAATCTGTGTCCGCACCTGTTGTCCTGACCGGAGCGGCATACGCAGTCGCGTCCCCAGTCGCGGAAGGAGAGAATGAGGCGGGACAGGGTGGGATCGTTCGTATAGACGCAGCCGCCCTCACCCATCGTCATATGATGCGGCGGATAAAAGCTGCTCGTGCCGATATCGCCCCACGTTCCGGTCGGGCGGGTCTCGCCGTCCAGCGTGTAAAGGGAGCCGAGCGCGTCGCAGTTGTCCTCTACGAGCCACAGGCCGTGCGCCCTGCAGAATTCGGACACGGCGGCGATATTGAAGGGATTTCCGAGCGTGTGAGCGATCATGACCGCTTTCGTTTTGTCGGAATACGCCTCCTCGAGGCGCGAGACGTCGATATTGTACGACGGGACCGTCACGTCGACGAAGACGGGGACGGCTCCGTACTGAACGATAGGCGTCACCGTCGTCGGAAAACCGCAGGCGACCGTGATGACCTCGTCGCCCCTGCCGATCCGTCTTTCCCCGAGCTCCGGGGCGGTGAGGACCGAAAAAGCGATGAGATTTGCGGACGAGCCGCTGTTTACGAGGTGGGCGTACTTCACGCCGAGGCAGCGGGCGAAATCGCGCTCGAACTGTTCGGCGAAACGCCCCGCGGTGAGCCAGAAATCGAGCGTCGCGTCGGTGAGAGCGCACATCTCGTCCTCGTCATAGACGCGGCCGGAGTAGTTTATCCGGTCGCCCGGCTTGAAATCGCCGGTCGGCGCCTTGAACTGACGGTAATATTCCGCCGTCAGACGGCGGATCTCGTCTCTCGCCTCGGATTCGCTCTGCCATTTTGCCATAAACTTACTCCTTACCGAAGAAAAGCCCGATTTCGCGGTCGCACTCGCGGGCGAGATCTTCGCCCGCCGCCATCGCCTTGGCGAAAGCGACGACCTCTCTCATACATTCGTTTATATGCCACTTCGGACGCCATCCGAACGTGTTTCTCAGCTTCGAGCTGTCGAGGCGGAGGAAACCCGCCTCGTGCGGCGCGTTTTTCTCGCCTTTTATCTCGATCTCGGCGCCCTCTCCCCAGAGGGAGCGGAAAAGCTCCGCGAGCTCGCCCGTCGTTATGATATCCTCCTCGTCCGGTCCCACGTTGTACGCGCCGGAGAGGGAAGGATCGGACGCCTGCCGCGCGGCGACGGTGAGATAGACGCTGAGCGCCTCGAGAACGTGCTGGAACGGCCGGACGGAGCTCGGGTTCCTGACGACGACGGGAACGCCCGCCGTCACGGCGCGGACGCAGTCCGGGATGATCCTGTCCGCGGCGAAATCGCCGCCGCCGAGCACGTTTCCGGCGCGGACGGTCGACAGGGGAACGCCCGCGTCGCGAAGGAAACTGACCCCGTAGCTGTATGAAACGAGCTCGGAGCACGATTTTGAATTTGAATAAGGGTCGTGACCCATAAGCGGGTCGTCCTCGCGGAACGCTCGTCCGCCGTCGTCGTTATAGTAGACCTTATCGGTCGTCACGTTCACGACCGACGACGCGCCGGATGATCTCACGCATTCGAGGAGATTGACCGTCCCCATAACGTTCGTTTCGTACGTCTCCCGGGGCGTGCGGTAGCTCTCCCTCACGATCGGCTGAGCCGCGAGGTGAAAGACGATCTCGGGCTTCGCCTCGTCGTACGCCTTTTTGAGAGCGTCGAAATCCCTCACGTCGCCCGTCACGCTTTTCATATCGCGGTCGAGTGAAATAAGGGAGAACAGGGAAGGGCCGGTCGGCGGTTCGAGCGCGTATCCCGTGACTTCCGCGCCGACTCCGACGAGGATACGGCACAGCCACGATCCCTTGAAGCCGGTGTGACCGGTCACGAAGACCCGCCGCCCTTTGTAAAATCCGAGATCCTCCGTCATTGTCATTTCGCCGTCTCCCACTTCATCCACGGGGCGCGCCCCGCGGCGATGAGCTGTTCTAATATCTCTTTTTCCCTGACGTTGTCCATACACTGCCAGAATCCGTCGTGGTGGTAGCTCATAAGCTCGCCGTCCGCGGCGAGAGCGGAGAGCGGACCCTGCTCGAAAACGCAGGAGTCGCCGTCGATATAGTCGAAGATCCGCGGTTCAAGTACCATATATCCCGCGTTGATGAGCGCGCCGTCGGAGAGCTTCTTCTCTCTGAATGAGCGGACGGAGGAGTCCTCTCCGATATCGAGGACGCCCTTCTGCTGACCGAGACGGACGGCGGTCAGCGTCGCGATCTTTCCGTGCGAGCGGTGGAAAGCGAGCAGGTCGTTTATATCGACGTCGCAGACGCCGTCGCCGTACGTCATCATGAACGGCTCGCCCCCGACGTACTCCCTGATCCTGCCGATCCTTCCGCCCGTCATCGTGTCGAGCCCCGTATCGACGACGGTAACGCGCCACTTTTCGCATCTGTTCCGGTGCGTCATGACGACCTCCTCGCCGGACGTGAAGTCGAAGGTCACGTCGGACTGACGGAGAAAATAGTCGCGGAACCACTCTTTTATCATATTTTGCTTATATCCGGCGCAGATCACGAAATCGTTGAAGCCGTAATAAGAGTATTCCTTCATTATGTGCCAGAGGATCGGATATCCGCCGAGCTCGACCATCGGTTTCGGACGGAACTGCGATTCCTCGGTGATGCGCGAGCCGAATCCGCCGGCTAAAAGAACGACTTTCATTTTGCCTTCCTCCGTTTTTTCGACGCTGCGAGCGCCGCGCCGCCCCAAACGGCGGACGAGAGAAGCGCGGCTCCCGCGGCGATCAGTCCGTAATTCATCCACGCCGGGCAGAACGTCATCTCGTATGTATGCTCTCCCGACGGAACGGCGACCGACATAAAGACGTCCCACGTTTTGTCGATCGGAACGACTTCGCCGTCGATCCTGCACGTCCATCCCTCGTCCCACGGAACGGTGAAGATGATCCTTTGGTCTTCCCCCGCCTTGAATGAGCCGTAAAGGCGCGTGTCGCTGTCGGACACGTCGACGGTCATCTCCCGTTCGTTCAGCAAACCGGTAAGCTCTGAAAGCGCGTCGTCATCGGCGTATGCGAAAGACAGATTCACACAGTAGCCGCGGAGAAAATCGTCCGTCGAGTAAGTGGCGGGCAGATCGATCTTTCCCGTCGCCGTGTCTCCTTTTTTGTACGTCCCGACGTATTTGCCGGACGGACTTGACAGACCGTTCGGCGAATCGGGGATCGAGGTGTCGAAAAAGTAGACCGAACCGTCCCTTTTTGCCGTGAAAGAATATTCGATATACGCCGCGGCGGCCGTCCCTTGCTTTTCTTCACCGGATTCCGACGCGGAGGTGATCTCTTTCAACTCCGCCGCGGTGTACGATCTGCCGGTGGCGCCGTTGCGGAGGGAGAACGTCACGTCTTCTTCCGGGAAGAAGACGTCGCGGTCCGAACCGCTCATTTTTTTGAATACCTCGTTCAGATTGAGGAACGGATCGCTCCCCGGCTCTGCGCCGTACGCCGCTCCGTCAGAAAGGATCGCGACCTGCAGGGCGTTTTCGTTCTTATACAGAGTCGTGTTTTCGATCTTTATCAGATCGTCGTATCCTTTTTCTTCGCCGAGGTCGCGCTCGGCGATGATATATTTCAGCCCGAGAAGCGCGTCGGTCGCCGCGGGGATGCCGCCCTCGTACCAGTGGCGCATGTCATACCAGTTGATCCCGAGGCGAGAGAGACCCTTGTGAATGAACGCGCGCTCTGCGGGACCGGAGTGGCTGACGCCGCGGTATCCGTAGAGATAAGGGTCCGCGCCCACGGAGGCGCTTTCGGAAATATCCTTCTCCATTCTGAAAAACGTGCCGTCAGCCATTTTCACGGCGTCGGTCAGGGCGCCGTTGACGAGCAGGTTTTTATCGTATTCTTCTAAGTTCAGCTCCCATTCGTCTTTCTGCATATTCGAAATACTTAACGCATAGTTTGCGTAGAGATTTATCGAGACAAGGATGATAAGGAGCATCGAGAAAGTGCGCAGCGGCGCCTTGTCGGGGCGTTTCTTATAGAATCTGAAGCCGAGCGCCATAAGGAGCAGAAGGAAAAGATCGAGTACGACCGCGCCTCCGGTCACGAATTCGTATTTCGTCGAAAAGACGACGATCGTCGAGACGAGGATCACGGCGCCGCATTTTTTGAGATCCTTCGCCGTGAGGGAGTCGATGTATCCGAACTCTTCCGCCGCGAGTGCGATCAGGAAGAACGAAAAGACGAACGAATAACGGTATGGGAACCAGTTCGTGTGCGTCCCGCCGTGCATCAGTATCGTAAAGGCGGGAATGAAGAAAGTGAGAAGGTAAAACGCGAGGACGACGCCTGCCGCGCGCTTCTTTTTAGCTCCGACCGAGCGGTTCATAAAGAAGAGGACGACGAGCGCGACCGTCAGTATCCCGCAGAAAATATTGGGAAGCCCGTTTATCATCTCCGAGTGGGTGACGGAACCGGAAAAGAGCTTTGAGAAAATCGAAACGAAGGATGACTTTTCGGCAAAGATGTACTCGGTGAGCGTCGTCTGATCCATCCTTCCGCCGCCTGTAAACGCCTTGAGAGCGGGAAGCCACATCGGCGCGGCGAGAAGCCCCGCTATGACGGACGCGCCTCCCCATTTCAGAAAGAGATGAAGACGCCGTCCCTTGAGCAGCGCGCCGTTCACGTAGAGATGCGTCAGAAAGATTATTACAGAGAAAACGCAGAGCATCAGCCCGAAATAGAAGTTGAAAAAGATCGTGAATCCGAGGGAGATCACGTATAGGACCGGCGACTTGCCGCGGAAGATCAGATAAAGTCCCAGCGCGACGAGCGGAAGCGTCTGCGGTCCGATAAAGAAACCTGTTTGAAAGCAGTTCGCGACGGAAAAACCCATCATCGCGTAACTTGTGGAGAAGACGATGTGAGACAGGCGCGGACCCTTTACCCGCGCGAGAAAGATATACATCGTGAGACCGCAGACCGCCATGTTGACGACGCTGATCCATGTGAACCATGTCGGCATTGTCTCCGGCTTTGCAAAAAGAAGGAGGAGAAGGACGGGGTTGAAGCCCCCCCAGGAGAAGTTACTCCATTCGTTCCCGCCGAGACCGTTCTTGAACGAGTAGAGGATCCCGTCTTTGTTGAGAAAGATGTTTTTTATGAACGAAAGTCCGTTTATGTAGTATTTTCCATCGCTGACGGCGAGGTTGTGACTGCCGAACGGGACGACGCGGAGCGCGACGAGTCCGAGCGCCATGACGATGAAGGGAACTGCGAAAGACAGAAGAACGAGCAGCGCTCTTTTCGTTTTTTTATAATTCTCGCCGGGATTGATTTCGGATTGAAGAAAACTCATTGTTATCCTCCGCTTGATTCGAAAAACGGTAAAAACTTCATATTTATAATATTATATCACTTTTTTCTGCCTGTTACAAGTAAAAAAAGCGCGCCCCCGCGAATGGGTAATGTTGCCGTAATTTTTTTGTATTATAGGGTTAACGTTCCTCCGCTTTCAGAAAAAACTGATTGAAAAAGAGAAAGGGCTCCGTTGCGCTAGCAGAAACGGAGCCCTGTTTTTTGCATTGTTATGCAATCTCACGCGACGGCGGCGGCGCGGCTTCCCGGAGCCGCAGATGCCGACGTCTCAAAATGTTTTACTTAAAGTGTGATTAAAGAATAATCAGCCGATGGTAACAGAACCGGAAGCGTCGATTTTGACATTGTAAGAGTTGGGTGATACCTTGGCGTCAAAATTCATAGCGCTTTCAGAACCGCTGATCATCTGGACGATCGTTCCGCTGGTGCCCTGCCAACCGGTCTGGGTCTGACGAGCGGTAACATCGATCTGAGTGGACTTATCATCCAGCAGATAGTTGGCAACGAGGTTCGCGTAAGCGGAACGGACGTTTGCGATGTCGGTAGCCTCACGGCTCTTCTCGAGCTGCGCGGTGAAGATCGGAATAGCGATGGCGACGAGAACGGCGATGATCGCAACGACGATCAGCAGTTCGGCCAGTGTAAAGCCTTTGTTCTTTCTCATTTGTTTTTTTCTCCTTAAATTAAATTGTTGATTTGGTTTGTTTCGGGTCCCTCCCCCGGGAGGGTGGGGTACCCTTTATATTTTCAAGCGATCCGGGTATCGCATGAAAACCGTTGTTACATTGCGCCGTACATTTCGAACATCGCCATATAGATCGCGATGACGATGAATCCGGCGATGACCGCGAGCCCGACGAGGATCGCGGGTTCGAGCTTGTTGACCGCGGCCGTCACCGCCGCGTCAAGCTCCGAGTCGTAATATCCGGCGATCGTGCTGAGCGTCCCCTGGAGCTCTCCGGTCTCCTCGCCCACCGCCGTCATATCGGTGAGGATGTCGGGCATACAGCCCGCCTCTCTCATCGTGGCGCCGAGCGACTTGCCTTCCTCGATCTTGCCGGTCATCTTTCCGACTTCCTGACTGGTGTGGTAGTTTGAGATCGTTTTCGCGGTGATCGCGAGACATCGGGTGACCGTAAGTCCCGCCGCGAGGAGCGTCGACATCGAGTTGGCGAACTGTGACGCGGCGTTGAGCGTCGTTATGTTGCCGTAGACGGGGAGCCTCAAGGCGAGCTGTGACGACTTGAGCCGTCCCTGCTCGGTGTTCGACCATATCTTGAAAGCGACGATCAGCGCCGCCAGGACACCGATTATTATCAGTATGTAGTTCCTGAAGAAGTCCGATATCGCTATCAGGATCCGCGTCATGAGCGGAAGCTCCGCGCCGTAGCTGTCGAAGATGGCGGTGAAGGTCGGGACGACCTTGACCATCAGGACGATGACGACGGCGATCGCGATGACGAGAACAAACGCGGGGTAGATCAGCGCGTTCCTGATCTTCGCCTTCATTTTGATCATCTTGTCGAAGTGCTCGTGCATCGTCTCGAAAGCGTTGTCGAGGTTGCCCGATTCTTCTCCCGCGCGGATCGTCTCGATGAACGTGGGAGGGAAGAGCTTTTTGCCGTGGTCCTCGAAGCTCGCTGAGAGCGACCGGCCCGCTTCGACGTCTTCAAATACTTTGTTGAGGATCCGTTTGAGCGGTTTATCGGACATCTTATCGGCTATGAGCTGAACCGTTCGGGATATCGGGATTCCCGACCTGAGAATGATGGCGAACTGACTGCACATCAGGGTAAACGCCTTTGAATTCAGCTTGTTTTTGCCGATCTCAAGATTGAGGATACCGGTCTTTTCCTCGCCGACCTCCTCGATCTTGATAATGACGTCGCACGACTGCTTTATGCGGTCTACCGCGTCGGGGACGTTGAATCCCTCGACGACTCCGTCAACGCGTTCTCCGCTTTTTGACAGGGCGGTATACTTGAACTTGGCCAATTCGTCTCACCCCCTTCCGTCGGGATCGTCATAATATACTGTTATACTGCCTGACGCTTTACGAACTCAGGATCGTGCGCGTACGAGATCGCCGTCTCGCGGGAGACCGCGCCGGAGCGCACGAGCTTGACGAGCGCCTGGTCCATCGTCTGACCGCCGATCGCGGCTGAAGTTGCTATCGCGTTTGCGATCTGCGGGGTGTTTCCTCCGCGGATCAGGTTGCGGATCGCGTCCGTCACGATCATGAATTCGACCGCGAGCGCCCGCCCGCCCGCCTTTTTGGGCAGAAGCTGCTGTGTGAGCACGGCGCAGAGCGTCATCGAAAGCTGGAGACGGATCTGCGTCTGCATCCCCTCGGGGAAGACCTGCACGATACGGTCGATCGAGTCGGACGCGCTTCCGGTATGGAGCGTTCCGAAAACGAGGTGGCCGGTTTCGGCGGCGGTTATCGCCGTCTCTATCGTGTCGCGGTCGCGCATTTCGCCGATGAGGATAACGTTGGGGTCCTCACGGAGACTGGCGCGGAGCCCTTCGGAGAAGCTTTTCGTGTCTTTTCCGACCTCGCGCTGGTTGATCGCGCAAAGATCGGGGTGATATATGTACTCGACCGGGTCCTCGAGCGTGACGATATGATCGCGTCTCGTATGGTTGATATAGTCGAGCATTGCGGCAAGGGTCGTCGATTTACCGGAACCGGTCTCGCCGGTCACGAGGACGATGCCCTTGTGGAGCTTCGTGAGTTCGATCGCCGTCGGCGGAAGGCCGAGCGTCGTAAGATCCGGGATCTTTTCGCGGAGAAGACGGAGCGCGAGCGACGGGATGCCCTGCTGCTTGAAGAGGTGGACGCGGCAGCGGTTGCCGCCCCACGTTCCGGCTGAGTCGAGCTCTCCCCAGTCGTCGAATCTTTCGTATTCGAGACCGGCGAGCTCGCGGGCGACGTTGACGCAGTCCTCGCGTGTGAGGGGAGTGTCCGTCATATCGACGAGCTGACCGTCGAGTCTGTATTTCGGGGGGAGTGAACAGATGAGATGTACGTCGGACGCGCCGTCCGCTTTCGCCTTCGCAACGAGTTCATCGATCGTCATCATGGCGATTTTCCCTCCTTAAATAGTATGGTGCGCGGATCAATCCGATTCGTTGGTCACTTTGAGCACTTCGCTGACGGTGGTGACGCCCTCCCGCGCAAGGCGGACGGCGTTTTCACGGAGCGAGACGAAGCCGGATCCCGGCTTTTTGAGCTCGTCCTCGATTTCCGTTCTGCTCCGTCTGTGCGCGATCATATCCTTGACCTTCGAGGTCACGTGAAGCATCTCGAAGACGCCGATCCTGCCGCGGTATCCCGTATCGAAGCACTCGGGACAGCCTTTTCCGCGGAAGAAGACGGCGCCGTCGTCACGGCTGATACCGAGATCGTCGAGCTCTTCGTCGGTCGGCGTGTACTCGGTCCGGCAGTTCGGACAGATCCTTCTGACAAGCCTCTGGGAAATAACGCCTTTGAGAGCGGAGGCGACGAGGTACGGCTCAACGCCGATATCCTCGAGTCGTTCGATGACGCCGACGGCGTCGTTCGTGTGGATCGTCGATACCACGACGTGGCCGGTGATGGCGGAACGCATCGCGATCTCGGCGGTCTCGCCGTCGCGGATTTCTCCGACGGCTATGATATCCGGGTCCTGACGCAGGATGGCGCGCAGTCCGGAGGCGAACGTCATACCGGTCTTCTCGTTTATCTGGACCTGGTTGACTCCGTCGATATTGTATTCGACCGGGTCCTCGAGAGATACCACGTTGACGTCGGGAGTGTTGAGCTCGCCGATTATCGTGTACATCGTCGTCGATTTACCGGATCCGGTCGGACCGACGATCAGGATGACCCCGCTCGTCGTCTTGATCATTTTTTCGAACTTGGTGAGATCGTCTCCGGTGAGACCGATCTTCTCCTTTGAGACGAGACCTCCCGATTTGTCAAGCAGACGGGCGACGACCTTCTCGCCGAAGACGGTGGGAAGGGTGGATACGCGGAGGTCGATGTCGCGGTTCTTCGCGCGGACGTTGAATCTGCCGTCCTGCGGAACGCGGCGCTCCGCAATGTCCATGCCGCTCATGATCTTGAAGCGGGAGATGACCGATCCCTGAAGATCCTTCGGGACGGTGAGGATATCGTGCATGACGCCGTCGATACGCATCCTGACGAGGAGGTTCTCCTCGCGCGGCTCGACGTGTATATCGCTCGCGCGCTCGTGAACGGCGCGCTCGATTATCGAGTTGACAAGGCGGATCGTCGGGGCGCTGTTGACGTTGTCGTCTCCGATCTGCGTCGAGACGAAGGACGCGTCCTGCGAGGAGAGGCTGTCGCCCGCGTTCGCTTCGCGCTTCATCTCCTCTATCGCTTTCGCGGCGCCCTCGTTTCCGTAGAGGACCTGGATCGCGTGCTCGACCGAGGAGGACGTGGCGACGACGGGGACGACCCTCTTTCTGACGGCGCGGCGCACTTCCTCTATCGCATAGAAGTTGAGCGGGTCGCTCATCGCGAGATAAAGCTCGTCCTTGACTATCTTGACCGGGACTACCTGATACTGCTTTGCGATGTTTTTCGGAAGGACCCCGGCGAGCTCGGTCGGAATATTCACCTTGGACAGATCGACGAAGTCGATTCCGAGCTGCATCTGAAGCGCTTCGATAAGCTGGGTCTCCGTTATGATACCGTTGCTGATGAGGACGGTTCCGAGTCGCTCCTTTGACTGCTTTTGCAGAGCAAGGCCGCGCTGGAGATCTTCTTCGCTTATCATTCCGGCTTCCATCAGAAGCTCGCCGAGTCGTATATGAGCCATCGCTCTGCTCCTTTCCCGTCCGGAAGACGTAGATATGCGGCGTTCCGTTTGAGTCAAACGCCGAAAAAACTAAAACTGAAATTTGATAAATTATACCACAAAAAAGCCGTTTTTGTCAACAAAATCGCGCGCGCGCGTAAAGATTGTTATTTTTAGACAGACCGCGGATCATTCCGCCGTAAATAAATAGGCAAAATCAAAAATAAACTGTGTGAAAAGCGGGGCGATTATTCGTTTTCGCCGCCTTCCGGGACCTCGGGACTGAACGCGATCGCGTTCTTCCCGCTTTTTTTGACGGTGTAAAGCGTGGCGTCGGCTCTCTTGAAGATCTCCTCGGAGTCTCTTTTCCAGTCGCCGTATGCGACGCCGACGCTGAGCGTCGCGCCGTAGAAGTTGTTCTTGTCGGCTTCGATCTTTTTACGGACGCTCGCGTATTTCTGCCTGACGAGTCCTTCGTGCTCCGGCTTCGCGCCGACCATTACGACGGCGAACTCGTCGCCGCCGATCCGGTAGACCCTGTCGTCGGAGCGGAACGACGATTTCAGTACGTTTGCGACCCGCTTCAGGACGAAGTCGCCGGTCGTGTGAAGATACGTGTCGTTGATCTTTTTGAACCCGTCGATATCGACGATCAGGAGAGCGACGCTGTCCCACTCCTCTTCTTCCATATCCTTGTCGAACGCCGTCCTGTTGAGAAGATCGGTCAGGGCGTCGTGGTTAGCCTCATACGACAGCCGCGCGCTCTTTTTGACGTTCTTCTCGAAGATGCGGTTGTAAGCGATGGCGAAGATCTGCATCTCGCGTGAGCCCTTCGTGTCGAGAAGGACCTCGTCCTTGATATTTTCGAGGTTCCGGCGGAGCGGGCTCAGAATAAGAAGCCACGACAAAAAAGCGGTTAGCAGCGTGAGAGAGATGAGGATGATTATCAGGATCTCCTGAAGACGGATGGACGTCAGCATCAGTCTGCCCATGGCGAGCTGGTCGGCCGTCGCGTCGCTGTATATCATCTGGGTGCAAGTCTGCACCGTGTTCCTGATCTTCGCTTTATACGTCTCGTATTCGGTGTTGGTGACCTTTTTCCACGCGACGGTGAGCTTTTCGTAACTTGCAAGCTCCTTGTCGGCGTTTTTCAGCTCTACGTTCTTAATTATGTCGGGGAATTCCTCGATGTCGTATCCCATACCGTCGATCAGGAGCCGCATCGCGTACAGCTCTATCTCGGCAAGATCGTCGGAATACCGTTTCGCCTCGTTCAGATGCGCCGTGAGCTGGCTCTCGGCCATTTCCTCCTCGAGGAACTCGATGGATTTTTCTCTTCTTTTCTCCTCCTCGACCTCTTTGACGTAGAGATCGAGATATTTTTTATCTTTCAGGTTGATGAAATTCCTCGCCTGATCGGTCAGATAATCGGACGCGTCGTTGAGAGAGTCGACTGCGGCGAAATATTCCATGTTTTTCCCGGACACCTGTTCCATCTGACGGTAACGGACGGAGTTGACGATGACCTCCGCTATCGTGAAGATCGCGAGGACGACGGAAACCGCGATCATTATTCTGTTTATTCCGAGGAAACTGATTTTTTTCTTTGTCGGTTCCACGTTCACCGGCTATCTCACCTCATTCCGACCGATCTTTGACCGCGTTCCGGCCGAAGACGAAAATTTGACTTCTATCATTATACTACAACCGCTTTTTTGTGTCAATAAAAAATAACAAAATCGTAAACTTGTCAAAGCGTGCGATTTGCTGTATAATTGTGACGAGATTCGGAGGTGACGGTATGTCGAAATTCACCGCGGGAGTAAAGCGTTTTTACTCCTTTCCAATGTTCGGGAAAAAGGGAGGAGACCGCCCCGTCCTCTTCTGGGCGTGGAACTTCTTTTTCATAACCGCGGGCGCGGTCGGCGCGGGGATCGTCAGTCTGGCGCTTGCGTACGGCAACTACCCGTTCGGCGTTTTCAAGGGCTATTTCAAGGTCCCGATGATAGCCGTTCTGAACGTTCTCCCCGTTATCGCGGCGACTTACGTCCTGTATTTTCTGACGGGTCGCGCGTGGATCTCTCATTTTCTCGTTTCCGGCCTTGTGATCGCGTCGTCGATCGGAGATTATTTCAAGCTCCGCTTCCGCGACGATCCGTTCATCGCCGCCGACATCTCGTCGATCTCGACCGGGTTGAAGGTCTCCGGCGGCTATGAGGTGACGATCGGGGGCAGGGTGCTCCTGTCGATCGTATTTCTCGTTTTGTCGACTCTCTTCCTCGCGTTTTTCGTGAGGGGGAGGATCAGGTTCAGATTCCGTCTCATCGGCCTTGTCCCCGCGCTTCTTCTCTCGTGGGGGGCGGCGACGCTCTGCCTTGACAAAGGGATCTTCGAGAAGTACGAAAACTTTGATTACGAGAACGCGAACCGCTGGTCTGACACGCAGAAGCAGATATCGCGCGGCTTCGTCTGGCCTTTCATCCACTCGATCCCCGACGCGATCCCGCAGAAGCCCGCCGGGTATTCCGACGCGGCGGCGGAGGAGATCCTCGCGAGGTATGAGCCCGAGGATATCCCGGAGGACCGCAGAGTGAACGTGATCGCGATCCAGCTCGAGGCGTACAACGATTTTGAACGGCTCGGCGTCGGGGGGATATCGGAGAGCGTTTACGACGGATACCGGAAGCTGAAGGAGGAGTCGTACTCCGGCTCTCTTGTGACAAACATCTTCGCCGGCGGAACGATCGACACGGAGAGGTGCTTCGTCACCGGTTACGCGAACCTCGACAATTTCCGCTCCCCCGTCGGAAGCTACGTCCGTTACCTCAAAGGGGAGGGATATTTCACCGAGGGTGCGCACGCCTCGTACGACTGGTTCTACAACAGGAAAAACATAAACGGTTATATCGGATTCGACGAGTACTGGTTCGCGGAGAACAGATACGTTGAGATGACGGGCAAAGAGATTTGCCTCGACGACGTGATGATCCCCGATATCCTCGCGCTTTACGGGGAACGCGACAAGTCGGTCCCGTATTTCAACTTTTCCGTTACGTATCAGGGCCACGGCCCGTACGCCGACGACAATCTCTTCGCCTGGGGAGACGGATTCTGGGCGAGCGAGGGCGCGACGGAAGCGACCCGCGTCATCCTCAACAACTATTTCGGATCGATCTCCGACACGACGGAGAGGCTGACCGGATTCGTCGACGAGCTGCGCGCCGATCCCGATCCCGTCGTCCTCGTCCTTTACGGAGACCACAATCCGTGGCTCGGAAACGGGAACAGCGTCTACACGGAGCTCGGCATCGACCTCAACGTCTCCGAAATGACGGGCTTTCTCAACTATTTTTCGACCCCGTACCTGATATGGGCGAACGACGCCGCGAAGGACGCCCTCGGCGTCGACGTCAGGGGAGAGGGACCCACGGTCAGCCCGTGCTACCTGATGAACGTCGTGTTCGACGTCTGCGGACTCGGAAAAGGCGACGCCTATATGCAGTTTATGAGCGAGGCGATGAAAAAAATCCCCGTCGTGAACACGACCGGCTTTTACGTCGAGAACGGGGAACTGACGACGGAGCCGTCGGAGGACGCCGCAGGGGTGATACGCGAGATGAGGATCGTCGAGTATTACCGAAAACATCATCCGGATAAATAAAAATCGCCGCTGTCCCGCAAAGGGGACAGCGGCGATTTTTACTGTGCTGACGGCGGGTCGCCGCCCTCATCATTCGTCCGTTTTTTCGTTTATCTCGTCTGTGATCTTGTCGATTTCGTCGGAAAACAAGGCGTCCGTTTTATCGGATTCTTCGACGATCTCGTCCTTCGCCTCTTCGATCTTTTCGGCCTCCTCGGCGAATTCCGCCTTCGCCTCTTCGATCTCCTCCGACGCGTCCTCTTCGATCTTTTCGGCTTCCTCGTCGGCTTCCTCGATCGCGAGGACGTCGCCGAGCCTTATGAGACCGTCTTCCTCGGGCGTTTCGTCTTCGCCGGTCGGTTCCCCGCCGTCTGCCTGATCCGCGGACGGAGTCTTCTTTCCGTGATCGAGAAGGACGACGACGATCGTGATGATCGCGGCGACGAGAACGAACGCTCCGACGATCAGCATCGCGACGCCGCTGTTTCCGTCTTTTGCGATAGCGCCCTCGCCGACCACGACCCGTTCTTCGAGCCAGTTAAGAACGACGTCCTGGAGAACGTACATATTGAAAAGCCCTTCTCCGTACAGTTCAACCGCCTGGGCGTAGTCCTCGGAGCCGAGATTCTCTTTCGCGAACTTCACGCGCGCCTCTTCGGTGACTTTGATATCGTCTCTCTGTTCGGCGATCGCCTGGATCGCGATCATTCTCTTTGCGACCTTCAGGCTGCTCTCCGCCGACTTGTTGAGGATATCCTCAAAGGTGTATCCGTAAACCCCGAGGATCGTGTCGACGTCGACGCCGTACTGTTTCGCCTGAAGAAAAACGGACAGAACGGCGAGGTCCATCGAGAAGCCGTACGCTTCCTCGGGGATCTCCGAGTACTCGCAGTCGGAGATGAGCTGGTTGATGATGAGATCCTTCAGCACGTTATCGCGGATGTATTTTCTGAAATCCTCGACCGTTTCGACTTCGCTGAGAAACGGAGTGACGTTCTCCTCTATGAAGTCCGGGTCGAGCTCCGGGACGACGTCTTCGCCCACGATGTAATTGATCGTGATCGTGAAGACGGCGGGCTTGCCCGCGAGATCGGCGTTGGCAAAATCCTCGGGGAAGGTGACGTCGATGTCGAACGTTTCGCCGGGCATATGGCCGACGAGCTGATCGAGAAAGCCCTCGACGTAGGTCGTGACTCCGATCGTCACTTCCGTTCCGTTTCCGTTCGTGCTTCCGCCGGAGAATTCCTCTCCGTCGACCTTTCCGACGTAGTCTATGTTGACGGTGTCGCCGTCAGCGACGGCGCGGTCGGTCAGCTTCTGCGGCTCGGCGCACTCCTTCAAGATCCCTTCTATCTCGGAATCGACCTTTTCGTTTACCTCTTCCTCACTGAGCTTCATCGGGTCCCAGTTGACGAGCTTGACGACATCGCTCGCTCTGAAATCCTTGAAATGACCGTTTTCATCGAAGACCTTGGCGAACTCGTAGCTGACGTAATAGTCCTCGTCCCTGACCGTGTAGTCGGGGGCGCCCTCGAATGAGACGGTGATCGGTTCGTCGGGAGCCGCCGCGACGTCCTCGCCGGTCTCCTCGCCCTCGCCGCCGTAAGCTCCCGTCGTCAGGATGGGACCGTCGGCGTCGTCGCCCTCCTTTTCGGGCTCCGCTTCCTCGCCCGTAAGCTCTTCTTCCTCTCCGCCGAGCTGTTCGGCGGCCTCCGAGTCCGCGCCGGTATCCGTGTCGCCGTTAGCGCAAGCCGTTACGGCGAGCGCCGCGACGAGCAGGAGCGCAAGCAGGAGCGATATGATTTTCTTCATGATTTTTCTCCTCAAGGAAACTGAATTATTTTTCATTATAACAATTTCGGGAGCCATATTCAAGAAAAAACAGAAAAAAACGGTAAAAAATCGGCCGGGAGAGCCGTTTTCCGTTGACAAATACCGCTTCCCGGCGATATAATTACATCAAATTACGAGTCAGGGCGTCAAACGGAGGTAAACCCTATGAAAAACAAAAGAATTCTCACGGTTCAGGATATTTCGTGCGTCGGTCAGTGCTCGCTCACCGTCGCCCTTCCGATCCTTTCCGCGTCGGGCGTTGAAACGTGCATTCTACCGTCCGCGGTTCTTTCGACCCATACGGCGGGCTTCAAGGGTTTTACTTTCAGAGATCTGACCGACGATATCCCGGCGATCGCGGCGCACTGGAAGAGTGAAAACATCAAATTCGACGCGATCTATACCGGTTATCTCGGAAGCGCGAAACAGATCGCGTACGTCAAAGAGATGTTCCGCGACCTCGCCGCTCCCGGCGCGCTTCTGATAGCGGACCCCGCGATGGCTGACAACGGCAGACTTTACACCGGCTTCGATCAGGCGTTCGTCGAGGAGATGAAAACGCTCTGCTCGGTCGCCGACATCATCCTTCCGAACATCACGGAGGCGTCCTTCCTCACCGGGCTTCCGTACCGCGAGGAATACGACGGGGCGTATATCGACGAGCTTATCGCGGCGCTCCGCGAGGGCGGCGCGAAAACGGTGATCCTCACCGGAGTCGGCTTTTCCGAGGGAAAGACGGGCGTTATGGTAAACGAGGGCGGCGTCTCGCGCTACTACGAGCATCACCGCATACCCAAGGGGAGCCACGGAACGGGCGACGTGTACGCGTCCGCTTTCGTCGGGGCTCTGATGAGAGGGAAGAGCGCGTACGATTCGGCGGCGATCGCCGCAGATTACACCGTCCGCTGCATCGAGAACACGGTCGGCGACCCCGATCACTGGTACGGAGTGAAATTCGAGCCCGTTCTGCCTTACTATATCGGGAGGCTCGGGGACAAATGAAAAAGCTGTTCATTTATTACTCTCTCACCGGAAACGGCGATCTCGTCGCCGCGGAAATGGAGAAAAAGGGATACGATATAAGGCGCGTCGAGCTGAAGAAGGATATGCCGAAAAAATTCTTCTTCCGGATCATGACGGGCGGCTTTCTCGCGGGGATCAAAAACCGCGCGGCGCTCCGCGATTACGACTCCGACGTGACGGATTACGACGAGATCGTCGTCGGCTCTCCCGTCTGGAACGGCAGGCTGACCCCGGCGGCAAACTCCGTTCTCGCGCGGACCGACCTTTCCGGAAAGACCGTTTCCTTTATTCTCACGGCGGGAGGCGGAACGGCTCCGAAGGCCGAGGAGCGCATCGCGAAGGAATTTCCCGGCTCGCGGGTCGTCATTCTGAAGGAGCCGAAAAAATACGCGGAAGAACTCTCAAAACTGGATCCCTGAACGAGGTTCGAAGATGGATAAAAAGGACGTCTCTCTTCTCACCGGCAGCGATTACTGGTTCGTCGGCCCCGTCATGGTGTCCGACGGACCTCACGGCTTGAGAAAACAGGAAAAAGACGCGGACTTTCTGGGCGGCGCGCCCTCAAAGCCCGCCGTTTGTTATCCCACGGCGTCCGCGCTCGCCTGTTCGTTTGACAGGGAACTGCTCCGCGAGATCGGACGCGCTCTCGGCGACGAGTGTCTCGCCGAGGGGATCTCCGTCCTTCTCGGACCCGGCGTCAACCACAAAAGAAGCCCGCGGTGCGGGCGCAGCTTTGAATACTTCTCCGAGGACCCCGTTCTCACCGGGGAGCTCGCGGCGGCGATGGTCGACGGGATACAGTCCCGCGGCGTCGGCGCGTGCGTCAAGCACTTCGCCGGAAACTCGCGCGAGTGGGGAAGGATGGTATACGACAGTATAATCGGCGAGAGGGCTCTCTTCGAGATCTATCTCCGTCAGTTCGAGATCGTCGTGAAGAAGGCGCACCCGGTCGCGATGATGGCGGCGTACAACAAGCTCGGCGGCGTTTACTGCACCGAAAACGAGCGTCTTTTGTGCGGGATCGCCCGCGAAAAATGGGGCTTCAACGGGGTTTTTCTCTCCGACTGGGGAGCGGTCAGCGACCCGGTAAAAGCGGCGGAGGCGGGACTCGACGTCGTGATGCCCGGACCCGATAAAGGGAACACGGAGCGCATTTTACGCGCTCTCGACAATAAAACGGCGGACGCCGAAAAAATATCGGCACGTGTAGAAAACGTCAAAAGATTCATTGCGGAGGCCGAGGCGGCGAAAAGGGATCACACCTTCGACGAAGAGGCTCATCTCGACCTCGCGCGGCGCGCCGCGGCGGAGTCCGCGGTGCTTCTCAAAAACGGGGGATCGCTTCCGCTCCGTCCCGACGACCGCGTTCTCGTCGTCGGCTCGATGGCGAAGAAGCCGCGTTTTCAGGGGGCGGGAAGCAGCCGCGTGATCCCCGTGTCCGTCGACTGCGTTTACGACGAGCTTGCCAGGGATTACCCTGATATCATATACGCGGAGGGCTATCCGTCCGATCCTTTCGACGCCGCGCGCGCCGCGGAACTGCGCGAGGAGGCGTGCCGTCTCGCCGGCGGTGCGGACCGCGTCGTCGTCGTCGCCGGTCTTCCCGACGAATACGAGTCGGAGGGCTACGACAGAAGATCGCTCGCCATGCCCAACGCTCACAACGAGCTGATCTCGGCGCTCGCGGCTTGCGGAGCCGACGTCACCGTCGTTCTGCAGTGCGGCGCGCCGGTCGAGACGCCCTGGGCTGATTCGGTCTCCGCGATCCTTGTCATGTATCTCAGCGGATGCCGCGGAGGCGCCGCCTGCGCCGACCTTCTTACGGGGCGCGTCAGCCCGTCCGGGCGGCTCGCCGAGTCGTGGCCGATGAGGACGGAGGACGATCCGTCGTATAAAAATTTCGACGTATCGCTCACCCGCGTCGAATATCCCGAAGGGATCTTCACGGGGTACAGATATTACGACACGGTCGGCGTCAGACCGAGATTTCCGTTCGGCGCGGGCCTTTCATACACTTCTTTCCGGATCGACGACGCTTCCGCATCGGAGGACGAGGGAGTCGCGGCGAGCTGCCGCGTGACCAACACGGGGGACCGCGCGGGCGCGCTCGCGCTTTGCCTCTACGTGTCGAAAACCGACTCGGCGATCCCTCGCCCCGCGCACGAGCTGAAGGATTTCACCCGCGTCTTTCTCGAACCCGGGGAGACCCTGACGGTATCGTTCCCGCTCTCTCCCGAGGCGTTTGAGTATTACGACGACATAGCGGGCGAGATGAGGATAGAAAAGGGAGACTACTCGATATACGTCGGCTCCTCGCCCGACGATCTGACGCTCTGCGGCACGGTGACGCTCGAGGGCTCGTCCCCGGAAAAGACGGCGGCGGACTTTCTGTCTCTGACGGAGCGGAGGGAGATCGGGGAGGCGGAGCAGGGTCCGTTCACCCCCGACAGCCCGGCGGCGCATCTCAAAAGAACGCGGCTCGGCAGGATGATCCTGCGGATCGGCGAACGGTTCATTAAAAAGGGGACTCCGATGGAAGAGCTGAACCGGGCGATGGTCCACGCCTCGCCGCTCCGTATGCTGACGGTGACGCACCCGCGCGTTACGAGCGAGACGGTCGAGGGACTCGTTCTCGCGTTGAACGGGAAGTTCTTCCGCGGCGTGTTCCGCGCGATAAGAAGCCTTTTACGCCGAAAAAAATAGGACGGCGCCGCCGGACCCCGCGGGGTCCGGCTTTTTCTTTGGGAATAAACCGTAATCTTCCGGCGAATAATAGAAAAAACGTTCGCGGGGGTATTTATGGCGAAAGCGGTAATAATAGGCGGCGGCGTCTCCGGCCTTTCGGCGGGGATCGCGGCGGCGGAGCGCGGTCACGAGGTGACGGTGATCGAAAAGCACACGGTCCCGGGCGGCAATCTCACCGGATGGGACCGCGGCGGTTATCATATCGACAACTGTATCCACTGGCTGACGGGGACCAACCCCGTTACCGATCTTTACGGGGAATGGGAATCGCTCGGCGCATTCGGAAAAGAGGGCGTTTTTCTCCCCGATTTTCTTTACACTTACGAGAAGGACGGGAGGTCCGTCTCGCTCGTCCGCGACGCCGAGGCGCTTTCGGCGCGGATGAAGGAGCTTTCTCCCGCCGACTCGCGGGAGACGGATCGGTTTATCGCCGCCGTCCGCGCGGCGAAGTCACTCACCGGGGTATCGCGGTCGTCGAACGCCGAAAGGAGCGGCGCGTGGGAGCGGGCGGCGGCGGTCCCGCGCCTTTTTCCGTATTATTTCATGACCGCGGGAGAACTTGCCCGCCGCTTTTCCGACCCGCTTCTCTCCGGCTTTCTGCGCGAGTTTCTCACGGAGTCCTTCGGCGCGCTCGGTCTCATCTTTGTCTTCGCCGCCTTCTGCGGGGACAACGGAGGGATCCCGCGCGGTTCCTCGCGCGCGATGGCGCTCAGGATGGCTGACAGATTCGTCTCGTCCGGCGGAGAGCTCAGGACGGGCGCCGAAGCGAAAAAGATCGACCTCGACGGGCGGCGCGCCGTCTCCGTCACGCTCGCGGACGGCGAGCGTATCACGTGCGATTTCGTCATTCCCGCGTGCGATCCCGACGCCGTATTCGGAAAGCTGATCGACGGGCGGTTTATGCCCGCCGCCCTGAAAAGACGCTACAACGACGCGTCTCTTTTTCGCTTTTCGAGCTGTCACGCCGCCTTTTCGCTCGACGGGCCCCCGCCTTTTCGCGGCGACCTCATCGTCGACGTCGCGGCCCCTCTGCCGGAGGGACTGCGGGCGAGGACGGCGATCCTGCGCGAATTCTCGCACGAGCCGTCGTTTTCGCCCCCGGGGAAATCGGTGATTGAGGCGACCGTCTTCTGCGACGAGGACGAGAGCCGTCGCTTTATCGCCGAGAGAAAGAACGGGGAGCGGTACGGGGAAGTGAAACGCGCGGTCGGCGACGCCCTGCTCTCGGTCGTCCTTACGCGCTTTCCCGGCCTTCGCGGGAGGGTGGAGACGCTCGACGTCTGGACGCCCGCGACGTACAGCGAATACACGAACGCCGGGGCGGGTTCGTATATGAGCTTCGCCTTTTCCTCGCGGCGGGTCCCGCGTTTTATGAAAGGGAAGGTAAGGGGACTCGACAACGTGATACTCGCGACGCAGTGGCAGAGGGCGCCGGGAGGGCTTCCGAACGCCGCCTGCGCCGGGATCGCCGCCGCCCGGACTCTCGATCGGTTGGCTGGGGTAACAGAAGTTACCCGAACCCGCCCGAAGCGGCGCCTTTACGGCATCTTTTCGTTTCTCGTCCTTGCCTTGCGGTAGCAAGGCGGCGTCCTCGGCGCGAAAATCTGCTCGTCAAAACCGGGTTCGGATAGCTCCTGTTACCCTAAAAAACACAGGGAACGCCGGACGCCGCGAGGTCCGCGCCTCGCCGACCCGCCGAATTCCGCCGTATTCCGACTCCTTTCCGTAATATCTCTTGAAATATTTAACTGTTTATGTTATTCTTTAATGAGAAACGGAGGACTGACAATGCTTGAACTTAAAAATCTGTCGTTTTCTGCGACGGACGGGAGCGGAGAAAAAGAGATTGTCCGCGGCGTCAACCTGAATTTCGAAAAGAACAAGCTGATCGCGATAACCGGTCCGAACGGCGGCGGCAAGTCGACGCTGGCGAGGCTGATCGCGGGAATAGAGAAGCCGACCTCGGGGAGGATCTTTTTCCTCGGGGAGGATATAACGGACCTCAGCGTGACGGAGAGGGCGCGGCGCGGTATCGCGTTCGCGTTTCAGCAGCCGGTGCGCTTCAAGGGTATCAACGTTCTCGACCTTATAAGGATCGCGTCCGGGAAGAAGATATCCGTCTCCGACGCCTGCCTTTATCTTTCGGCGGTCGGACTCTGCGCGCGCGACTACATCGGGCGCGAGGTCAACGCGTCGCTTTCCGGCGGCGAGCTGAAGCGGATCGAGATCGCGACCGTGATCGCCCGGGGCGCCCGTCTTTCGATCTTCGACGAGCCCGAGGCGGGGATCGACCTCTGGAGCTTCAACAATCTGATCGAAGTGTTCGAGAATCTCCGCGGGACGGTGAAGGACAGCACGATCGTCGTCATATCCCATCAGGAGCGGATCCTCAAAACGGCTGACGAGATCGTCGTTCTGAGCGGCGGAGCGGTCGTCCGTCACGGAAAAAGAGACGACGTTCTGGGAGAACTGATAGGAACGTCGTCCGCCGTCAATTACTGCACGGGAACGGCCGAGGAGAGAGGGGGCGCGGAGGTATGCTGAACCTTGACGAGACAGGAAGGCGGATACTTGCCGAGGTCGCCGATCTTCACGAAGTGCCCGAGGGCGCGTACAACATACGCTCAAACAGCGAATCGGCGGGCAGACGATCGACGGAGAACATAGAAATAATACCGAAGACCGACGTCAGCGGCATAGAGGTCAGGATAAAGCCGGGGACGAGGAACGAGAGCGTTCACATCCCGGTCGTCCTCACGAAGACCGGTCTTCACGAGGTCGTTTTCAACGACTTTTACGTCGGCGAGGGCGCCGACGTCCTGATCGTCGCGGGATGCGGCATCGACAACTGCGGAAATCAGGACTCGGAGCACGACGGGATCCATCGCTTTTTCGTCGGACGCGGCGCGCGCGTCAGATACGTCGAAAAGCACTACGGCTCGGGAGACGGGAAGGGAAAACGGATCCTCAACCCGGGGACCGAGGTGTATCAGGAAGAGGGAAGCGCCGTCGAAATGGAGATGGTGCAGATAAAGGGCGTCGACGACACCGACCGTCTCACGACGGCGGTCCTCGCGCCGGGGGCGAAGCTCACCGTCCGCGAACGCCTTATGACTCACGGCTCGCAGACGGCGGTCAGCACGTACGTCGTGAAGCTCGAGGGAGAGGATTCCTCGGCTGATATCGTCTCCCGCTCCGTCGCGCGGGACGACTCGTATCAGAAATTCGACGCGAAGATCGTCGGCGACGCGCGGTGTCACGGTCACACGGAATGCGACTCGATAATCATGGACAGAGGGCGCATCCTCGCCGTCCCGGGGCTCGAGGCGAACAACGTCGACGCGGCGCTCGTCCACGAGGCGGCGATAGGAAAGATCGCCGGCGACCAGATAATGAAGCTCATGACGCTCGGGCTCGACGAGTCTGAAGCGGAGGAACAGATAATAAACGGATTTTTGAGATGACGGCTCCGGGAGGGGCGAAAAAGATGGACAGAAACGTCAACACGCTGATAATCGGAGCGGGTCCCGCGGGGATCTCCTGCGCTCTTCGCCTGCAATCGGCGGGCGTCCCGGTCCTCGTCGTTGAAAAGCGCGCTTTCCCGCGCGAAAAGCTCTGCGGCGGGCTCATGCCCGCGAAAACGTACGATATGCTCGTCGGGGCGCTCGGGATCGGACCCGACGAACTCGGCGGCGTGATTCGCGAGGTCTGCGGCACGGTCGAGCTTTATCACGGGACACAGAGGCTGACGCGGTCGGTCACGTCCGATCCGATGCGCCTCGTGAGGAGGAAGGAATTCGACGCTTTTCTCGCGTCGCGCTTCCGCGCCGCGGGCGGCGAGCTGATCGAAAACGCGACGTGCGATAAGATCGACGCCGCGGAAGGCTCGGCGACGCTCAGCGACGGCACGACCGTCTCTTTCAAGAACCTCATCGCCGCCGACGGCGCGCTCTCTCCGACGAGAGCGGCTCTCGGCCTCCGGGCTCCGGGAATGGCGTTCTGCGCCGAGACGTTCGTCGCCGCCCCCGGCGACTGGGACAGGACTGTCTGCGTTTATTTCGGCGTCGTGAAAAAAGGATACGCGTGGGTCTTCCCGTCGGGAGACGCTCTCTGCGTCGGGATCGGCGGGACGGCGGACAAAAAAATAAGATACGACGAGATACTGGCCGATTTTATCGGCTCGGTCGGCCTCGAGCGGGGCGACGGCGCGATCAGGGGGGCTTTCCTGCCGAACGGATCGCCCGTACCGCAGAAGAACAATCCGCGCGGCGTTATGCTCGTCGGCGACGCCGGCGGGCTCGTCGATCCCGTCTACGGAGAGGGCATTTTCTTCGCCCTGACGAGCGGGACCGCGGCGGCGGACGCCGTGATCGCCGAGAGGGACGGAAAAGGGGACGCGAAAAGCGAATATCTCCTCAATATCGGACCGATCCTCAGACTGATCCGTCAGGGCGAACGGGCGCGCGATTTCTTGTTCAGCGACGGCGGTATGAGCGTATTCAGCCGTAAGCTCCGCGGCAGGAACGGATTCGCCGGGTTTTACTGCGACAATATGATCTCGTACTACAACTATTCGTATTCCGAGCTCCTCAAAATAAAGAGCGACTACAAAAAAAGCAAAAACGGGAAATGATTTACATATTCGGCAATTATCCCGACGAGCGAATGAAAGGGAAGCGGTTCTTATGAAAAACGACTGTCCGAGGATAGATCTTCATATGCACACCACCGTTTCCGACGGCACGGATTCGCCCGAGGCGATCACGAAGAAGGTAAAGGCGGCGGACCTTGCCGTTTTCTCCGTGACCGACCACGACGCGCTGACGGCGGCGGAGATCATCCCGCCGCTTCTCGGAGAGGGCGATCCGCGGTTCGTTTCCGGAGTCGAGTTTTCCTGCCGCGAGGGCGACGAAAAATACCACATCCTCGGCTACGGGTACGACGTCAAGGGAGAGTCGATCCGCGCCGTCGTGCGCCGCGGGCACGAGATAAGGATGAACAAGGTCAGCCGCCGGATCGCGATGCTCGGGGAGCAGTTCGGCTTTTCGTTTCCGCGCGAGGAGATCGACCGTCTTCTTTCGCTCGACAACCCGGGGAAACCGCATATCGGGAACCTCATGGTCAAATACGGCTATGCCGGGACGAAAAAAGAGGCGATCTCCGAATACGTCGACCGCCTTAAAGTGAAGAGCGAACACGTCGCTCCCCGCGAGGCGATCGAGGGTATCCTCGGCTCGGGCGGGATCCCCGTCCTCGCCCATCCTTATTACGGGAGCGGCGACGAGCTCATCCTCGGCGAGGAGATGGAGACTCGCCTGAAAAAGCTGATCGGATACGGCATCCGCGGAGTAGAGGCTTTCTACTCCGGGTTTACGAAAAAAATGAGTCTCGGGATGGTATCGCTCGCCGAGCGGTACGGCCTTCTGATCACAGCCGGAAGCGACTACCACGGAGAGAATAAGATGGTGACGCTCGGCGATTCCGGCGTCCTCACGGAGGGAGAGTATCCCGACGGCTTGAAACGGTTTCTCGGCATTGTCGCCGAATGACGGAGGCGAAATGTATTATTCAAGTTTCGGCGCGCTCGCGCTCGTGATCCACATTATAATAAACTTTGAAGTGCTGAGAAAGGACAGGGACGCCGAAAAGCCCGTTCTGAAGTATAAGATCTTTGTCTTCACGGTCGCGGTATACTATATCGTCGATATGCTCTGGGGGCTGTTATACGAGGCGGGGATCATTCCCGCCGTGTATATGGACACCGTGCTGTATTTTTCGGCGATGGCTCTTTCCGTCCTTTTCTGGACGGGATACGTCGTTTCTTTTCTCGGGAAAAAGAGGGCTTTCGGCAAGATCCTCTCCGCCGCGGGATGGGGGATCATCGTTTTTACGGCGGTTTGCCTGATAATCAATTTCTTCGTCCCGGTCATGTTTTACTTCACGCCGGAGAATATTTACGTCCCCGGTCAGATGCGCTTCGTCACTCTGATATCGCAGGTGATCCTGTTCCTGGCGACTTCTTCTTACGCGCTCTTCGTCGCGGTGAGGTCGGAGGGGAACGACAGACAGAATCACAGAACGGTCGGCATCTCCGGTCTTGTGATGACTCTTTTCATCGTTTTGCAGACGATCTACCCGTTTATGCCGTTTTACGCCGTCGGATGCCTCATCGCGACGTGCCTGATCCATACGTTCGTCGAGCGGGATATCCGGCATCACCGCAGAATGGAGCTCGGGACGGCGAAACAGATGGCGTACACGGACCCGCTGACGGGCGTCAGGAACGTTCACGCGTACGGCGAGGCGAAAGTCCGCCTCGAAGAGCGTCTCGCGATCGGCGAAACGGTCGAATTCGGCGTTATCGTTTTCGACCTGAACGGATTGAAGCAGATAAACGATACCGTCGGTCACGAGGCGGGGGATAAATACATAATCAGCGCTTGCCGCCTCATCTGCCGGCAGTTCAAGCACAGTCCCGTTTTTCGTATCGGAGGCGACGAGTTCGTCGTCTTTCTCGAGGGCGAGGACTACAGAAACAGGGAAGACCTGCTCCGGTCGTTCGATAAGCAGATCGAGGAAAATCAGAAGATCGGCGAGCCGGTCGTCTCGAGCGGAATGGCGGAATATACCGACGGGACGGATATCGGGTTTTCCTCGGTGTTCGAGCGGGCGGATCAGAGAATGTACGTCCGCAAGAAAGAACTGAAAGAGATGAATAAATAAGAAAAAAGCAGGCGAACGCCGGATTGAAGTATATTGCATATTATTCATAAAACCAAGTTCCGGGACGCATTTAATATTGAAAAACGGAAATATACGGTTTCAGCGGTCATATTGAACTATTTTGAAGCGTCAAAAGGGAAAACTATGTATATTTTTTCAGATTTTTCGTATTTTTATAATTTTTTCTTGACAAACGCGCTTTTGCACGCTAAAATGCTAATGTAAATCGAACAAGAAAAAGAAAGGACGTTTTCAAATGAAAAAGATTCTTGCCTTGATCCTCGCGGCGATGCTTATGATGACGTTTGTCGCCTGCGGCTCCGCTTCCGGTAAAAAGGACGACGCCTCGACCGGCGCCGCCGCGGATTCCGATACCGGCGCGAAGGACGACGCCCCCGATTACGGTCTTCTGAACGACGGAGTGCTCTCCATCGGAAGCGAGATCGGCTATCCTCCGTTTGAGCAGTTCGCCGACGACGGCGTCACCCCGATCGGGTTCGACGTCGACCTCGCCGACGCGATCGGCGAGCGGCTCGGCCTCAAGATCAACTTTATAAACACGAAGTTCGACACCATTTCGGAGGGACTCGGCGTCAACTACGACGTCATTATTTCCGGGTACACGATCAACGAGGAGCGCGCGCAGCAGATGATCCTCTCCGATCCTTATATCGACAACTATCAGGCGATCGTCGTCAAGGCGGACAGCGATCTGACCGCTTCCTCGCTCAACGATATCGACGGTCACTCTCTCGCGTTCCAGAAGGGCACGACCACCGATGAGATCGTCTCCGACATGGTCGACACCGGCACGGTCAAGTGCACCGCCGCCGCAAACGAGAAGATGCTGACCTGCTTCCAGCAGCTCACTCAGGGTGAGGTCGAGATGGTCGTCTGCGACAGCACCGTCGCCAACGTTCAGCTCGCCAAGAACCCCGACGCCTACAAGATCATCTTTCAGGATACCGAAAATCCCGAGCAGTTCGGTATCGGTATCACAAAGGGGAACACCGCTCTCGCCGACGCCATCAACAAGGTCCTCGCCGACCTGAAGTCCGAGGGCTTCTTCGACGAGCTCAACGCGACCTGGTTCGATTGATAACGCATGATCGGAACGGGGCTGTCACACGGCAGCCCCATCTTTATATCGAGGTGTTTCTCCGATGAAAAAACGTTACGTTCTGCTGACAGCGCTTGCGATCCTCGCCGTCTGCGGCGCGCTCGCCTACGGCAGTCACCTGATTTTCAGAGTAACCGGGATCTCCGACAGCGCCGCGCCGCCGGTGATCGTTTTCGTGATCCTGTCGGTGTGCGCTTTCGGCGTCGCTTCTCACTTTGTGCCGGGCTCCGTGTTTTTCCGCTTCTTTTATTATCCGGTCTGGGAGAAGAAGAGCAAGGTCATGGTGATCTTTCTGGTCGCGCTCTTTTCGGCGGCAACGGTCCTCGCGGTGTTCAGACCGTCTGAACAGGAGATGATCGGATCGGCGTCGGACACGGTGCGCGAGGCGATCGAAGCCGATAAAGAGAGCAAGTCAAAGCGCGTGATAACCGCCTATCAGTCGCTTTATTTCGTCAATTACGTCTCATTCCAATCGACGAACGGGTCGTTTAACGAAAAGTATCTCGGTATCGCGGGCAGGATAATCCCCGCCGACGAGGGACCGGCGAGCGTCGCCGGGAGCTTTGTCAGTTATACTTACCGTATGCTCGGATGCCGTCAGTCCTTTCTGTTCGGCATCAAGCTGACGGTCGTTCTGACGGCGGCGTCGGTCAGTACCGGCCTTATCCTCGCCGTTTTCCTCGCGCTCGGCAAGATCTCGAAGCTCAAAATACTGTCGAAGATATGCAGCGGATACATTTTCTTCTTCCGCGGCACGCCTCTTCTGATACAGCTTTTCGTCGTCTATCTGGCGGTTCCGAATATGATTCCGGGATTCAGCTGGCGCACCGCGGCGCTCGCTCTGTTCCCGAGCGTCGGAGCGGAAGCCGTGTTCTACGGCGCGTTCATCGCCGCGTATATCGCCTTCTCGCTGAACAGCGCCGCATACACCGCCGAAATCGTCCGCGCCGCCATCCTGTCGATCGACAAGGGTCAGCACGAGGCGGCGAAGGCGCTCGGTCTGACGTACGGTCAGACGATGTCGATGATCATCATTCCGCAGTCGCTCGGCCGTCTCGTTCCGCCTGTTGCAAACGAATTCATCATGGTGCTGAAGGACGCGTCCCTCGTGTTCGCTATCTCCCTTCAGGATATAACGACGATCTCGCAGACGATAGCGACGAAAGAGGCGTCGTTTACCGTGTTCATTCCGGCGCTCGCCCTTTTCCTCATAATCACCGGATTTTTCACGATGGTCTTCAACAAGCTGGAGAAGTATTTCTCCAAGTATTATTGAGGAGGGTGCCATGAGTATTCTTCGTACCGAACACGTCAGCAAATCCTTCGGGAACCTCGAAGTGCTGCGCGATATAAATCTCTCCGTCGATCCCGGAGAGGTGATATGCATAATCGGACCCTCGGGCGCGGGAAAATCCACGTATCTTCGCTCTCTCAATCAGCTCGAGATGATAACGAGCGGAAAGATCTTCATCGACGACGAACTGTTTCTGCATCGCGAACACAACCGCACCGTCGACCGCATCGACCCGAAGAGGCAAAAGGAGCTTCTTCTTGAAATGGGTATGGTGTTCCAGCGATTCAACCTGTTTCCGCATAAAACGGTGCTTGAAAATATCATGCTCGCGCCGGTCGCCGTCAAGGAAATGAAGCCGGAGGACGCGCGCGTCATCGCGCTCGACCTTCTCGGACGGGTCGGGCTCTCCGAAAAGGCCGAAGAATATCCGAGCCGTCTGTCCGGCGGACAGCAGCAGCGCGTCGCGATCGCGCGCGCACTCGCCATGCAGCCGAAGATCATGCTGTTCGACGAGCCGACGTCCGCGCTCGATCCGGAGCTTGTCGGCGAAGTTCTCGCCGTTATGAAAAGACTCGCGGAGGACGGAATGACGATGCTCGTCGTCACCCACGAAATGGGTTTCGCGCGCGAGGTCGCGAACCGCGTCGTATTTATGTGCGACGGAGTCCTCGCCGCCGACGCGCCGCCCGCCGAGATCTTCGATCACCCCGAAAACGAACGCCTCCGCGCGTTCCTCGGAAAAGTTTTATAAAACGAAGAGCGTCCCGCGGGACGCTTTTCTTTTGCCGCGCCCCCGGTAAACGGGGAAAACGAGCGCGCTTGTTGATTGAAGACGGGAAAAGTGCTATAATCGTATTACAATCTTTCCGCAGGGGGACTTAACAATGAAAAACAGGGCTTCAGGCAAGATCATCAAACTCGTCGTATGCGCGGCGATACTCGGGGTGGCGCTGCTTATAGGTTTTCTTACGCACGCCTTTGATTTCGGGAAATTCAGCGTCAAATTTGACTTTACTGCGCTTCTCAAGGTAATAGTGATGGCGGCGGCGGTCATAGCCGTCGAATCGCTCCTCGGCCTTCTGCTCACGCTTCCGAAGCCGAAGAACCACAGGATCCTCTCGATCCTTTCGATACTCGCGAGCCTTCTCAAATATATCGCGTTCCTCGTGATACTGTGCTGGGGTCTCGCCATGCTCGGCGTGAACGTGTCGACGATCGTCGCAAGCGTCGGGATCATCGCTCTCGTCGTCGGGTTCTCAGCGGAGAGCCTTATCGCGGACGTCGTTACCGGGGCGTTTATGCTTTTCGAGAATCAGTATAACGTCGGCGATATAGTCGAGGTCGCCGGATTCCGCGGGACCGTCACGTCGATAGGCATCAGGACCACCTGCATAACCGATCCGGGCGGGAACGTGAAAATAGTCAACAATTCCGAGATGAAGAATATCCTCAACCGTTCGGACAAGCTCTCGCGCAGCATAAGCGAAATAGCGATCCCCTACGCCACGGACCTTGAAAAGCTCGAGAGCGAGATCCCCGCGCTTATGGATAAGATCTACCAGACGCGCACCGACGTTTTCAAAGCGCCGCCGGTCTATCTCGGGGTGCAGGAGCTCGCCGACAGCTCCGTCGTCCTGAAGTTTGTCGTTGAAGTGGATGAAAAGGACGTTTACTCCGGCGCTCGCCTTCTGAACCGCGATCTTCTGCTCGGCTTCAGATCGCTCGGCGTGGAATGCCCGTTCCCGCAGGTGGACGTTCATCCCGACAGATGACGGACCTTCTTATTTATCAAAACGGGGAGGTGAGCATTCTTGGCGCGCAATAACGACGAATACCGTTTTGATCCCGCCCTCGAGGACGGAAAGCTGTCCGAAGAATACGGCGGCGTGACGGAGGAAGCGGACCTGCCGCGCGAATTCGCCGAGCCCCCCGCGCCTCGTGAGAGCGTCCCCGAATTCGGCGGCTCCTCCGGCGGACCGGAGACTGACGAAGAGGGAAAAAGACGCTCCCGCCGCGAGCTCATAAAGCGGATGATGTTCGTTCCGATCGCCGCGTCCCTGGCGGCGCTGTCGATAATATTCGCCGCTTTCAACTTCGACCCGCTCGGAGGCGATTTCCTCGCTTCTCCCGCGGCCGCGCCGTCTGTTTCTCCGTCTCCCGCTTCGACCGAGTCCGACACGTCCTCGCCGACCGGCGATGAAACCGAGCCCGCCGACGAAGATTCGACGGCGGACGAACCGCCCGCTCCGCCGGAATACACGGACTCGTTTCCGACGCTCCCGAATCTCGACCCCGACTTCTTGGGAATTTACGCGTGGTCGGGAATGGGCTCCGAGGAATACGTCGTGATCGACGCGAAGTATCTGCACGCGGGTACGATCTATACGAGCGGCGGCACGCCGATCGATACCGTCGAGGGCGCCTCGTACGACAAGGCGACGAACACGCTCACGCTCAACAATTATCACGGCGGTTTTATCGACGTGAACCTGATGGGCAACGGCTTCAAAATCGAGCTTATCGGCGATAATTCACTCGATTATATCAAGGCGTGGGGCGCGATGTACGGGGGAAGCGTCACGTTTACCGGAACGGGAAGCATCAAGCTCAATGAGAACAGGAACGCCCCGAACGGCGTCGGACTGTATCTCGAGTGCGAGGACAGCCCGTCGTGCGTGATGATCGACCGTCACGCGACAGTCGAGGTCTTCGGCGATTACGCGATAGTGATCCACCGCTCGACGCTCGAAAAAGCGATCTATACGCTCGAACCGATCAGGATGACGGGAGGGAAGTATTCGACGGGCGAATTCGTCGAGTACACCGTGACCGTTACTGACGGGTTGGGTAACGTCGTATTCGACGAGAACGGCGATCCCGTCACAAGGGTCGTGACCGTTAAGGATATCTCAAAGGACAAAGGCGTCGATCTTTACGATTATTCCGTCGTCGGTGACGACGGCAAACCCGCAAAACACGTTCTTTTCGCTCCGGAGGAGTGAAAGTACGTATATCAAAAGGGCGTCCGAACGGACGCCTTTTTTGTATGGTACCTGATCGCGATTCGGTTTTCGGAATTCCTTCTTTACGGCGACGACGGAGAAGAGATTGAGGAAAGAGGATAAGCCTTATCCCAACAAGCCTATCGGCTTGCCGGGGACCCCGAAATAAAAAGGAGCAGGAAAACCTGCTCCGGTACATAGGAGATCATTCGTATGGAAATGCGGTGTGATCAAGTAATAAGGGAATGAATGTTGATAGATGCATTATTTGTGGAAAAAGTAGCGCTGATTTAGGAGATGTTAATCCGTTAACGGAAGAACATATCATCCCAAAAGCTCCAGGTAACAATTCTTTAAAATGTTGTTTTCTTTGCAAAACGTGTAACAGTAGGTTAGGGGATACGATAGATGCTGCATTTATTAATTCTTTTGATATAAAACTAATCAGAAATCAATTAGGTATTAAAGGTCGAAACGGAATACCAAATCCATTTGCCAAAGGAAAAGATAGTAATGGGAACGATATTTATGTAGACATAAAAATGCAGCCCAAAATGGTTTCTCATGTCGAAAAAACGAGTAATGGAGTTAGAATACACGCAAGCAGCATAGAAGAAGCAAAAAAGATTGCAAAGACAATCATGGTACGGCACGGAATGAATAAAGACACCATAGATGAACAATTGAGATTGATTGAAACAATAGAAAAGAAACAGTATAAACCGGAAATAAGCTATGATATAGCATTTGACCCTCAAAACAGATTTCTTGCCATACTTAAGATTGCCTATGAATATGCCTGTTTTAAACTGGGTGACAATTACTTTAACGATACCAGAGCAAATGAAATTAGAGAGATTCTATTTAATGAGATTGACCACTGCATTGTTGATGAAAAAAATAAAAAATTTGGCGTTTGTTTTGCTCCTGAGGAATTGAGGCAATTATTAGGTGCCTTTCATAAAATATGCGAAGCGCATCATTTAATGATAATTCAAAATGATGCTTTCAACCGTTTAATAGCTATAGTTTCGTTATTCGGACGATTTGAGTATACCTATGTTGTTTTATTATCAAACGATGCTTCAGATTCATTTTCTTGACCTCCGTTTTTTAGTTTGATTTGTTTTTGCCTGAGGTCAAATTCAGATCGCCGAAACAAACGACAAATCCGAACCCTTCGCCAACCGGCTTAGGGTTCGGATTTGTACTGTTTGGTGCGAATATTGATAACGGACTTGAAAAATTCACTGATTTTACGGGGCTGGACGTACATATTTATCGCGTCAACACGGCGCAATCGCACATTTTTGTTTTCCGCCTAAATGCACTATAATGAAGTTGCAAAGGAGGTGTTTGCATAATGAAAGACGAATTCATCAGCAGAATAGGCGTTTGGGGACAGCGCCACTACAATTATCTGAAAAAGCACGGCCCCACCGTTATCAATGTAATGCGTATGAAAGGAACGCTTGAGCAATATTTGACCGATCTTGATCGTGACGCGCAGGATACATTTGAACGAATGATCGGGCAATACGCAGAGATCGAGGGCGTCAACGAACGGCTCAAAGCAGAAGACAACCTCGAATGGACACGGCGAATGAACTCGATAAGAAATCGCGTCGAAGAATTCATCCTCAGCGATTTCGTATATGCATAGGAATCAAATACAACAGCGGGGCTTAGGCTCCGCTTTGTTTTCAAAAAAGTTACGCATATTATGCAATAAAATAATTGAATTGTATTGCGTTTTCCCTCGCGGTATGATATGATATTAATAACAAGGATTTGTATTTGGTGAATTGTAAGGATGTGAAATATGAAATACCCTAAAATGATAATATTCGATTACGGTCACACACTCTTATGTGAGCCTGGTTGGGACTCCGAGCGCGGCAACAGCGCGCTTTTGAAACATATTACCAAAAATCCAGGCGGATATACAATTGAAGAAATAAGAAAATGGGCAGAGATTATCTTTAACGATAATATGATGTCCGTTCGCGAGCTTGGCTTTGATATTTCCGGGCGTGTTGGTGACAAGGTATTATATGAGATGCTCGGGATTGAGTTTGCACTGACTCCGCTTGAGATGGAGACCGTTTTTTGGGACGGAGCTTCTCCCGGAGACACCATGCCGGGAACCGCCGAAATGCTTGACTATATCAATTCAAAGGGTATTCGGAGCGCAGTCATCAGCAACCTTATATGGTCAGGCGAAGCATTAAAGATCCGCTTTGACAGACTTCTTCCTTACAACAAGTTTGAATTCGTTATGACGTCATCCGATTATATGTTCCGAAAGCCGTCGAAGTTTCTATTCGATATAGCGATCAGAAAATCGGGACTATCACCAGATGAGATATGGTATTGCGGCGACAACCCATACAATGACGTCGAAGGAGCGCACAATGCCGGTATCTTTCCGGTTTGGTATGAGAACGACACCGACGACAGACCTGGCAGAGAAAAATACGAGTACAATCCGTCATTTGATTGCTTACATATTCACGAGTGGCGAGAGATGATAGGTGTTCTTGAACTGCTTGAAAAGAATTAATATAATGATTCCGACAGATCGGGATTTGTCGGGATACCTGTCGGCAAGAAAAATCGGGAAGCAGTTTTGAACTGACGACGCATTACAACCTGCTTCGGGGGGATTGAATGAAAAGAATTTACACCGTTCAGCACACGCAGTCTGAGCACCATACCAATGGTATGGTAGGTTCATGGACGGACTGGAACCTGACAGATTTAGGGAAACAGCAGGCCGATCGAATTGCCGAAAAGTTGAAGCAGGAGCTGGATGGAAAAGAAATCATTTTATATACTTCTGACCTAAAACGGGCAAAACAAACTGCCGACAGCATCGCGTCCCGGTTTCGGGTTGAACCGATCGTGAGAAAGGAATTGAGGGAACGTAATCTCGGACGATGCTGCGGAAAATCTGTACAATGGTTACGGGAGAATCTGGAATGCGATGAAAAGACAATTGATGACCGTCTTTTCTCTGATGCAGAAAGCCGACG
>JAFSWB010000021.1 GCA_017444735.1 Clostridia bacterium | reverse complement strand
GGCTCGACCTTCCCCTCGCCCTCTATCGTGATACCCTTGTAGTTCATGTATCTGACGAAGAAAGCGGCGAATTCCTGACGGAGAACGGGAGTCTCGGGCTCGAACGTCGCAGCGCTCATACCCTTTGCGATGCCGTTCTTAACCGCCCAGCCGATCGGGTCGGCGTAGTATTCGCTCTTGTTTACGTCCTTGAAGTTCATCGAAGACGCCATTCCCGCGACGTTGTCGCCCGACATCCTCGAGAGGATCGTGACGATCTGTCCGCGCGTCATCGATTCGTCCGGCCCGAACGTGGTGTTCGACGTGCCCTTCATGATGCCGCGCTCAAAGACGAAATTGACGTACTCGTAGAACCAGTCGCCCTTCGTAACGTCTTTGAAATTCGCCTTCTCCGCAGACGCGGGGATCGCCGAAACGATCATGCCGAGCGCCATCAGGAGCGCCAGACACAGTGAAAGCAATCTTTTTTTCATTTGTTCCTCCTCTTTCGGGACGCGTAAGCCCCGCTTCTGCCTCAATAATAGCACAGAATCACCTGAAAATCAAGCGATTCCGACTCTCCCTTATGCGATTTTCCGAAAAAAGTCACAGTCCGAAAAGATCGGACAACGGGTCCTTTGAAAACTTTTTGAAATGCTCCCTGATGAAATAATAACGCCGCTCCGGGACGGGCGCGCCGTTGTATTCGGGGACGGTCGGATCGTCTCCGTCGAGAACGAGATAGTATTCTCTGCCGCCGCGGTCGAAGTACGCCTCGGACGGGCCGTGGCGTCCCGTCCGGCGCAGTTGTCCGCAGCATCCGAGAAAATCGGATAAATCGGAAAACCGGTATATCGATTTTTTACCGCCGCTTCTTTCCGCTTCGCCGCTTTTTTTGTAAAGATAAGTCCCGTACAGATTGCGGGCTCCGCCCGCGGGATCGTTCCCGCCTTTTTTGCTGTCGGGGAGTTTTGTTATGTAAAGCTCGCATCCTCCGTCCTTCCCGTAGAAATAGCGGACGAGCACCCTTTTCCCTTCCGCGTCGAACCCGGTGTTCCTCTTGACGTCGCGCATTATCTTTCTGAACCCGGAAAGGAACGATTTTCCGTCCTCGCCCTCCCGGGACACGGGATCGAGATCGTACGCCTCGACGTCGCCCGGCCCGAGGACGAGCTTTATCCTGCTGTCGCTTATCGTTATGTATTCCATCCCTCACACCCCCGTCTTTTTTATTATAATCCGGAGGCGTCGGAAACGTAACCCCAAAAAATATGGAAAAAACAACTCCGTTCCCGGTTTCCCCGGAAACGGAGCGATGTTTGATTATTTGTATTTGCGCTTTCTGGCGGCTTCGGACTTTTTCTTTCTTCTGACGCTGGGCTTTTCGTAGCATTCTCTCTTGCGAAGCTCTGCCTGGATGCCTGATCTCTGGCACTGTCTCTTGAATCTGCGAAGCGCACTGTCAAGCGATTCATTTTCTTTGACCCTGATCTCTGCCATTTTCTCTTTTTCCCTCCCTTCGCAATCAAGAAAAATCAATTCGGTTTTCGCGCCGAACGGTATTATACCACGGCGCGGACCCGTTTGTCAATAGAATATTCCGAAATTATCGGACGACGATGTTGACGATCTTTCCGGGAACGACGATCTCCTTGACGACGGTCTTGCCGTCGAGCAGAGCGGCGATCTTCGGATCGGAATTCGCGATCGCGAGAACGGCGTCGCGGTCGGCGTCCGCGGGGATGAGGATCGTGCCCTTGAGCTTGCCGTTGATCTGCACCGCGATCTCGATCTCGTCGTCGACGGTCATTTTTTCGTCAAATTCCGGCCAATCGGAGAGCGAGACGAAGCCGTCGCAGCCGAGGCGTTCCCACATTTCCTCCGCAAGATGCGGAGCGAACGGACAGAGCAGCTTGACGAAGATCCTGAGTTCGTCCGCCGTCATCTTGCCGACCTCCGAGATGCGGTTGAGAAGCGTCATAAGGGCCGCGATCGCCGTGTTGAACTTCATCTCCTCGATGTCGTCGGTGACTTTTTTCACCGTCTTGTGGAGATCCTTCGAGAGCTCGGGCGTCGATCCGCTTCCTTTTGCGATATCGGTAAGCGCGGCGACCCTCTCGAGGAATCTGCGGCATCCCTTGACGCCGTTATCCGCCCACGGAGCGGACGCGCCGTAGTCGCCGAGGAAAAGGATATAGGTCCTGAGAACGTCGGCGCCGTATGAAGCGACGATGTCGAGCGGGTCGATCACGTTTCCGCGCGATTTGCTCATCTTCTCGCCGTCCGGTCCGAGGATCAGTCCCTGAGCGGATCTCTTGAGATACGGCTCCGGGAAAGGAACCTCGCCGATGTCGTAGAGGAATCTGTACCAGAAGCGCGAGTAGATAAGGTGACGGGTGACGTGCTCCATACCGCCGTTGTACCAGTCGACCGGCATCCAGTATCTGACAAGCTCGGGATCCGCGAAACGCTCGTCGTTGCGGGGATCGATATAACGGAGGAAGTACCACGACGACCCCGCCCACTGCGGCATCGTGTCGGTCTCGCGTCTCGCGTCGCCGCCGCATTTCGGGCATTTGCACCTGACGAACGATTCGATAGAAGCGAGCGGGCTCTCGCCGTCTTCGCCGGGCTCGAACTTCGTGAGCTCGGGCAGACGGAGCGGAAGCTCGTCGTACGGAACGGGCACCATCCCGCAGGAGGGACAGTGAACGATCGGTATCGGCTCGCCCCAGTATCTTTGTCTGTTGAACGCCCAGTCCTTCATTTTGTACTGGACTCCGGCTTTACCGATCCCGTTTTCCTCGAGATAAGAGATCATACGGGAGATAGAGTCGGCTTTGTTGTCAAGACCGTTGAGGAAGCCGGAATTGACCATCTCGCCGTCGCCGGTATACGCTGCGGCCGAGATATCTCCGCCCTTTACGACCTCGATTATGTCGACGCCGAACTTCTTCGCGAACGCGTAGTCCCTCTCGTCGTGAGCGGGGACCGCCATTATCGCGCCGGTCCCGTATCCCATCATAACGTAGTCGGAGATGAAGATCGGAATGTCTTTTCCGGTGACGGGGTTGCGCGCCGTCAATCCGTCGAGACGGACTCCCGTCTTGTCCTTGTTGATCTGCGTGCGCTCGAACTCCGTCTTTTTCGCGCAGAACGCGCGGTATTCGTCGACCGCGTCAAAGTTTGCGATCCTGTCGCGGTATTTGTCGAGGATCGGATGCTCGGGCGCCATGACCATGAACGTGACGCCGAAGAGCGTGTCGGGACGGGTCGTGTATATCGTCAGCTTCTCGTCCGTGCCGGTGAGCGTGAAGTCGACGAAGGCGCCCGTCGATCTTCCGATCCAGTTGATCTGCTGCGCCTTGATATTCGCGGGATAATCGACGCTGTCGAGCCCGGCGAGCAGTTTATCGGCGTATTCGGTGATCCGGAGATACCAGACGTCCTTCGATCTCTGGACGAC
Source organism: Clostridia bacterium (assembly GCA_017444735.1). Taxonomy (GTDB): domain Bacteria; phylum Bacillota; class Clostridia; order Oscillospirales; family CAG-272; genus RUG11130. The sequence goes on along the minus strand of JAFSWB010000021.1, from coordinate 46,506 downwards.
CTCGCTCTTGCAGACTTCGCAGCGTCCGCCCTGCGAATCCTCGTTCGAGAGGACGACCTTGCACTTTGGGCAGTAGTTGACGAGCGTCTTGTCGCGGAAGACGAGACCGTGCTCGAACATCTTGAGGAAGATCCACTGCGTCCACTTATAGTAACCCTCTTCCGTCGTATCGATCGTACGCGACCAGTCGAACGAAAAGCCGAGCTTCTTCATCTGCATCGTGAACTTTTCGATATTTCTGTCCGTCGCGACTCTCGGGTGAACGTGAGTCTTGATAGCGTAATTCTCCGTCGGAAGTCCGAACGCGTCGAATCCGAGCGGGAAGAGGACGTTGTAGCCCTGCATCCTTCTTTTGCGCGATATCACTTCGAGTCCGGCGTACGCCTTGACGTGACCGATGTGCATTCCGGCGCCGCTCGGGTACGGGAACTCAACGAGCGCGTAGAACTTCTTCTTCGACCTGTCGTCTCCCGCGCGGAAAGCTCCCGCCTCTTCCCATTTTGCCTGCCATTTCGGCTCTATTTTTTTGAAATCGTGTTCCATAATTTACTCCGTGTCAGTCTTCCTGTGCGGCGGGCTCCGCGCCCTCCGTCATATCGTAGAGCTTTTCGAGTTTATAGAAATTCCTGCTCTCGGCGTTGAAAATGTGGACGATGACCGATCCGAAATCCTTCAGGACCCACGTGCCGGTGTCCATTCCCTCGGTCCTCAGAGCGGGACAGCCCGCCTCGGCGAGCTTTTCCTCGACCTCGTCGGCGAGCGAGCGGATCTGTGTGCGCGACGTACCGGTGCAGATGATGAAATAGTCGGCTATTATCGTTCTCTTTTCAACGTGGATAAGCTCGATATCCTTCGCCTTTTTGCCGTCGAGAACGGACACGGCGAGCTCCGCGATCTCCCGGGGGCTCATCGTTTTTTCTGCCGCTTCTTTGTTCATTATTATCTCCTTTTTCAGCCCGGCATAATGTAAATCTCTTCGCCGTTTTCGTAAACTTTCCCGAATTCAGCGTATTCGGCGGGCGCGTCGTACGCGCCGGAATAATCGTTGAAGACCTGATTCGGGTCGAACATATAATCCGTTATTTCCTGTGAATAAGCGTTGAAGTACTGGTTGACGGCGTGGATCGCGCCGGCCTTGTTGATGATGTAGAAATCGCCGCCCGGCAGGCTCCCCGGGATCGTGAACATCCTGATATTGTCGGAATCGACTCCGAGCAGGCATTTTGCGAAGAAGACGACGTCGGTCGCCGGAAGATCGGTCAGAAGATTGTCGTAGATCTCGTTTGCAAGCTGCGTCAAACGGGGGATCTCCGTGATCTTGACGGTGCTCTTGATCTTTGAGAACAGAGCGAACAGGAATTTTTTCTGGTTGTCCTGTCTTCCCATATCCTGTGTGGCGAAATCATGCCTGAATCTGACGAATCCCTCCGCCTGGGCGCCGTTAAGGTGCTGATATCCGGCGGGGATGTCGATATACAGCCCCTGCTCCGGGTCGACGTAGTTGAGCGGGAACTGAACGTTGACGTCGACTCCGCCGAGGATATCGACGATGTTCTTGAACCCCTCGAGATTTATGATCGCCGAATAGTGGATATTGATGCAGAGCGACTGTTCGATCAGCTTCGTGAACTCGTTGAGCGCGAAGCTCGCGGCGTCCTTTTCGTCTCCGGTCTGTCTGAACATATTGTAATACAGGGTCGAATAGACCGCGTTCATTTTGTTCGTCGGGTAATTGCCCGCTATGAACGTGTCTCTCGGGATCTGCATAACGGAGACGGAATTCTCCGCCGTATCGACGTTAATTATCATCATGACGTCGGTGAGAGTCGCCATCTTGTCCCTGCCGAGAAGGAGGAAATTGTACGTGTCGGCCTTCGGTCTGAATTCGTGCTCGACCGTTCTTCCCTGCGCGTCCGTCTGAGGGACGTTGAACGGCACCTCGTGACTGACGCTAGGCTTATAGAACACGATAAAACCGATGCCGAACATTATGACGGCGTATATGACGAGAACGACGGCGATAATGACTTTCGCCTTCGTCGTCAAACCTCTCTTGTTCCTTCTTTTTCTGCCAAATTCCTCGTTCATGATACCCGATACCGACCGCCGCCTGACGGCGCGGTCTGCCCTTCGCTGTTATTTTTTCTCAAATTCCGCCGCTTCTCTGAGAAAGCGGTTTCTCGCCCCGATCGTGTCGCCGTCGATCGGCGCGCCGTCGGAGAGAAGCTGTCTGATCGTCATATCGAACGACAGCACCATCGTCCTGACGAGGCATTCGCGGCGGTCCGCCGCCGGATCGGAGATCCCGTCGTAAAAAAACCGTCTCAACTCGACGCAGTCTTCGAAATCCCTCGTCTTCTCAATATAGTCGGCGAGATAGACTATCGTCTCAAACAGGGTCATTTCAGCCCGTCCCGTCGTGTGCCATCTTATCCCGGAAATTATCTCGTCGTCGACGTAATCGGAAAAATCCCGCCGCGCGAGCTCCGCCGCCGTTTTCGCATGGAAGATCTTGGGCGAGTTCCGGTCGAAGATATCATAGATTATACCAAATTCGGCGCAATATTGCAACTGTTTTTCAAGGTCATCCTTCTTGGTGATGTCGTGAAGCAGCGCCGACGCGCGAAGAGCGTTCACTCTCTCCGGCAGAAAGAGCGCCCCGAGGCGCGCCGCCTCCTCCTCAACGGCGAGCGTGTGAAGATAACGCTTCGGTTTGAGGTACGGCCTCACCGCCTCGCGAAGCTCCGCGAGCTTACTTTCCGACAGTTCTTTTCTTTCCATTGAGACCTCTGATTTCGAGTGAATAACTCCTGTTTTCTTCCTTCGGGGATTCGCGGTACAGAATTATCCGTCTGCCGATCACGCCGGCGACGTCCGCTCCCGTCTTCGAGGCGATCTCGTCGGCGACTCCGCGCGCGGTGACCGACGCGTTCTCGAGAACGCTGATCTTTATGAGCTCGCGCGCGTCGAGCGCGTCGGAAAGCGACTTCACCATCGCGTCGCCGACGCCGCCCTTGCCGACCTGAAAGATCGGGTCCATTTTGTTGGCGCACCCTCTGAGGTACGCTCTCTGTTTACTGTTCAGCATTTGAATATCTCCGTCAGAACGGCTGAAAAAGCCGAAAGTGATCTGCCTCTGTGACTGACGCGGTCCTTCGAGGCGGCGTCCGCTTCTCCGAAGGTGATCCCGAGATCGTCGGAGAGGAAAATGACGTCGTATCCGAATCCGCCCGTTCCGCGTTCTTCCCGTGTGATCGAGCCGCGGCATTCCCCGCGGACGGTAAGCGTCAGCTCGCGGCGTCTTCCGGAACGCGCGGCGAGGTCTTCGCCGATCGAATACTCGGGAGGGATAACGACTTCGGAATTTTCGGGAAGGCAGAGCGCGGTAACGGACACGAAACCCGCTCCCCTCTTCCCGTCGGGGACGTCCCGCATAACGTCGAGGAGCTTTCGCCTGCAGTCGGCGGGCGTGCCGTCGTCGCCGGCGTAGCGAGCCGATCTGACGCCGGGAGCCCCGCCGAGAAAATCGACGGAGAGGCCCGAATCGTCGGCGATACCGATATAGCCGAGCGAAGCCGGGACGGACGCCTTTATTATCGCGTTTTTCTCGAACGTCTCCCCGTTCTCGGGTATATCGTCCCGTACGCCGATGTCCGAAAGGGATAGAAGGCGGACTTCGGGCAGCGCGGCGGAAAGTATCCGGCGCAGCTCCCCGATCTTTTTTTCATTATGGGACGACAGCACCATTTCGATCATGTTATCTGTCCCCCGCAGCGTCCATATCGAGGAGCGCTCTGACGAACAGATCCGCGTCGAACGGCTCCATATCGTCGATCCCCTCGCCGACGCCGATGTATTTGACCGGCAGATCGACCTCGTTCTTTATAGAGAAGATCGCTCCACCCTTGGCGGTCCCGTCGAGCTTCGTCAGAACGAGACCGGTGATGTCGGCGGCTTTTTTGAATTCCTTCGCCTGCTGGACGGCGTTCTGCCCGGTGGTCGAGTCAAGAACGAGAAGCGTCTCGCGCGAGGAATCGGGAAGCTCCCTTCCGATCACGCGGTCGATCTTCGAGAGCTCGTCCATGAGGTTCTTTTTGTTGTGAAGACGGCCCGCCGTGTCGACGATGAGGACGTCGGCCCCTCTTTTTTTGCTTGCCGCGATCGCGTCGAAAACAACCGCCGCGGGATCGGAGCCCTCGTTTTGCCTTATGAGATCGGCTCCGGCTCTTTCGCACCAGACGGCGAGCTGTTCGATAGCCGCCGCGCGGAACGTGTCAGCCGCCGCAACGACGACTTTTTTGCCGCGTTTTACGAGATCGGCGGCTATCTTTCCGATCGAAGTCGTCTTTCCGACGCCGTTTACCCCGATCACGAGAATGACGGACGGCGTCGAGGAAAGATCGAGCGCCGCGCCCTCGCCGACGTGTTCGCGGAGGATATCCGCGAGTTCCCTTCTCACGTCGTCGGGTTCTTTTATCTTCTCCTCTTTTATCCTGTCTCTCAATTCGTCCACGATCTCCTCCGTCGTCTCAAAACCCATATCGGAGCAGATCATGATCTCCTCGAGCTCTGAAAGCAGATCCTCGTCGACCCGGCGGAACGACTTTATCACTCCGTCAAACCGATCGACAACGGCGCTTTTCGTCTTTTTCAATCCTGATTTCAGCTTCTCGAAAAATGCCATATCGGGGCGCCTCCGTTATTTGATATACTTCTCGTTCGCATTGTCGCCCACCTCGAGGGTGAACACCTTGGAAATGCCGTGCTTCGGCATCGTCACGCCGTAGAGCGTATCGGCGATCTCCATCGTGCCGCGGCGGTGCGTGATCATTATGATCTGCACTTTTTCGGAGAACTTTTTCACGTAGTTGGCGACTCTCACGACGTTGACCTCGTCAAGAGCCGACTCTATCTCGTCGAAGATGCAGAACGGCGACGGATTGAAGCGTATGAGCGCGAACATCAGAGCGATCGCGATGAACGCCTGCTCTCCGCCCGACAGAAGCGACAGATGCTTGATCGTCTTTCCGGGAGGAGCCGCGCTTATTTCGATCCCGCTGTTTAGAACGTCGTCGGGATCGGTGAGCGAGAGCTCCGCGTGACCGCCTCCGAAAAGCTCGCGGAACACGTCGGAGAAGCCGCGGTTGATCTCGTCGAACGCGTCGGCGAACATCTTTTTCATATCTTCCTCTATGGAAGCGATGAGTTCGCCGAGCTCCGCCCTCGACGCCGAAAGATCGTCCATCTGACGCTTGATGCCGTCGTAACGCTCCTTCGTCGACGCGTATTCCTCGATCGCGCCCACGTTGACCGCGCCGAGCGACTTGATCTCGTCGCGCAGCGCCGTGAATCTGCTTCTGATCTTTCCGCGGTTCTTTTCGTCGACCCGCTCGAAGCCCTCTTCGTTTTCGAACTCCGCCGCCGACGAGAACGTCAGCTCGTACTCGTCCCACAGCCGTGACGTCATCTTGTCGATATTCTCGCGCAGACGCGAGAGCTTGTTTTCGTTTTTTGTGTTCGCAACGAAGAGGATCTCTTTCTTCGAGGTCTGCTCTTTTTCGCGGTGACGGAGTTCGGTGAGCTCGCGTTCGATCTCGTCCGCTTCCGCGTCGAGCCGTCTTCCCTTTTCCTCGAGGGCGCGCGTCTCGGCGTCCATCTGCTCGCTCTGTTCGGCGAGCTGCTTCGACGCCTCCTCGGCCGTGCGGATCTCGCCGCGCAGCCGGACGGCTTCCGCCTCCGCGGCCTCCGCCTCCGCGGCGCGCGCCGCGATCGCCTCCTCCGTCGAACGGATCAGGTTCTCCGCCGTCTCCGCGTCCTTTTCGAGTCTCGCGGTCTCGATCTTCGCGGACGAAAGCTCTTCAGCCGCCTCCTCTGCGAGAAGATCGAGTTCTCCCCTCTCTCCGGCGAGTTCGGTCCTCTCCTCATTTATCGTATCGACTTCGTTCTTCTTTTCTTCGATAAGGCGCTCGAGTTCTTCGATCTCTTTTTCGTTTTTCTCCCTCGAGCCGTCCGAGCCGTTGAGGTCGTCCCTCAGCTTTTCAAGAACGCCGGAGATAAACTCTCTCTTTGCCTGAAGCTCGGAAAGGGACGCCTTTTCGACGCCGGAAAGCGAATCGAGAAGACGACTCTTCTCCTCGCGTTCGAGCCGTTCAGCCGTCAGAGAAGAGATCTTCCCGTCAAGCCCGGCGACAGACGCCGAGAGGACGCCGTTCTTCTTTTTTTCTTCGGAAAGACGCGCTTTGAGCGATTCAATCTTCGAGGAACGCGTGAGCATTCCGCTGTCGCGACCGGCGCTTCCTCCGGTAAACGAGCCGCCCGCGTTGATCTGCTGACCGTCGAGCGTCACGGCTCTGACGCGCCACCCGCCGGCGCGCGCCATATCGGCGGCGTTATCGAGATTGTCGAAAACGGTTATCCGACCGACGACAGACGAGACGATCTCGCGGTACTTCCCGTCGCAACTGACGAGTTCGTCGGCAAAGCCGATGAAGCCCTTCGCCCCTGCCGCCGCCTCGACCTCCTGTCCTCTCGGCCTCTTTTTTACCGTGGTGAGAGGATAGAACGTCGCCCGTCCGGCGGACGCGTCCTTCAGAGCGAAGATCGCCGCCTTCGCCGCCGGCTCGTCCTCCGTGACGATATTCTGAAGAGCGGACCCGAACGCCGTCTCCACGGCGAGGGCGTACTCCCCGTCGACTTTGATGAGATTCGAGAGAGGCCCGTGGATGCCGCGGAGCGATCCCTCGGACGCCGCCTTCATCACGAAGCGGACGCTGTTGTTGAAGCCGTCGAAATGCTCCATCATCCGTTCCATCGCGCCTATGCGTTCCGTCATCGCCTCGATCGACGCCGACGATTCGTTCAGTTCTTCCTTTTCGCCGTCTCTCTTCTCGGTCAACTCGGAAAGCTCGGAGAGCGTCCGTTCGAGCTCCCTTTTCTCGATTTCCGATTTTTCGGCGTACGAGCCGACGACTTTTTCCTGAGCGTCGCAGTCTTTTTCGACGGAGGAAAGCTCGCTCTCGTACGACGCGATCTGTTCTTTCAGCTCGTTTTTCTGCTCATCGTCGGACGACACGGCGTTTTTCAGCACGTCGAGACGGACCCTGTCGTCGCTGAGGGCGGCTTCGATATTCTGCCTTTTTGCGAACAGGGCCTCGATTCGTTCGTCATGACCGGCGCGGTCGGAAAGAAGCGTCTCCCTCTTCCCGGCGATCACCGTCTCGTTCTCGCGGGAGGACCTGAGATCGTCCTTTATCTTCTCCGCCTCCGCTTTACGGGCGATGAGATTTTCCCTCTCCCGCTTTTCGGACGCTTTGGCGGCTTCCGCCTTTTCACCCGCCGCGCGCTCCGCGTCCTCGGCGTGGCGGACGTTGTTTTCAAGCAAACGGACGTCGTTTTCGAGCTTCGAGGACGATTTTCTCTTCTCGTTCATCTCCTCGACGTTTCGTTGATACGCTTCCCGGTTTGCTCTTCTCTTTTCGTCGGCGGTCTCGATCAGAGCGTCGATCGTCCGCATGGTGTCCTCCGCCATTTCGAGCTCGTGAGCCGACATTCTGGCGTCGGATTCGGTCTTTTCAAGTTCTTCGCGCGTGCCCTTCATATCGTAAAGCCAGAGAGACACGTCGAGCATCTTTTTCTCGCCGTACAGCTCGAGATAGCGTCTCGCTTTGGCGGCGTCGCGCTCGAGCGGGGAAAGACGGCTCTCGATCTCCGTCTGAATGTCGGAGACGCGCTGCATATTCGCCTCTGTCTCGGCTAGCTTCTTTTCGGACTCCTGTTTGCGGTATCTGTATTTCGTGATACCGGCGCTCTCCTCGAAGACGGCTCTCCTGTCCTCGCTTTTTTTGGAGATGATCTCCGCTATCTTGCCCTGTCCGATGATCGAATAGCCCTCTTTTCCGATACCGGTGTTCATAAAGAGCTCCGTGATATCGCGCAGACGGACCTGTTTTCTGTTTATGTAGTATTCGCTGTCGCCGGATCTGTAATAACGTCTCGTGACCGTTATCTCGTCGTAATCGCCCGGCACCGTCTTCTCCTTGCCGCTGTTGTCAAACGTGACGGAAACCTCGGCGTACCCCATCGGACGGACGCCCGACGTGCCGGCAAAGATGACGTCCTCCATGCGGTTTCCTCTGAGATTCTTGGAGGAAAGCTCGCCGAGCACCCATCTCATGGCGTCGGTAATATTCGATTTTCCGCTCCCGTTCGGCCCGACGATGATCGTCGCGCCCGGGTTGAAGTTCAAGACGGTCTTGTCCGGAAACGATTTGAATCCGTGTACCTCGAGTGATTTCAGATACAATCCTATTTCCTCCGATGCCCGGTTTTTTCTTCTAAAACTATATTATACCTCAAAAGAGAGTCTTTTTCAACAAAATCGATCTCCTTAAACCCGAACCGGCTGAAAAAATACTCCCTGTTCGCGCCGCGGTGGCCTATCGCCGCCGAAAGATCTCCGCGCGGCACGTAAACGGTGATCGCCCCTGGCGTCTTCCCGCCGTCAAGCAGAGCGTCCGCCGCCCTCTCGATCGCGCGCCTGTAACACTCTCCCGTCACGAGTTCTCCGAAGGACGGGTGAAACGGTCCCGCCATCGCCTTCCCGTCGCGGCGGAGATCGTCGACGCCGTGAAGACCGATGCGCAGGCACCTGACGCCGCGCTCCTCAAAGATCGTGAGGACGTCCGCCGATCGGCTGACGGCGTCTTCGACCGAAAGAGGGATATACTCTCCCCTCTCCGTCATCCGGCAAAGCTCCGTGTTGAAGAAAACGACGGTCGGATAGATCCTCGACCCCACGGCTCCCATGTCGCATATCGCGCGGGCGCAGTCCGTCTCGTCCTCGCGCGAGGATCCGGGCAGACCGATCATCATCTGTCCGACGGTCGGGATCGACGCCTCTCCGAGAAGATAAAAAGCCCTTCTCGAATCGTCGGCCGTGTGCCCGCGCCGGGACAGGGACAGAACGCGGTCGCTCATACTCTGCACTCCGAGCTCGACCGCCGCCACGGTGTATCTTTTGAGGATCGATATGATCTCAGGCGAGATATAGTCGGGACGGGTAGACATCCTTATCCCCGATACGCGTCCGTCCGCCACGTATCGCTCCGCCATATCGAGCAGCGGGATCATAAGCGAGCGGTCCGTTCCCGTAAAAGAGCCGCCGAAAAAGGCGATCTCACACCCGACGTCCGGGGGAACGGAGGCGAGGTGCTCAACGACGGTCTTTTCCGCCGCGCTCCTGTCAAAACAACTGACGCCCGAAATGGCGTGCTGATCGCAGAACACACACATATTCGGGCATCCCATGTGCGGAACGAATATCGGTATATTGACGTGTTTTTTCATATCTGACTATCGGGTCATTCCGCGCCGAAAAGGCGGAGCGCTTCCTTCGCCGCCATCTGTTCGGCCTCGCGCTTCGATCCGGCTTTTCCGCGTCCGATGACGTTGCTGTTGAGGCGGGCTTCGACCTCGAATATTTTCGCGTGATCCGGCCCCTCCTCTCCGACGAGGACGTATTCGAGCTTTTCCGAGCTCGCCTGCTGGACGATCTGCTGAAGCGCGGTCTTGTGGTCCTCGAACGACGACCCGCGCCTTATGTTCTCTATCTCTTCCTTGATGAACGGCAGAAGTATCCCGCGGAGCACGCCGAGATCGCGGCCCGAATCGAGATAAACGGCGGCGAGAAGAGCTTCGAACGCGTCCGAGGTGATCGACGCGCGTTCGCGTCCCTTGTTCATATCCTCGCCGTGACCGAGATAGATATACCTGCCGAGAGAGATCTTCGCGGCGTACTTCGAGAGCGCTTTTTCACAGACGAGCGCGGCGCGGATCTTCGTCAGCTCGCCCTCGCGGAAATCCTCGTATTCGCCGTAAAGATACGTGCTCGTGACGAGGGAAAGAACGGAGTCGCCGAGAAACTCGAGCCGTTCGTTGCAGACGGGGACCTCCCCGCCCGTCCTTTTCTCGTTCGAGTAAGATGAATGAGTGAGCGCGACCTTGAGGAGGTTCCTGTCGCGGAACTCGTACCCGATCGCACGCTCGAGTTCTCTTTCGCCGTTTTCAGCTCTCACTTGCGGTCTCTCCTTTCGCCGCCCATTTTATGACCATACCCGTAACGTCCGCCATAACAAACGCCTCCGCCTGCCTTATCGCGGCGGTTATCGCGCGGGCGTCGGAATGGCCGTGCGCCTTGATGACGGGCTTTCTGAGCCCGAGGATCGGAGCGCCGCCGTACTCGGTCGGGTCGAATACTCTTTTCATGGATTTTATCTTTCCCGAAAGCGGAGCGGAAAACACCTTGGTGAAGACCGTCTCCGTCATCAGGTGCTTCATCGTTCTGAAGAAATAGACGGAGAGCCCCTCTATGAGCTTCAGCGTCACGTTTCCGGTAAAGCCGTCGGTCAGAAGGACGTCGCACGGGGCTCCCGGCAGATCGTACGACTCGACGTTTCCGACGAAGTTTATCCCCTCCTCTTTCTCGAGGAGAGCGTAAGTCCCGGCGAGCATCGCGCCGCCCTTGTGGGATTCGGCGCCGTTGTTCAGCAGTCCGACGGCGGGATTCCCCGCCCCGAGAACGAATTCGGAATAAAGAGAGCCGAGATGCGCCCAATCGATGAAGTACTCGGGCAGGACGTTCACGTTTGCGCCGCTGTCGAGCAAGAGGATCGGCCGTTCGAACGGGATAAGCGTTGCGATCGCCGCGCGCTTGACTCCGGGAACGTTCCGGATGATCGTGGACGCGCCCGTGAAAAGCGCGCCGGTATTGCCCGCGCTGACGAAAGCGTCGCCGTCCGTTTTGAGCATTTTGAGACCGACGCTCATCGAGGAGTTCCTTTTCGACCCGAGGATCGACATCGGATCGTCCTCCATCGTCACGGCGCACTCCGCGCCGACGATCTCGATCGCCGAGGGATCGTGCTTCAAGCCCTCGAGGGACTTTTTCAGAAGCTCCGTATCTCCGACGAGAGCGAAGCGGGACGTCCCCGCGAGGGACGCGTCAGCCACTCCTTTTACGATCTCGTCCGGGAAGCGGTCGCCTCCCATTGCGTCAACAATTATTTTCACACCGATCCCGCCTTTCGAACGTACTCTCTGATTATTTCCCCGTACCGGTCCGCCGATTCGAGCGCCCGCTCCGAAAGAGCGGTATTTCTCGCGCGCTTTCCGCCTCTGACTTTCTTCTCAAGCGGCGCGACGATCCCGAAATTCGCGTTCATCGGCTGGAAATCGCCTTCGCCCCCCTCGCTGATATAGCGGGCGAGCGCGCCGATCACGGTGCGGTCGTCAAAGATCAAGGGATCGTCTCCGCGCGCGGCGAGCGCGGCGTTGAGACCCGCCGTAAAGCCGGAAGCGGCCGACTCCACGTATCCCTCGACGCCGGTCATCTGACCGGCGAAAAACAGTCTTCTCTCTCCCCTGACCGAATAATCCCTCGCGAGAAAACCCGGTGAATTGAGAAACGTGTTCCTGTGCATAACGCCATAGCGGAGGAACTCCGCGTTTTCGAGTCCCGGTATCATTCCGAAAACTCTTTTTTGTTCCGGGAACGTAAGATGCGTCTGAAATCCGACGAGGTTGTACATCGTCCCCTCTTCGTTCTCGCGTCTCAACTGGACGACGGCGTAATAGGTCTCTCCCGTCTCCGGATTCGTGATCCCGACCGGCTTCATCGGTCCGTAACGGAGCGTGTCGACGCCCCTTTCCGCCATGACCTCGACCGGCATACAGCCCTCGAATACCCTGAGGTCTTTTTCTTCAAAATCGTGGAGCTCCGCCCTTTTTGCCGTGAGAAGCTCGCGGTAAAAAGCGGCGTACTCCTCTTCCGTCATCGGGCAGTTTATATAGTCGGCGCCTCCTTTGCCGTAACGGGAGGCGAAAAACGCGCGGCTCATATCGACGGACCCGAACGAGACGATCGGAGCCGCCGCGTCGTAGAACCAGAGGCCCTCCTTCCCGGTCAGCCGGACGATGTCTTCGGCGAGCGCGTCGGACGTGAGCGGACCGGAGGCGATAACCGTTATCCCGTCCTCCGGGACGGCGGTGACCTCTTTTTCGACGACCGTTATCAGCGGGTGACTTTTTATCCTGTCGGTCACGTACCGCGAGAAAAGCTCGCGGTCGACGGCGAGCGCGCCTCCGGCGGAGACTCTCGTCGCGTCGCACGCTTCGAGGACGAGCGAACCCATCCGGCGAAGCTCTTCCTTGAGAAGGCCCGCGGCGTTCGTGAGCTCCGCGGAGCGCAGGGAGTTCGAACAGACGAGTTCACAGAAAAGGTCCGATCTGTGCGCGGGCGTCTTCTTTTCCGGTTTCATCTCGAAAAGCGTGACCGGAACGCCGAACGACGCCGCGACGTACGCCGCCTCGCACCCCGCAAGTCCGGCGCCGATGACGGTTATCCCCCGCCGTTCTTCTCCCGCAGCCGTCATTTTCCGTCGGCGGCGTCCTTTTTTTCCTCCGCCTTATATCCGCACTCAGCGTTGCGGCAGAAAACAAGATTCTTTCCCTTCTTGCGAAGGAGCATATCGCCGCAATTCGGGCACTTTTTGTCCGTCGGCATATCCCACGTTGAGAATTTGCACTCGGGATAGCGCTCGCAGCTGTAAAACATCTTCCGGCTCTTGCCGTACTTGATCACGATATCCGATCCGCAGTCGGGGCATTTGATCCCCGTGCTCTTCGCGATCTGCTTCGTGTTTTTGCATTCGGGATAACGGGAACACGCGTAAAACGACCCGAATTTGCCGGTCCTGAGGACCATGTCGGCTCCGCACTTGTCGCACTTGAGAGCGGCGTCTCCGACGACGGCGGCTTTTTTCGGCTCCGGCTTCTTTTCAGTGAGCGGCTTGGTGTTGCGGCAGTCGGGATAATTCGGACAAGCGGCGAATTTACCGTATCTGCCCTCCTTGACGATCATTCTCGCTCCGCACTTGTCGCAGATGATGTCCGTCTCCTCGACGGGGAGCTCAACGTCGCCGCGGCTGACTTTTCCGTTCGCGCTTTTGAGCTCTTTCTCAAAATCGCCGTAGAAATCTTCGAGAACGTTCAGCATGGGGACCGCTCCGTGCTCGATACCGTCGAGCTTATCCTCAAGGGACGCCGTAAACTTGTAGTCGACGATGTCCGGGAACTGCTCGCACATGATCTTCGTTATGACTTCTCCGAGCGCCGTCGGTTTGAGGGACTTGCCGTCCCTCTCGACGTAACCGCGGGAGAGGATTATCGTGATAATGGGGGTGTACGTGCTCGGACGGCCGATCCCTTTTTCCTCGAGGAATTTAATGAGCGTCGCCTCGGTGTATCTTGCCGGGGGCTCGGTGAAATGCTGGCAGGATTTCACATCGATAAGGCCGAGAGTCGCCCCCTCCGGGATGTCGGGGAGCTTTTCGCTGCGCTCCTTCGTCTCCTCGTCGGTCGATTCCTCATATATCGTCATAAAGCCCGCGAAGGAGACCGTGTATCCGGTCGCCCTGAAGAGGCAGTCCGCGCATACGACGTCCGTCTGAACGGTGGAGAGGACGGCGCTCGCCATCTGCGACGCCGTAAATCTGTTCCAGATAAGGCGGTAGAGCTTATACTGGTCAGCCGTAAGAAACTCTTTTACGGTCGCCGGGTCGAGCTTCGGGTTGGACGGTCTGATCGCTTCGTGCGCGTCCTGTGAGCCGGACCGGGACTTGTAGACTCTCGCCTTCGGCGGATAATACTCCGCGCCGAACTTTTCGACGATATAATCCCTCGCCGCGGCGACCGCCTCGTCGGCGACGCGGGTGCTGTCCGTTCTCATATACGTGATAAGACCCTGACTTCCGCCGAGCGAGGAGCCGAGATTGACGCCCTCGTAAAGCTCCTGCGCGACTCTCATCGTCCGCTGGGACTGGAAGTTGAGCTTTCTCGACGCCTCCTGCTGCATCGTGGACGTCGTGAACGGAGGCGCGGGATTCTTCGTCTTCTTTCCCTTTTTTACTTCTTTTACGATAAAGGGATTCGATTTCGCCGTCGCGACGATCTTTTCGGCCTCCGCGCCGGTCTTCAGCTCGATTTTTTCGCCGTCCGAAACGTGTCCGAAATAAGACGCGCGGAAGGATTCTCCCGCGGGAGTTTCGAGATCGGCGTCGACGGTCCAGTATTCCTGGGGAACGAACGCCCTGATCTCGTTTTCGCGCTCGACGATGATGCGGGTGGCGACGGACTGGACCCGTCCGGCGGAAAGGCCGCTCTTGACCGTTCTCCAGAGGAACGGAGAGAGCTTATATCCGACGATCCTGTCGACGATCCTTCTCGCCTGCTGTGCATTGACGAGGTCCATGTCGATATCGCGGGGCTTTCTGATCGCCTCTCTGATCGCGGTCTTCGTGATCTCGTTGAAGGTGATCCTCTTGGACTTTCCCGCGGGGATATCGAGAGCCGCCGCGAGATGCCACGAGATAGCCTCTCCCTCGCGGTCAGGGTCGGTCGCGAGGAAGATCTTATCGGAGTTCTTCGCTTCCTTGCGAAGATCACGGATAAGGTCGCCCTTCCCTCTGATGTTTATATAGTGGGCCTCGAAGCCTTTTTCCACATCGATACCGAGCGTGGATTTCGGCAGGTCGCGGACGTGCCCCTTTGAGGCGACGACCTTGTACCCGGACCCGAGATAGCTTTTGATGGTGTGCGCCTTCGCGGGCGACTCGACTATTACCAGATTTCCCATATTCTTAACCCTTTCATCGGATGATTTTACGTATTATTCGTCGCCGGCGGACAGATCGTCGCATCCGCGGCGGAGATAGTATCCGCCCGCGCCGGCTTCTATAGCCCCGGCGAGTTCGAGCATTGAAAGAGAGCTCAGAACGTCGCTGACCGGAAGATCGGAGCGAACGAGCTCGTCCGCCGTCACCGGAACGTCGGGCGTCATAAGATTATACACTCTGACGCTGACTTCGTCAAGCATATCGAGGTCGATCCTTTGCGGCTCCGAGGGGGCCGGAGCTTTTTTGACCCTGACGAATCCGGGCGGCAGTTCCTCGGCGAGATCGCCGAGTCTGACCGTCTTCTCATCTTTTCCGGCGGACGTTTTCCGGTCGTTCGCGACGGGGGGATTCTTCCCGCCGTACGTTCCTCTGCCGTAGAAATTATTGTCCCCGCGCGATCCGACGTGAAGTCTGCTTATTGAATCCTCGGCGAGCGCCGCCATATCGACGCCCTCCGTCGCCTGCCTTGCGGCGGTGAGCGAAACGGAGTGGGGGTACGTAAATTCATATTCCGCGAGAATATCCTCCGCCGACGTCGCGACGAGCGCGCCGTTTTTAAGGAGACCGTTCGTTCCGGACGAGCCGGGAGCGCCGACCATCCCGGGCACGGCGAAGACCGCCCTGCCCTGATAAGCCGCGTGACGCGCCGTGATGAGCGCGCCGCTTCCCGCGCCCGCCTCGACGACGACGGTCGCGGCGGAAAGACCGCTGATTATTCTGTTTCTTACCGGGAACCGGAAGCCGGCGACCGCCGTCCCCGGGGGATATTCGGATATGACGCATCCGCCGTCAAGAACGGCGTAGTAAAGATCGCTGTGCTCGCGCGGATAGATGACGTCGGCGCCGCATCCCACCACGGCGACCGTGACGCCTCCCGAAACGATGGCTCCCGTCATGGCGGCGGAATCGGACCCGAGAGCCATTCCGCTGACTACTCCCGCGCCGCCCGCGGCGAGTCCTCATCCGAGAGAGAAAGCGGTCACTTTCCCGTAATCGCTCATTTTTCTCGTCCCGACGACCGACACGAAGAGCCCGCGGTCGAACCGCGGAAGAGCTCCGAGGACGTAAAGCGCGAGAGGAGCGTCCCTCAGGTTTTTAAGGCTGAGCGGAAAATCGTCGTCGGACGGGACGACGATCCTCTGACCGCAATTCTCCGCCGCTTCGATGATCCGCTCCGCGCCGTCCGTCGATCCCGAGGACAGGATACGGCGGGCGCGGTCGATCTCCGACTTGTTGAAGCCGGGAAGATCATCCCTTATCTCGGACGGATCGGCCTCGTAAACGCGGCGCGCCGACCCGAACCGGTTGACGAGCTTGACTCCGAGCGACGAGCCCGCGCCGACCGCTTCCGCAAACCAGACCCAGTATATCTTTTCGTTATTCACGGCAAATCCCCGCTTTTATTATTCTTTCCGCGACTGCTTGAAATACTCCCAAAGGACGACGGCTGCCGCCGCGCCCGCGTTGAGGCTCTCGCACCCCGCCGCCATCGGAATCCTCAGCGTGACGTCGGCGATCTCCGCCGTCTCGCCCGAGATCCCGTGTCCCTCGTTTCCGATCACGGGGACGTCGCGGCGCGACGGGAGAAATTCGCCGAGAGTCTCCGAGTTCTCCGAAAGAGCCGAGGCGACGAGCCGTCTGCCGGAGGACCCGATCGCGTCGCGCAGAAATCCCGCCGAGCGTACGGCGACCGTTCTCATTCTGAACACGGCGCCCATCGACGCCCTGACTGCCCTGTCTCCGAAAGGATCGGCGGAGTCGATAAGGATCGCTCCGTCAAAGCCGAACGCCGCCGCGGAACGGAGAATGCCTCCGACGTTTCCGGGATCTCTCACCCCGTCGAGGACGAGGGAGCGCAGATCTCCCGCGAGAAGCTCGCGGGCGCCGTTTTCACCCGATCGGTAAAAGTCCGGGATCCTCGCCGCCGCGATCACGCCCTGAGGCGCCTTTTCCGTCGAAATTTTGGAAAAAGCGGATGCGGACAGAGCAAATACCCTGTCGCGCAGACGCGGATCGGACAGATATCCGAGCGTCTTCTCCGACAGCCGCTCCGCGTGATCCGAAGAGACGAAGACGGAGACCGGCTCGCCCCACAGGACCGCCTCCTCGAAGAGCTTTTCACCCTCAAGGAGAAACGCGCCGGAGATCTCCCGGTATTTCTTTTCGGTCAGCTTCGCGGCGTCGACGACGAGCCCGTTCGACCGCGAGGCGACGAGCGGGACCGACAATCCGTTTTTCAGTATGAATCGTTCCATCGTTAAATAAATTCAAAGGGCGTTGCGCACGCGTGCAACACCCTGTTTGATGAATTAAAGCGCAGCCTTTGCTTTCTCGACGATCGCGGCGACCGCTTCCTTGTCGGAGACGGCGATCTCGGCGAGCAGCTTGCGGTTGAGTTCGATGCCGGCGAGCTTGAGGCCGTGCATAAGCTGTGAATAGTTTATTCCGCAGACCTTGGCCTGCGCGGAGATACGGGTGATCCAAAGAGATCTGAAATCTCTCTTCTTCTGCTTCCTGCCGATGTAAGCGTAATTGCCGCTTTTCATCACGGCCTGCTTCGCCATCTTGAAGTGACGGCTCTTCGAACCCCAGTAACCCTTCGCAGCCTTGAGGACTCTATTTCTTCTCTTGCGCGTGGAGAGCGCGCCTTTTACTCTTGCCATTTTCGTATGCTTCCTTTCTCAATCTCGATTTGATTTTCAGTCTTTTCCGACGAGTCTCTTATAGTTGGCCGTCATTGCGGGACTGAGAATCTGTCCGGTGCGGAGATGTCTCTTTCTCTTCTGCGACTTATGGCCGAGGTTGTGTCTGTGCTCGCCGTGGAACACCTTCACTTTACCGGTGCCGGTCACGAAAACTCTTTTGGCTGACGCCTTATGTGTCTTGATTTTTCCCATTTTAATTGTCCTTTCACTGTATTATTGAGCCGGGAATCGGCTGAACGAACGGGGTTAATCTTTGGAGGGAGCGATAAACACGGACATCGTGCGTCCCTCGAGCTTCGGCTTCTTTTCGACCGCGCCTACCTCCGAGACCGCCTCGGCGAATCGCTCGAGCATCTCCGTTCCTATCTCGGGATGCGTGATCTCGCGTCCCTTGAACCTGAGGTTGGCTCTGACTTTGTTGCCGTCCGAAAGGAATTTCTTCGCACGGGCGACCTTCGTCTCAAAGTCATGCTTGTCGATCCTGCATGAAAGCCGGACTTCCTTCAATTCGACGACCTGCTGCTTCTTTTTCGCCTCTCTCTCCTTCTTGTCCTGCTCATAGCAATACTTGCCGTAATCCATGGCGCGGCATACGGGAGGAGTTGCCTGCGGAGCGATCAGTACGAGATCGAGATCGTGGTCGGCGGCATATTTCTTTGCGGACTCAAGGTCCATTATGCCGATCTGAGATCCGTTCTCATCGAGCATACGTACTTCCTTTGCTCTGATCTCATCGTTGATATGAAGTTCTTTCGCGCTGATGTTGATACACCTCCGAAAAAATAAAACATGCGGGAACAAAAACTCCCGCACGAAACCGATCCACCCTGTCGGAGGATCCCGTTATTGACCGTACGCGCCGCGGCGGTACGGTGAGAACCATGCGTAGTTCTTCTTCCTTTTCGGCTGACATTATATCACCGCGCGGAGCCGTTGTCAATAGCAAAAGGAAAATTTTTTTCATCGGTAATATTATTCCCGTTCCGAGGAATAGTAAATGAAGAACGGTCCGGACCGTTCGATGATATAGATGGCAAAAAATGAAGCGGAGTACGGCGCAATACTCCGCTTCGTACATAGGGTAACTCCTGCCCTCACGGTTTATTGAATCTCGCGCGAAGCTTGTCGAGCGCGCATTTTTCGATCCGGCTGACGTAGGAACGCGAAATGCCGAGGCGCTCGGCGACCTCGCGCTGAGTCACGGGACGGTCCGTTCCGAGTCCGTAGCGGAGGACGATTATCTCGCGCTCGCGCGGAGTGAGCACCGTCTTGACGTATTCGGCGGCGCGCGCCGTCCTGAATTTGACGTCGAGATCGTCGGCTATCGTGTCCTCCGTCTTTATGACGTCTATGTAGGTGAGGGGATTGCCCTCGCGGTCCGTGTCTATCGTCTCATTAATAGAGACCTCCGACAGGAGTTTTTTCCTCGATCGGAAGAACATAAGGATCTCGTTCTGTATGCACTTCGCTCCGTACGTCGCGAACCGCGCGCCGTTTGTCACGTCGAACGAATCGACCGATTTTATCAGCCCGACCGTGCCTATCGAGATCAGGTCCTCCCTGAGCGGCGACGTCGGGTAATATTTCCTCACTATGTGCGCGACGAGGCGCAGATTGTGACAGATAAGCTCCGCTCGGGCGTCCGCGTCCCCGCCGCGGGCGAGGCGAAAGAGGCGCGCCTCCTCTTCCCTCCCGAGCGGAGGCGGAAACTTCGAGCCCGGAGCGGCGCTCAAAAGAAAGAACGACAAAGCGTAAAGAAGATCGATCAATATTCCCGTCACTGCAAAATCCCCCTCGACTTCACTCTCAACAGTATATGTTGAAAATCGCCGCTCCGTTACGTCGCCCCCGGAAAATTTTGCCGTTATAATAAGCCGTCGGCGGGACAACAATAATAGTGTTCAACCGCTAAGACGTTGAATCGGAGGTAAAATATGATACTCGACAGAATTTCGTTGATACTGGTTATCATCGGAGCTATCAACTGGGGTTCGATCGGACTTTTCAAGTTCGACATCGTATCGTGGATCTGCGGCGGACAGGACGCCGTTCTCGCGAGGGTTATCTACACGCTCGTCGCGATCGCCGGTCTCTGGTGCATCTCGCTTCTGTTCCGGCCGCGCGAACCCGCGAAGTACTGAAAAAAGAAGGGGCGGTGAGTCCGCCCTTTCTTTTTTTTGCGAATGTGTTGAAAAACGTTCCGGAATAGGGTATAATACTTGACAAGAAAAAATTACCAGCCGAAAGGAACGTTCAATATGTTCAATTTCTTACAGGGTCAGGCGACGACGACCGGCGCGAACCCCATGAGCGGGATCATCACCATCGTGATGCTCGTCGCCATGGTCGCTCTCTTCTACTTCTTCATGTACAGACCGCAGAAGAAGCAGGAAAAAGAAGCGAAGAATATGCGCGACAATCTTACGGTCGGAGACGAAGTCACAACGATCGGCGGCATCATCGGCAAGGTCGTTTCGATCAAGGAAGAGACGTTCCTTCTCGAGACCGGCCGCGACAAAGTCCGCATCCGTTTTCTGAAGAGCGCCGTCAGGACCGTCGACGTGAGAGCGGAAGACGCGAGAGACGCGAGAAGCGCGAAGGAGTCGAAGGATCAGAAAGACTCCAAATAAACCGCCCGTGTAATAAAAAAACGGACCTCCGAATAGATATTTACCAAAATATCCTTCGGAGGCTCTTTTTATGAATGAAAAAAGCGGCGCGCGCCACGCTCTGTTATCTGCCCTGTTCTCGATCGGAGCAGCCGCGGCGACGGCGGCGGCGATACTCATGATCGGCGCGGCTTTCCTCCTTCTTTCGGAGGACCCGGCGGCTCTTTATTTCCCCGTCGGTGCGGCGGCGCTCTACGCGGGCTCTCTCGTCGGCGGATTCGCGGCGGAAAAAAGGTTCCGCAAGGGTCCGCTGTCGGGTCTTTTGTGCGGCGTCCCGATCGCCGTCGTCTCGGCGCTTTGCGGCCTGTTCGTCAAAAGCGCGCCGACCGGCCGTCCCGTCCTCCTGACAGCCGCGCTCTTTTTGCTCATCCCCGCGGCGTCCGTTTTGGGCGCGTACTTTGCCGGAAAGCGGAAGAAAAAGCGTCCGTCGATGAGGAGAAGACCGCGCCGCGGCGTCAGATGACGACGGAGGCGTGGCGGTTGACGTGACAGCAGATATTGACCGCCACGGGAAGACCGGCTATGTGCGTCGGAGCGTGTTCGACGAAAACGGCGAGCGCGGTGACGTCCCCTCCGAACCCCTGAGGTCCGATCCCGAGCCGGTTGATCTCCGAGAGGAGCCGCCGTTCAAGACGGGCGTACCTCTCGTCATCCGACGCGCTCTCGCGAAGGAGCGCGCGTTTTGAAAGAAGCGCGCACGACTCGAAATCTCCTCCGATCCCGACGCCGACGTAGATCGGCGGGCACGGATTCGCCCCCGCCGAGGCCGCGACGCCGACGACGAACTCCGCGACGTCGTCCTCGTTCGCAGAGGGGGTGAACATACGGATCGCGCTCATGTTTTCGCTCCCGAAGCCCTTCGGGGCGGCGGTCAGCCGTATTTTCCCCGCGAGTTCGGGATCGTCCGTAAAACGGACGTGGATCACCGCCGGCGTGTTGTCGCCGGTGTTTTTTCTTTCGTAAAGGGGGTCTTCGACGACGGACAACCGGAGAGCGCCGTCGACGTAGGCGCGTCGGACGCCTTCGTTGACCGCGTCGGTAAAGGATTTCCCCGAGACGGCCGCGCCGCGTCCGAAATCGGCGAAAACGACCGCCATTCCCGTGTCCTGACAGATCGGAACGCCGCACTTCAAGGCGGCGTCGAGATTCTGGGAGAGCGTTCCGAGGATCTCGCGGCCGACGGGGCTCGTCTCCGCGCTTTCGGCTTCTTTCAGCCGACCGGAAGCGAAAGCGGGCAGCTCGACGGCGGTCGAAAGGAAGAGACGCCTTACGGCTTCGGAAATCTCCTCCGACGGTATCAGTCTGATTTTTTCTTCCATTCTTTTCACCCGTAAAATATCAATAAGTCCCGCCCGGACGGGCGGGACGCGGCTTTCAGTTGTCGGTATAAAAAACGATCTCGTCGGGAAGACGCAGGTGGAGCTTTTCTTTTGCAAGTTCGATAACGTATTCCTCGTCAAACGGAGCGTCGAGCTTGCTTTTGAGCTCCCGCACCCTGTTTTCCTCTTCCTCGATCTTTTCCTTCAGCGAGGCGGTATCCGCCTTGAGCCCGTTGTTCTTGAGCTGAAGACGAACGACCGTCGCTATGCAGAGAGCGGCGAACAGAATAACGGCCGCCTTGAAAACGATATTGCCGGTAATACTCTTCAAGGTCGCAAATCCTTTCCCCATCCGGCGGCGCGCCGGACGGTCCGGGGCGAAGATCTTCCGCCCTTCACTGTGCGTTTTTCCTTTATCTTTTCGGAAAACGACGATTTCAACGCGGTCGTCCGTCTTCGGATCGGAGACATGACCGCCGAGAAAAGCCTCCCCGTCGCCCTCGCGGCGAAAATAACGGGACGGGCGGCAAAAAGCAGCGCCGCGCGGATCGCGGCGCGGATAAAGAACGCCGCGGCTCCCGACAGCCGTCTTATGAGGCGTCCCGGGAGAGAAATGAACGAAACAAAGCCCGCTGCCGCCGCCGCTGAAAGGTAAAGGCGGAATCTTCCGTCCGCCAGCGCGTACGTCATAACGCAGAAGACGACTGAAAAAACGGCGAAAAGCGTCACGTCCGAAAGGAAAACGAGGACGCGCCGCACGGGACGGCTCATCGGAGACGGACAGACCGTCCGTTCCGACGAAAAGCCGACCGGAACGGCTCCCGCGACCATTCCCAAAAAGCGGAGGACGCAGTAAAGCGCGCCGAAAGCGGCGCCCGCCGAAAAAAACGCGAAAAGCGCGGCGAGCTGGTCCGGAATGAATACCTTCACGGATCAGCTTCCTTTTGTACGCGAAAAGCCGAAGCGCTTTTTCTTGCCCGATTCGTCTCCGTAATAGAAAAGTCCGTCGATCTTCCCGCGGACGACGAGCCTGCCGCTCTCCGCGGAAAAACTGTCAATACGGATCCCCTCGCCTTCGACGGAGAAGGCGCCCATTGAGGATACCGCGACGACCGACGTTTCCGAATAACTCTCGACCTCCTCGACCCCGCTGACGTCAAGATAGCCGCGCGAGACCATGAGGACCTTATGCTCTTTTTCCCCTACGGTATTCATATGCCGCTCCAAAATTATATTCTTCATATAATTTTATGAGCGGCATAGAATCAATATTACCGTCAGCCTTCAATGATCTCAAAGAGATCCGAGGCTTGCGCTTTCTGAACGTTGTCCCTTACGTCAAGGACACGAAGAGAGACGGTGCGTTCGCCGAAAGCGATCCTGATAACGTCGCCTTCCTTTACGTCATACGAGGCGCGGGCCGTTTTGCCGTTGACCTCGACGTGACCGTTGTCGCAGGCTTCGTTAGCCACGGTACGGCGCTTTATGATACGCGAAACTTTGAGAAATTTATCAAGCCGCATTCGAGGCGCCCTCCCGGATACAAAGGGACTCGCGGTCCCGGAAGAAAATTATTTCTTGTTGACCTTCTCTTTAAGAGTGGACGAGGGAGCGAACGAAACGACCTTGGAGGCGGGAACCTTGATGGCTGCGCCGGTGGAGGGGTTTCTGCCGGTTCTGGCTGCTCTCTTCTTGACGCCGAACGTGCCGAAGCCGATAAGCTGGACTTTGTCTCCCTTAACGAGAGCTTCTTCGACTGATCCGAGGACTGCGGCAAGCGCGCCTTCTGCGGCCTTCTTGGTGAGACCGGTCTTCTCTGCAACGGATGCTACGAGCTGTGACTTATTCATGATCTTACTTCCTTTTCTTTCAGTATTTTTCGGCTTTTTCAAACCGTCAAATAGTATACCACCGCAACGGCGTTTTTTCAAGTGAAATATGGAAATTATTTTGGTTTTTTCACAAATTTGTATAACTTTCTATAAATTCAGCGGTTTTTTTATACAATTTTTCCTCCGGATCGCCGTCGAACATAGCAAAAACAGTACATAAATCGAATAAAACGTCCGCGAGTCTGTCCCGCGTTTCCTCGTCGTCCGCTTTTCCGGCCCCGGAAAGCTCGCCGAGAGCGTCGGAGGCGCGGCGTAAAATTTCATCCGCGCCGCCGAAGGAATAACCGTCCTTCAGAGCGGTTTTAGCGGCTTTTTTCGCCCTCATAAGCGACGGGAGCGACGGAGGGATCGCCTCCATATCGCCGCGCGCGCCGCCGCGTTTTTTCTCGACGCCCTTCGCCGCGTTCCACGACGCGAGAGCGGCATCCGGATCGTCCGCCTTGACGTCTCCGAAAACGTGGCCGTGTCTTCTTATAAGTTTTTCGCAAAGATCGGATATAACTTCAGTCAGGGAGAAGCTCCCTTTTTCCTCCTCGATCCTTGCGTGGAAAGCCACCTGAAGGAGAAGATCACCGAGCTCCTCGCGGAGAAGGACCGGATCGTCGTTGTCGATGGCCTCGGCTACCTCGTAAGTTTCCTCGATAAGATCCTTCCTTATTGATTTGTGCGTCTGTACCCTGTCCCACGGACACCCGTTTTCGGATCGGAGGCACGCGATGATCCGGCGGAGCGAGTCGATATCGTATTCGCGGAGGGCGAGGATCTCCCTCTTGTCTTTGTCGTCCATTTTTCCGTTTTCCTTTCCGATCAACCCGCCGCGCGGAGCAGCCGCGCGAGGGCGTCGTCTTTTATCACGCCGAGCCCGCCGGACGCGGGCGCGTCCGAAACGGAGTCGTAAAGCGACAACAGCGCGGAGCGGACGGCTTCGGTGTCGACGCCCGCCGCTTTCATTTCCCCGTCGTAGAGTTCAAAGGTCTCGGCGGCGATCCTGGCGGGAGAAATGATCTCCTCCGGAGTCCTTTCGGCCTTAATCGCCTCCGTGAGCTTTATGAGATCGTCACCGAGCCTGACGAGCCGTCCTTTTCTCTCGTTCTCGTCCTCTTTGACGTCCTCGTTCTTCGCCGCCTCCTCCGTCCTGAATGAAGCGACGGAAGAAAGCGCCGACGGAAGCGCCGTCCCGTCGGAAGACGACGCGTAATTGACCGAGTTGTTCGACCAGTTCTCTATCTTGTCGAGATAATTGCCGCTCGACACGATAACGCCGTCCTCCTTTTCTCCCGCTTCGTAAGACGAGAGATAAAGATCAAGTATCTTGCGGGCGAGCTCTCCGTAAAACGGCTTGGCGGAGAGATCCCCGATCGAGGTGTTGAGCCTCTTTGACAGCGTCCTTTCCTCGTCCTCGGTGAAGACCCCGTCCTCTCCGATCGCGTCGACGAGACCGAAATAGGCGTCCTCCCTGAGCGGTCTGTTCTTCGCCGCCGAGGCGTAGGAGGCGACGGGATCGCCGCCGTTTTCGGCGGAGGACATCGCGCTCTTGTATTTATGACCGGTAACGAAAACTCCGGCTCCTCCGACGGCTCCGATCAGCACGCAGACGGCGAGCGTCGAGGCGACGGTGTTGAGCTTCAGCTTCTTTATCAGCTTTTCGATCTTCTGCCCCTTTGGAAGAAGTTCGATATCGTCCTGCGCTATCGCCCTGATAACGAAGATCAGGGTCACGTAAACGAGAGCCGCGGTCGCGATCGCGACGATCGTCGCGATCTTACCCGGAACGAACGTGGCGTACAGGTAACGCGCCCCGTACGCCGCCGCGACGGCGATGACGCCGGCGAGAAGCGGACGCAGGAAAACTCTCGCGAGACGGAGACGCATCTTCGTATATTTCGTTATGAAGAAAATGTTGATGACAGTCGCGGTGAAATAGCAGATGAACGTGGAGATCGGCGTCCCTTCCATACCGATAAACATAAGAAGGAGGATATTCGCCGCGATCTTTGCGACGGCTCCGATCGCCATCGATATCAGGGGCTTTCTCTCATGGCCGCACGCCTGAAGCATGGCGTTCGTGATCGAAAGGACGCAGAGGAAGAACGTCGACGGCGCCAGAAGCGTCAGGAGAGGCGACGTATAGACGATAGCCGAGCGATCCCTGTAAAAGAGCGAGAGGATCGGATTTGAGAAGACCGCCAGCCCTATCGCGCACGGGATCCCGATAAGGACCGCGACGCGGAGCGCGCTCTCCATGATCCGTTCGGCGCGCTCGTGGTCTCCCTTCGTCCTCGCCGCCGTTATGAGCGGAACGATCGAATACGATATCGGGTAGACGAGAACGGGGGGCAGATTGAACATCGGGACGGCGAGCGTCGTATAGTTGCCGTACGCCGTGCTCGCCATCACGCGCGAGAATCCGCGGAAATCCTGAAGAAGCCGCTGGATCAGAACGGTGTCGATCAGATTCGTGAGCGACATTACGGATGAGCTGATCGTGATCGGGATCGCAATTATCGCGATCCTTTTCAAGATCTTCGACGATTTCGTGACCTCGTGGTTTTCGCCCGATTCCTCGAGGTATTCGGCGTCGTATTTGTCGCTCTTGAAGAGCATTTTTGTAAACGTCAGGTAGACGAGGCCGAGTCCCGCTCCGATAGTCAGTCCGAGGATCGCGTACGCGGCGACATATTTCAGGGCCGCCGGGTCGGACCCGTATTTCCGGAGCGCGAACATTGCGAACGCGATCCCGAGGAAGAGCTTTGAAAGCGCCTCGATAAGCTGGGAGATCGCGACGGGGAGCATATGCTGATAGCCCTGAAAATACCCGCGCATCGCCGACGAGAGACAGACGAAGAAGAGCGTCGGCGCAATCGCCATTATGCAGAGCGTCGTCGGTTCGTTCTTTATCACGTTGACGGAAAATGCCCTCGCGCCGACGAGCATTATCGACATTCCGACAAAGCCGACGACGAAGAACAGACCGAGCGAGAGCTTGAAGATCTTCCTCACCTGATCGATCTTTCCGAGAGAACGGCTCTCGGAGATCATGATCGACGTCGCGACGGGAAGACCCGCCGTCGAGATCATATAAAACAGCACGTAAATCTGGTAGGCGGCGTTGTAATACCCCATTCCCTCTCCGGAGAGGATGTTGTGAAGGGGTATCTTGAAGATGAGCCCTATCGCCTTTATAACCAGATTCGATATAGTCAGGACGATGACGCCCGACACGAACAGCTTCGTTGAATTCTTTACTTTCTTTTCCGCCATGTCAATCTCCGTCTCCGCGATCCCGCGGCGCATTTTCTCATTTATTTATACAGCGTTTTTCGCGGCGTTATTCTCAAACGTGAGTTCCGAGTCCGTGTTCGCGGCAGAACGCGGTTATTTCCGCCCTGCGCGTCTTCCTCTCCGCCGCCGCGGCGCCTTCTTCTCTTTCCCTCAGATATTCGTACGGATATTTCGGCTCGAAGATCCGCTTTATCACCTTACTCCCGCCGACCTCCCCCGGAGAGACGAGCTTCGTGACCGCCGAGGCGCCGCACGCGAAGATCGAGTGGATCTCCTCCATCATAAAGACGTTGTAAAGGCATTCCCTGCCGGGAACGGAATATCCGACGTTTTCAAGGTTGCCGACGGTGTTTTTCTGCCGGTACATATAGTACGGGGCGTACCCCGCGTCAGCCGCCGTCCGCGCGGCGATCGCGACGGACGTCTCGGCGTCCCTTCCCTCTCTGTCGTAAACGCCCTCTTCCCTGAGCTTTGCCGACTTCTTGACCGTAAAGGTGTGAACGGTAAGATTTTCGGGGCGCAGATCCGTCACCGCGCGGCACGTCTTTCCGAAGGACTCCGGATCGTCGCCGGGGAGCCCGGCTATCAGATCGACGTTGATCGTTCCGATCCCCGCGCGTCTTCCGGCTTCGAACGCCCGGAAAAACTGTTCCGCCGTGTGGCGTCTGCCGATCCCGGCGAGAACAGCTTCGTTGAGCGTCTGCGTGTTGACGCTGATCCTCCCGACGCCGTGAGACGCGGCGACGGCGAGCTTTTCGTCCGTTATCGTGTCCGGCCGTCCCGCCTCGAGCGTGAATTCCCGCGCGCCGCGCGAGAGCGGATCGAGCGCGGTCAGAAGGAAGTCGAGCTGAGACGGGTCGAGAACGGTCGGCGTTCCTCCGCCGATATAGACCGTCGAAACGCGGAGACCGAGTTCTCTTATCAGTTCTTCGGTATACGATATATCGTCGGCAAGCCGCCTGAGATATTCAGGTATCAGCGATAAAAGGCGCGGCGACGCGTACGAAACGAAAGAACAGTAATCGCATCGCGTGGGGCAGAACGGAATCGCCGCGTAAACGCTGCATTCCCCGCAGTCCCCGGGGCTGACGAGCCCGCGCTCGGCGAGCGCGACGCTGACGGCGAGACGCGCCTTTTCGGGCCCGGCGAGATACGACGAGGACAGTTCCGCGGCGCTCTTTTCGGGCGTCATCCCCGACGACAGGAATTCCATCGCGAGCTTTGACGGACGGACGCCCGTCATTATCCCCCACGGCGGGCGGTATCCGGTGAGTCGGACGGCGGCGTTGAAAAAAGCCCGTCCGGCGGACACCTTTCTCGTCCGGTCGGCGCCGTCCCGCCGCCACGGTTCGGAGTCCTCCGCCTCGGAGACCGCGCCGTCCGGGGAGCGGAGCGTGACGCGGGTCGTGACCCCGTCCTCGCCGTCCGTCACGGCGACGCGGGCGTACCGCTCCGGCGAGCCGTCCGTCTCACGGGAGAACTTCTCGCCCGGAAAGAACGTCATCGCGACCGTTTCTATATAGTAGGGGTTGACCGCCCCTTCAACTTCGATCCTCAATTCTTTTTCACTTCCTCCGCGGACCGCGCAGTATCGCGCTGTCGAGCCAAAGGGTCACAGGCCCGTCCGCCGTCATTTCGATCTTCATATCGGCGCCGAAAACGCCCTTCTCCGTCGGAACGAGCGCGCCGAGCATTTCCGAGAAAGCGTCGTAAAGCTCCCGCGCTTTTTCCGGAGGAGCGGCGGCGGTGAAATCGGGTCTGTTGCCGCGGCGCACCGACGCCGGAAGCGTGAAATTCGAGACGGAAAGCGCTCCTCCGCCGATATCGGAAAGCGAGAGATTCATTTTTCCCGCCCCGTCCTCGAAAACTCGGAGCGAGGCGATCTTCGCGGCGAGGACGCGAGCGTCCTCCGCCGTGTCGTCTGTTTCAACGCCGACGAGAACGAGAAAACCGACGCCGCACCTGCCGACGGTCTCGCCGCCGACGACGACGCGCGCGTCAAGGACGCGCTGAACAACTGTTTTCATAATTATTCCTTAACCCGCTCCGCCCGAGATCGCCCTGACGTGAGGAAGCGTCCTGAGGCGGGAGACGATCGAATTGTAGTGGTCGTTGTTCCGGCATCCGACGGTGAGCGTGATGACGAGGTCGTCCTCCGTGCGCTTCTTCGTGCTGACGGCGACGAGAGTGACCTTCATCTCCGCAAGCGCCGTCGTGACGTCGGCGAGCGTGGTGAGCGTGTTCTCTGCGAAGACGCGGATCATCGCCTCGTACAGACCCTTCGACTGATCCGTCGACACGACGTCGTCCCATCTGACGTTGACGAGGCGGTCGCGGAACGCGGGGTCCTTCATACCCGTGACGATATTGTGACAGTTGTGCTTGTGAACGGAAACGCCGAAGCCCTTCGTGATGAATCCGACGATCCTGTCCCCGGGAAGCGGGTTGCAGCACTTTGCGAACTTGACGGCGCAGCCGGTCTCGCCGTCGACGATGACGCCTCCCGTCGAACGGATCCGGTCGGGACGCTGGGTCCTGACCTGCTCCGGTTCGGTGATCGGCTCGTCCTCGGCGGCCCTGACGACCTTTTCGTATTCCTCTTTCAGCTTGGCGGTGATCTTGGTGACCGCCATGCCGCCGTAACCGATGGCGTTGTAAAGATCGTCCGGCTCGTGCATACCGAGCCGCTTCGATATCGCCGCCACGATCTCCGCCTTCTCGGATTCCTTCGGGCGGATCCTGAATTTTGAAAATTCCCGGTCTATCTCCGCCTTTCCGACGGCGATGTTTTCGGAACGCTTTTCCTTCTTGAACCACTGGCGTATCTTGTTGCGCGCCTCGCCCGTCTTGACGATCTTCAGCCAGTCGCGGCTCGGTCCTCGCGAAGCCGACGAGGTAATGATCTCAACGATGTCGCCCGTCTGCGGGACCCTGTCGATAGGCGCGATACTGCCGTTTATCGTCGCGCCGACCATCTTGTTTCCGATCTCGGAATGGATGGCGTACGCGAAGTCGATGAGCGTCGAGCCGAGAGGCAGGGCGATGACGTCTCCCTTCGGGGTGAACACGAACGTCTCGTCGTGAAAGATGTCGATCTTGAGCGCGTGGAGGAATTCGTCGGTATCGAACACGCCCTCCTCCGCGTCGATCAGCTTTGCGATCCACTGGAGCTTCTCGTCGATCTCGGCGCGGCTCTCCTGCCCGGACTTGTATTTCCAGTGCGCCGCCACGCCGTATTCGGCGATGTGATGCATCTCGCGCGTTCTGATCTGCACCTCGAACGGGATGCCGTCGCGCCCGATGACCGTCGTGTGAAGCGACTGATACATATTCGGCTTCGGCGTCGAGATGTAATCCTTGAACCGCCCGGGGATGCTCCTGAACAGCTCGTGGATGATACCGAGCGCCGTATAGCACTCGAGCTCCGTTTCGACGATGATACGGATCGCGTAGAAGTCGTAGATCTCGTCGAAGCTTTTGTTCTGGTTGAACATTTTGCGGTAGATCGAGTAAACGGTCTTGACTCTTCCCTCGAGAGTGAATCGGATACCGTACTCCTCAAGCCGCTTCGATATATAGTTCCGGGTGTTTTCGATGAAGTTTACGTTCTCGCCGTATTTCTTCCTGATATCGGCGTTGACCTCGTCGTAACCGATCGGGTCGAGGAAGCGAAGAGCGAGATTTTCGAGCTCCTGCTTCATCCTCTGCATACCGAGACGGTGAGCGAGCGGCGCGTAGACGTGCATCGTCTCGAGCGCCGTGACGCGCCGTTTGTCCTCCGGCTTCGCGTCGAGCGTCCTCATATTGTGAAGACGGTCGCAGAGCTTTATAAAGATGACCCGGACGTCCTTCGCCATCGCGAGAAGCATCTTGCGGATGTTCTCGATGTGCGCTTCCTCCTTGTCGGTGACGTTGATCTCGCGGATCTTCGTCAGCCCGTCGACGAGCGCGGCGACCTCGTCGCCGAAGCGGATGCGGATATCGTCGATGCTCGTCTTATCGCCGCAGTCCTCGATCGTGTCGTGGAGAAGCGCGGCGCAGATAGAGTCCGTGTCGAGCTCGAGCGACGCGACGATCTCGGAGACCGCGACGGGGTGGCTGATATACGGTTCTCCGCTCACGCGGAACTGCCCCTCGTGAAGCTCCCGGGCGTAAAGGAACGCCTGTTTGATCTTTTCGACGTCGTATCTCTTTTCGGTCGATTCGATTATCGTCAGAAGGTTTGAAATGAGAGCGTATTCGTCTTTCTCCCCCGTGTTCGTTTCCCTGTCCGTCATAACGCCTCCGGCAGGCCTTTCAGCCCATTTTAAGTTCGCTTTTCAGTTTCTTCAATATCTCGGAACGGTCAAGCGAGGTCTTGCCGCTGACGTTGACCTCGTTGAATTCATAGACGTCCGGCGTCCCGCCGACCTCGTTCACTCCGATGAGATTGAGCTCACGGAAGACCGCGAGGATCGATTTGAGCTTCACGTACGACAGCCCTATCCCACGCGTCGCGAGAAGATGGCGGAGCGCGCGGATGCTGAATACCCGGTGATCGCATCGGAGCTCTTTTCTGATGTTCGAGTAAACGGCGGCGAAATCGTCGCGCGTCGGCATGGAATCCGCCCTCTCGCGGTCCGAAAGCCCGAGCTCCTCCGTGCGGGAGGAAAAAATCGCGGAAAAGATCTCGCGTTCGCGTTTCTCCGCGGCCGCCCTGTTCTCCGAAAGTCTGATATCGCGGATAATGAGCTGGACCGACCGCGTTCCGTTGAACTCGTTTATATCGAGATTAAAGAGGACGTCCGCCGTGTCGCCGGGATAGAGATCGATGTCGCTGATGCTGTTTCTGAAGAACATCGCGACCGCGGTCATTTCCTCTTTTTTCAAGAACATCCTTGTGTGCTTGCCGCCTCCGACGAGCGTCTCGTCCGATATATAAACGTCGCTCATATAAAAGACAGGGGTCGGGTTCCTGACGCCGTACGGCTCGAGAAGGTAAAGCTCCTCGGCGACAGTCATTGAGACGTCCGACGGGAGCAGCTCGAGATCGGCGTCGGGGTGCGTTTTCGACTCGTCGACGGTCTTTCCCTTTTCCCTCACGTAATCGTTGATACGGCGGCGGAACTCGTCAAGATCGCCGCGTCTGACGGTCAATCCGGCGGCAAGCTCGTGCCCGCCGTATTTGACGAGCAGATCGGAGCAGGCGGCGAGCGCCTCGACGAGGTTGACGCCTCTGACGCTCCTGCCGGAGCCCTTTCCGACGTCTTCCGCTCCTCCGTCGTTGTTCTCGCCCTCGAAGGATACGAGGATGGAGGAGAGACCGTACCTCTCGGCGATCCGCGAGGCAACGATACCGATGACGCCGTGATGCCACACGTCGCTCGACAGGACGATCACGGGATCGTGTTCGAGATCGTGGGTCCGGTCTATCATCGCGTACGCTTCCTCGACGATTTCGTTTTCGGTCCTCTGACGTTCTCTGTTCGTCTCGCAGAGCTCCGCGGCGAGCTGTTCGGCGCGCTCCGGATCGTCGGTGGTGAAGAGCTCGACCGCGGTCGAGGCGTCCTTCATCCTGCCCGCCGCGTTGATGCGGGGCGCGATCGTATATCCGATATATCCCGCGGAGATCTTCTTTTTCGGCGGAGGCGTCCTTCCCTCCGCCGCGGCGAGCATCAGAGCGTTCATCGCCTGACGCCTGCCCTCCTCTATGAGCTTGAGACCGTAGCTGATTATGAGTCGGTTTTCGTCCGTCACCGGCATAACGTCGGCGATCGTGCCGATCGCGATCAGGTCGCAGTATTCGGCGGCGACGCGCCTGACGCAGTCCGCCATCCCGTCGTCGGGAGAGAGGATCGATTCGACGGCGCACATCAGCTTGAAGACGACTCCGACTCCGGCGAGCTCGTCGAAGGGATAAGCGCAGTCCGCCCTCTTCGGATTGACGACGGCGAGCGCGTCCGGCAGCGTATCCTGACACTCGTGGTGGTCGGTGACGACGACGTCGATCCCCGCGTCGGTCGCCGCTTTTATCTCCGATACGGCGGTGACGCCGGTGTCGACGGTCACGATGAGATCGCACCGTTCGGCGGCGAGACGCTCGATCGCGCCGAGCGAAACGCCGTATCCGTCGCGGTCTCTCTTCGGTATATAGTATCCGACGTTTCCGCCCCTGTCGCGCAGGAACAAAAGAAGGGCGGAGACGGAGGTCACTCCGTCCACGTCGTAATCTCCGTAAATAATGATCCGCTCGCCCGAGAAAAGAGCGGAAGCGACGCGTTCCGCCGCTTTCCTCATATCCTTCATCAGGAAGGGGTCGTAGAGCTGTTCCTCGCGCTTGAGGATAAATCTCCTCGCCTCCTCGGGATCGTTCATCCCGCGGTCGTGAAGAAGCTTCGCGACGGGGAGCGAGAGAGAAAGGGAATCGGCGATATCGCGGGCGATAACGTCCTCGCGCGCCTCGGCCGCGGACGAGGCGACGATCCGGTCGGAGAACACGGTCTTACTCATCTTTCCGCTCCTCCTTTTCATCCGCCGTCCTGACGATCCTGACGATCGTGACCGACGGAGGTCTTTTTCTCGCAGCCGCCTCGACCGCGAAAACGGCGGCGGCCGATATCAGAAAGCCGGCTCCCGCGGCTATGGCGCCGACCTTCGCGCCGCCGAGGGACGAGCCGACGAGGTACGCTCCGAACGTAAGGACGAGCGGAAGGATAAAAATGAGAAAAGCGTGAGAAAAGACGGTCGAATCGGACGAGCTGATCTCAACAAGATCGCCCGGCTTCGCGCCCTCCGGATTATTCGCTTTCGTTCTCATGGCTCGGCCCGTTCCGAAAAGGCCCGTCAGGGAGCAAGCCTCTCCGCAGTCGCCTCCGTGACAGCCCTCGCACATCGAACCGCGCGACGCCTCGATAAGCGCCGTATCGCCGTACGTCTCTATCACTCTCGCAAGATGTTCCGTTTTTCTCACCTCCTTAAAAAACTTAAAAAGGAGAATATTCCGTGATGATCGCGCTCGCCACGCGCAGTCCGTCCGCCGCCGCGCTTACGATGCCGCCGGCGTATCCGGCGCCCTCGCCGCACGGGTAAACGCGCTCCATGCCGACCGCGGTAAGGGCCGCCGTTCGCTCTATCCTGACGGGCGCCGAGGTCCTCGTCTCCGTCCCGGTGAGCGGTATATCGCGCCCGGCGAATCCGGGGATCCGGTCGTCGAACCGACGGAGTCCCCGCTCAAGCATATCGCCGATAAAAGGCGGAAGAATCCCCCGTACGTCGGTCGGCGTCACCCTGCCTCCCATATAAGTCGGGACGACGGAGCCGAGCCTCTTCGAGGGGACGCGGTCGAAAAAGTCTCCGACGAGCTGAACGGGCGCGTGATAATTCCCTCCGCCCGCACGGTACGCGTCTCTTTCGAGCCGCCGCTGAAATTCTATGGCTCCCGCCGGCGTTCCGCCGTAATCATCGGGCAATACCGAAACGGCGATCGCCGCGTTGCAAAGCGGTCCGTCCCTCCGTCTGTCGCTCATCCCGTTCGTGGTGACGCCGCCCTCCTCGCCGGACGCGGCGACGACGACGCCTCCGGGACACATACAGAATGAGTACGTCCCGCGGGAGCCCTCTCTGTACGAGAGCGAATATTCGGCGTGTCCGAGCGTTTCGTCGCCCGCGAGATCGCCGTACATCGCGCGATCGAGCCACTCCTGCGGATGCTCTATCCTGACGCCCGCCGAAAACGGCTTGGGGACGACGGAAAACGGACCCTTCATGAGCTCGCCGTAGGTGTCGCGGGCGCTGTGACCGACGGCGAGGACCATCGCGCTGAAATCGCGCTCGGCGCCGCCGGCGTAGAACCTGCCGTTCTTAAATGAAACGGCGGTATCGTATATGACTTTTCCCCCGAGGGAGACGATCCTTTTTTCGATATTGGAGACGATCCCGCGGAGCAGATCGGTCCCGACGTGCGGACGGGCGCGCCATCTCACGTCCTCGGGCGCGCCGAACTCGCAGAGACGCTTCAGAATATACGAGACGGTCGGGTCCCCGATCCGCGTCATGAGCTTGCCGTCCGAAAAAGTTCCGGCGCCTCCCGCGCCGAACTGCACGTTGCACTCCGGGTCAAACGGTCCGCCCGAAAGGAACGCTCCGACCTTTCTGACTCTCTCTTCAACGGATGAGCCGCGTTCAAAAACGACGGGCCTGTACCCGCGTTCGGCGAGCTCGAGCGCGCAGAACATCCCCGCGGGCCCGAAGCCGGCGATGACGAACGGAGCGCCGGGCTTTTTTGCGCCCGGCGTCGGATCAAACGGCGTCTCCCGGTAGTTTTTGATACCGGCGGAGGCGAGCTTTTCCCTCTCCCCCTCCGAAAGCTCCGAAAACTCCGCGAAAACGGAGTAAACGAGCTTGATCTCTCCTTTTCGCCTCGCGTCTACCGATTTCCGGCGGATCGCGACGCGCTCCGGCTTTCTTCCGAGGATCCTCTTTACCTCCGCCTCCGCTCTGCGGCGCGCCTCCCCGTCCGCGTCGGCGCGGCGCGGGGACGCGGCGGGGATCTTTATGTTTTCAACGACGGCGCATTCGCCCGTCACATTCTTATCCATCAGCTTATCTTGACTTTTACGGAATAGGAGCCGATCTCGAAGACGCCCTGCGGAGATCCGGCGACGGAGACAGCGGCCGGCCTCGTCACGGTGCCCACGCTCCCCTTGTCGTAGCCGGTCATATCGACGGTCAGGTAAACGTCGGAATCCTTCATTGTCTCGAACGCCGCCTCAGTCCCGCGGAGCGTCACGTTGACGGAGCTGTCGACGATCTCGCACTTGATGGTGGACGCCGCGCCCTTTATCCTGATATCAGACACGGTGAAATCCTTTGTCGTCAGCGACGGGTCGATCTCGACCGTCACGCCGACTTCACCGGTGCCGGAGTCGAGCGAGACCTTCTGCGAAATCTCCGGGGATATCCTGAACGAATAATAATTCGACGTTATCGCCTTTTCGTCGATCACGACGGGAGAGATCACCCCGTCGGACGAGACGTCTCCCGCGTCGCCGAAAACGGTAAGCGTCGAAGGCGTTAGGGTGACCTTGACGTCGTCCTCGCCGAGAAGACCGTATTTGAACTCATACGGGACGGCGATCTCGCGGATCATATAGATCGGGACCTTGACGTCGATCTCCGAGGCGGAGCACTTGAGATAATCCATCGTCACCGCGCTGCCGACGGCGTCGGTCAGAACGATCGGAAACTTGCCCGAAAAAGACGAAGTTTTGCCGCCCATATCGATTATCACCTGCGCGTCGGACACGGAGTTCACCTTGCCGGAGGGTCCCTCGACCGTGATGGTGTCGAATCCGAGCTCGATCTTGCCGAGTCTGTAATCGTCGGTCAGCTCAAGGTGATTCATCTTCTCTCTCACCGGAACCGATTTTGAAACCGTCTCGTCGGCGTAGACGGTCACCGTCGACGGGACCATCTCGACGAGCGTCAGCCCGGACGGCATATCGATAGAGACCTTGAGCGGATGTCTTCCCGCGACGGAAATGGGCGATACGTCGACTGTCGCTTTGAGATCGCCGGGGGCGAGCCGCCCGATTATCGACTTCTTGCCGGAAACGACGACGTTGACCGTCGTTCCCTGTCCCGAATAGACCGACAGTCCCGTTTTTTCGGATAAGGCGTCGACCCCCTCGAGCCGGACCTCTATCCCGTCGACCGTGTCGGTGTAGGTGGGGCTCTCCGTCTGCATGACGTAGAGCCAGAGAGCGAAAGCGGCGAAAACGCAGAGGATTATCGTAATGATCGTCCCGCGGAGCGGACGACGGCTTTTTTTGCCGTCCGGCGCCGCCTCGTACTGCCTCACAGGGAGTTCTTTTTCATTGTTTTTCATTGAGCCGCGCCTCCTCCCTGTCCGTCGGCGCCGGCCTTCCGGCCGGTCTTGCCGTTTTTCTTTCTGAAAATGCGGCTGAACAAACCGCCGCGCGACCGCGCGCCGTCGTCCGCCGATACGTATTTGGCGATCTCGAACCGGAGCGACTCGCCGTCATACCCGCGCGTCAGGACTCCGTCGACGGCGAGCGAGATCGTCCCCGTCTCCTCCGAAACGACGACGACGACCGCGTCGCTGTTTTCGCTCATCCCGATCGCCGCGCGATGGCGCGTGCCGAGATCCTTGATTATCTCCGAATTCATCGAAAGAGGAAGAAGACATCCGGCCGCGTAAAGCCTGCCGTTTCTTATTATCAGCGCGCCGTCGTGAAGAGGCGCCTTGTTGAAGAAAACGTTTCTGATGAGGAAGGGACTCGGCTCCGCGTCGATCACGGTCCCCGTAAGGACAAGATCGCCGAGCTTCGTCTCGCGCTCGATGACGATGAGCGCGCCGGTCTTCGTCTCGCTGAGGTCAACCGCCGCCTCTGCGACGCTGTCGATCACGCGGCGCATATCGTCGTGCCTCTGCGACGCGATCGTCCTGAGTCCCTTGATCGGCTGGCCGCCGACCTTTTCAAGGACCGACCGGAGCTCCGGCTGAAAAACGATCGCGATGATAATGAAACCGACCTGGAAGACGTTCTGCAGGATGAACTGCATGACGTACATCCCCGTCAGATCGCTGATGATCTTGAGCGCGACAAGGATCACGACTCCGAGGACGAGTTTTCCCGCCCTCCTGTCGCGGAGGAACGCGTAAATATAAAAGATAAGGACCGAGACGGCGATGATATCGATGACGTCCGCGACGGTCATCATCTGAATCGTTTTGAGACATCCCTCAAAAAACTCCTGCATTTTTTCCTCCCTCAATAAACAGTATCCCGTTTATATTATATCACACTATATATACAAATTCAATCGTTTTCGGGCGTTTTTTGGCGAACGGCGCGGACTTCGCCTTTCATCCCGTCGGCAGAATCTACAAAGGGACGCGGCGGGTCGGCGCTATATTTTTTACAGCTTACTATTTCATTCACGAAAAAAAAGATGTATAATATTAAAAAACCGAGGAAGGACCCGACGCCGTGAAAGCCGATCAGGAAAGGCGCCGCGTGACCGTGATCTGCGGTCACTACGGCGCGGGAAAGACGAATATCGCCGTCAATCTCGCGATCGGCGAAAAGACGCGCTCCGGCCGTCCGGTCTACCTCGCCGATCTCGACGTCGTCAACCCCTATTTCAGGGCGGCGGACGCCGCCGATCTGCTCAGGGAGGCGGGCGTCGTTCCGCTGATCCCCGAGTTCGCCAACTCGAACGTCGACATCCCTTCCCTCCCTCCGATGCTTCCGTCCGTTCTGGAGGACGGCGAGGACGCCGTCTTTCTCGACGTGGGAGGCGACGACGGAGCGGTCGTGCTCGGCGGATTCGCCGACCGGATCTCGGCCGCCGGTTATTCGATGATCTGCATAATGAATATGTACCGCCCGCTGACGGCGACGCCGGATGACGCGGCGAAGACGGTTCCGGCGATCGAGCGCCTGTCGCGCCTTTCCGTCACCGGGATCATCAACAATTCCTCGCTCGGCGCCGAGACGACGGCGGACGATATCCTCGCGTCGGTCGGTTACGCCGAACGGACGGCGGAGATCGTCGGCGTGCCGCTGATAGGTCACTCGTATATTCCCGGTATCGCGGGCGATCTTTCATCCGATCCGCGGTTTTCGGGTCTGACTCTCATCCCGCTCCGTCAGGCGACGAGAGCGCTGTTCTGAAAAATCGTTTATTCTTGCTGCGGAGGCAATTAAAATGAACAAAGTTACTTTTGAAACGGAGCGCTGCAAGGGCTGCGGGCTCTGCGTGGACGTCTGTCCCCGCGGGATAGTCGTCATCCTTTCGGACAAGCTCAACGGCAAGGGCTATCACCCCGCGTCGGTGTCCGATCAGGAAAAGTGCATCGCGTGCGCAATGTGCGCGACGATGTGCCCCGATTCCGTCATCAAAGTCGAAAAAGACGACTGAAACCGAGGTCCCGGGACCGGAAAAACAAACCGGGAGACGCCGCGCACAGCGCAAATCCAAGGTCTCTCCCGTGCCGTAAAACGGCGACAGAAAGTGTGTTGAAGTGGCTGAAAAGGTGCTGATGAAAGGCAACGAGGCGATCGCCGAGGCGGCGATAAACGCCGGTTGTCTTTACTATTTCGGTTATCCCATCACTCCCCAGACGGAGATATCCGAATATATGGCCAAAAGAATGCCGAAGGTCGGCGGACTCTGCCTGCAGGCCGAGTCCGAGATTTCGGCGATCAATATGACGATGGGAGCGGCGGCGTCCGGCGCGCGCGCCATGACGTCCTCTTCCTCGCCCGGCGTCTCGCTGAAAAGCGAGGGGATCTCGTATATCGCG
Source organism: Clostridia bacterium (assembly GCA_017444735.1). Lineage (GTDB taxonomy): Bacteria > Bacillota > Clostridia > Oscillospirales > CAG-272 > RUG11130. The sequence goes on along the minus strand of JAFSWB010000021.1, from coordinate 7,600 downwards.
GGGTGCGATCTTCCCTGCCTTATCGTCAACGTTCAGAGAGGCGGCCCCGGACTCGGCGGCATACAGCCCTCTCAATCCGACTATTATCAGGCGACGCGCGGCGTCGGTCACGGCGACCTCCGTCTCATCGTCCTCGCCCCGTCATCGGTGCAGGAGATGGCGTCCCTGACGGCCGAGGCGTTCGACCTCGCCGACACCTACCGGATGCCCGCGATGCTTCTTGCGGACGGCGCGCTCGGTCAGATGATGGAGCCCGTCGACTTCTCGCTCTTCAAAAAGCGCGAGGTCCCCGAAAAGGAGTGGGCGGCGAACGGCCACGGCGGAAAGAGAAAGAAAAACATAATCAATTCCCTCTTCATCGACCCACAGGAGCTTGAAAACTCCGTCGTCGCAAGATACGAGAGATATAAGAAGGTCGAGGAGAACGAGGTCAAGTACGAGGAGTTCATGACGGACGACGCCGATATCGTCCTCGTTGCGTTCGGCATCACCGCGAGAGTCGCGAAAAGCGCGATCACGGCGGTGAGAGAGTCCGGCATCAAGGCCGGTCTGCTCCGCCCGATCACCCTCTGGCCGTTCCCGAAGAAAGAGATCGGCGCGCTCGCCGACCGCGCGAGGGCGTTCCTGACCGTCGAGATGAACATGGGTCAGATGATCGACGACGTCCGGCTCGCCGTCGGGGGCAAGCGCCCGGTCGACGGATATACGAGAACGGGCGGTATCATCCCGTCGGTCGATGAGGTCGAAGACAAGATCCGCCGGATGGCGGCGTCGCTCTGAAAGGACAGGTGAAATAAATGAAAACCGTGTATGAAAAGCCGCACGCTCTGTCCGACGTGCCGCTCCACTACTGCCCCGGATGCACCCACGGGATCATCCACAAGCTCGTCGCCGGCGTTATCGACGACCTCGGGATCGAGGACAGAACGGTCGGTATCGCGTCCGTCGGATGCTCCGTCTTCGCTTACAACTACTTCAACTGCGATATGATCCAGGCGGCTCACGGCCGCGCTCCCGCAGTCGCGACGGGCGTCAAGAGGACGCACCCCGACACCGTCGTCTTCACGTATCAGGGCGACGGCGACCTCGCCGCCATCGGGACCGCCGAAACCGTCCATATCGCGACGCGCGGAGAGAACGTGACGATCATCTTCGTCAACAACGCGATCTACGGCATGACGGGCGGTCAGATGGCTCCGACGACACTCCCCGGTCAGGTCACGACGACGTCTCCCTACGGGAGGGACAGAAAGATCCAGGGGTCGCCGATCCGTATCTGCGAGATGCTCTCCACGCTCGACGGCGTGGCGCTCGCGGCGCGTACCTCGGTCGACTCTCCGAAGAACATTAATGCCACAAAGAAGCTCATTGAGAAAGCGTTCCGGAATCAGCTTGAAGGAAAGGGGCTCTCGATCGTCGAAGTCCTCTCCACCTGCCCCACCAACTGGGGGATGACGCCGAAGGCGGCGCTCGAATGGCTGAGGGAGAACATGATGAGTTATTACCCGCTCGGCGTCTTCAAGGACGGCGAGGCGGTGAGATAAGGAGGCGGCTGCTGTGACGACTACGATGATATTCGCCGGAAGCGGCGGTCAGGGTATCCAGTTCTCCGGGAAGCAGACGGCGAAGACCGCCATGCATCAGGGGAAAAACGTAACTTTCCTTCCCTCCTACGGTCCCGAGATGAGAGGCGGCACGTCGAACTGCACCGTCGTCATCTCCGACGGCGAGATCGGTTCTCCGTCCGTCACGTCTCCCGATATCGCGGTCGTGATGAACCTCCCCTCGTTCGACAAGTTCGAGCCGAGGGTCAAGGCGGGCGGTCTGCTCGTCTGTGACACGACGATGATCGACAAAAAAACGGAGCGCGCCGATATCGACACGCTGTGCGTCCCCGCGTCTGAGCTGGCGAGCGAAAACGGCCTCACCGGATTCGCCAACGTCATCATCCTCGGCGCGATAATAAAGAAGACCGGACTCTTCACGTTTGATGAATTCCTCGGTCTTCTGGTCGGTTCGATCCCCGAGTCGAAAGCGGCTCTCCGGGAGAAAAACGAAAAGGCGCTCCGTATGGGGTATGAGTTCTGAAAAAAGATAAAACGGGCGGTGAAGCCTTGTGCCTCACCGCCCCTTTTTTTAATCCAAAGTGTGTTTGATATTGACGTGCGAAAGTCTCTCGTATTCGTCGAAGTCGACCTCCCGTAGGATGTTGTCGAGCTCGTCGTCGCCCATGACGGTCGTTCTGCCGTCGGCGTATTCCTTGTCGACCGCCTCTTTGATCTTGGCGACGAGAGGCGAATGCTTGTCGATCACATCGTCGCCCGACAGCGAGAAATAACCGTTCAGCCAGTGAGCGATACCGGCGGCGCCGCTCGACTGTCCGACCGCGACGAGCGGAGGACGGTTGAGAATCTTCGCCGTGTTGAAGATGTTGTATATCTCCTCGTCCTTCAGCATCCCGTCGGCGTGGATGCCGGCCCTCGTCATATTGAAGCTCCTGCCGACGAACGGAGTGTGCGGCGGAATCTCGTATCCGATCTCCCTCTCGAAGTACTTCGCGATCTCCGTGATGACGGAGAGGTCCATCCCGTCGTCCGTCCCGCGGAGCGAGCAGTATTCGATAGCCATCGCCTCGAGCGGGCAGTTGCCGGTCCGTTCGCCGATGCCGAGAAGAGAGCAGTTGACGCCGGAGGCGCCGTAGAGCCACGCGGTCGCGGCGTTGGTAACGACCTTGTAGAAGTCGTTGTGGCCGTGCCACTCGATCAGCTCGGACGGAATATCGGCGTAGTGGAGCAGACCGTAAACTATCCCCTGCACCGAGCGCGGGAGCGCCGTTCCGGGGTAATTGACGCCGTATCCCATCGTGTCGCAAGCCCTTATTTTGATCGGGATCCCCGACTCGAGCGAAAGCTCGCGAAGAGCCGACGCGAACGGAACGACGAATCCGTAGAAATCGGCTCTCGTGATGTCCTCGAAGTGACAGCGCGGACGGATGCCGCGGTCGAGGACCGATTTGACGATACCGAGGTACTTGTCCATCGCGGAGCGGCGGGTAAGCCCCATTTTCTTATAGATGTGATAGTCGGAGCAGGAGACGAGAACGCCCGTCTCCTTGATCCCGAGCTCCTTCACAAGCTCGAAATCCTTTTCGGACGCGCGGATCCACGTCGTGACCTCGGGGAACTCATAGCCGAGATCCATACACTGAAGGAGGGCGTCGCGGTCCTTTTTCGTGTAGACGAAGAACTCGCTCTGCCTGACGATCCCGTTCGGACCGCCGAGGCGGTTCATCAGCTTGTAGAGATCGACGATCTGTTTCGTCGTAAACGGGGAGGTCGACTGCTGACCGTCGCGGAACGTCGTGTCGGTGATCCAGATCTCCGACGGCATACTGACGGGAACGTGACGGTGGTTGAAAACGACCTTCGGAACGCTGTCGTAATCGAAGAGATACCTGTAAAGGTTCGGTTCGGCGCGCTCCTGAAGCTGATATCTGTAATTTGCGTGTTCGAGAAGGTTCGTTTTTTCCGAAAATTCGATGTCGAACCTTCCGTTTGCGACTCCGACCGGCGGCTTGCCCGTGTCGGTCTTCTTTTTTTCGTTATCCATCGTTATCTCCTTTCCGTTCATTCATCGGCGGGCAGCGAGACCGTCCGCGCGAACGCCTCGACGATATCGCCAAGCTGTTCCGTCGTCATTCTGTACGCCTCCGCGGCGTGATCGACCCCGAATCCGCTCGCGTAGAGGCCGTAAGCGTCGGGCGATTCGTACGCGGCGGGCAGCGGCTCGATCACGTGGTAATTCTTCCACGTCGTGCCGTCGGTATAGCGGTGCACCCACGTCGGGACCGTTCTGACGCCCGTGACGAGAGTCGCCCCGTCGGAATACTTCCTGATCGAGAGGATGACGGTGAGCCCGTTTTCCGTATACGTGCTGTTCATTGTGTCGCCCATCGTGAGACGGTTCTGATTCGAGACGTAATTTCCGAGCGAGTAGAAGCAGAGCGTCTTATGCTCCGGGTCGACCGTCGACGTCAGGACTTCCGAGTCCTGAACGACGTGCGGGTGACCGCCGATTATGACGTCGACGCCGAGATCGCAGAGCTTGTGAGCGACCGCGTCCTGGATCTCGTTGTGAAGAAGATGGTATTCGTCTCCCCAGTGGACGTAATAAATGATGATATCGGCGCCCTGCGTCCTGAGATCGGCGATCGCCGCGGCGGCGCGGGTGTAGAATTCGTCAAGATAGCTGTGGTTGAACGTGTCGATCCGGTCGACGTCTCCCTCCGCGAGGGGGATCCCGTTGATCGACTTCGCTCCCGTGCTTCCGTACGAAAGATCGTCCGTCGTGTTGAGAAGGCCGAGATTCACGCCCTTCACGTTGACGAGCTTATACGTCTTTCCCGCGCTGTCCGGGCGCGCTCCTATGTAGTCGAATCCGTATTTTACGAAATTCTCCTGCGTCCGGGTGATACCGATAGTGCCCGTGTCGTTGCAGTGGTTGTTGGCGAACAGAAGCATATCGAAGCCGACTTCCTTCAGGATCGACATCGCCGTATCCGGCGCGTTGAAGCAGGGATATCCGGTATATTCGAAAGCGTCCCCCGCCGTCGTCGCCTCAAAATTCACGACCGCGTAGTCGGCTGACGATACGAGATCGCGGACGTACTGATAAGTCGCGGAGAAATCGTACTCCCCCGTCTCGGGAACGTACGCCTCGGTGAGCTGAGGGGTGTGGTACATCACGTCGCCCGCCGACAGCAGCGTTATATCGGTGTATGTCAGCGGAACGTCCGCCGGTTCCGTCTCCGCCGCGGTCGATTCTCCCGCTCCCGTGTCGACCGGCAGGACCGTCGGCTGTTTTTTCGGCTCGTCCGGCGTGCGGAGAGCCATGAACGTCATGACGACGGCGGCGACGAGAAGGAGTCCCGCGACGATAATGCCGATTATCGGGCCGGGTCCGGGTCCGATCCTCCTGTTCCGTCCCCTTTGCGGCGTCTGTCCGCGATAAGGATCCCGCGTCGGGGTCCTCCGTCCTGTTCCGTTGTTCATACTTCCTCCTCTCATATCGGATCGGCGACGAAACCGTCTTTCGTCAGGCGGTCGACCGTCTTGAATCCGACGCTCCTCAGGAGTTCTTCGACTTCATCGAATTTATACGCCAGATGGGCGGATCTGTGGGCGTCGGACGACGGTATCACCGTCCCTCCGAGGCGCAGTATCTCTTCAAGGATCGGGCGAGCGGGGTACGGCCTGTAATGGCCGCGCGACATTCCGCCCGTGTTGACTTCAAAACGCGAACAGTACTTCATGATCTCGGAAACGTATCCGACCGCGGTCTCGATATAGCGCGGATTCGTCTCGTCGATCTGCCCGCAGAGGGTTATGAGATCGTAATGCCCTATAATGTCGGGGACGTTCCGGCGCGCGTGTTCGAACACCAGCTTGTAATACGCCTCGGCGAATTTCACGTCGTCGCCGCCGTAGAAGTCTCTCTTTATCTGAGCCGACACTTCCGGGCCCCAGTCGATCGGGCCCTTTATCCCGTCGTGCTCGATGAGGTGGACCGACCCGATGACGTAGTCGTAAAGCTCCCTTTTGCACTCCGAAAAGTAATCGAGCTCGAGTCCGCAGAAAACGTCGAGCTTACCCTCGGCGCTCTCCGCCGCTTTGCGGACCGCCGCCGCGTATTTTTCCTCGGCGTCGGCGCCGGAGCCGATCCCTTTCTCGAACTCCTCGATCGGGCTGTGGTCGGAGATCCCGAGCGAAACGAAGCCGAGATCCCGGGCGACCTCAATCATCCTCTCGACGGGGTTGTTGCCGTCTGAAAGCAGGGTGTGCGTGTGAAGATTTGATTTGATTTTCATTTTTCAGTCCGTATAGTCGCGGTCGATCCCCACCGAAATACGGCAGTCGGGAAAGAGCTCCGCGGCCGCGGCGCGAGCCGCCTCCTTTATTTTTTCTGTATCCTTCACGCCGAAGTCCACGATAGCGTCAAAACGCACCGTCTTCTCCGCCGTATCGAGGTAAAAGCCGTGAATGCCGACGACTCCGTCGATTTTTCCGACGGCGGCCGCCGTGAGCGCCCTGTTTTCGTCGTCCTCCTCCCCGTCCGCGTTGAGCGAGTGGACGCCGACCGCGGTAAGCGTGACGCCGTGCTCGTCAAAAACGCGGTCTCTGATCCTCCGGCTGACGCGGTCGATACGGTCCGCGCTCCAGTCGCCGGGGACCTCGATGTTGACCGATCCGACGAGCTGGTCGGGGCCGTAGCTGTTGAGGATGAGGTCGCAAACGCCGATGACCCCCTCCTCCGAGACGACCGTATTCTTTATCGCGCGCGACACGTCGCCCTCGACCCGTTCTCCCATGATCTTTGAGAACGTGGACAGGAGCATGGCGACGCCCGCCCGGATGATGACAGCAGAAATCGCGACGGCGAGGTACGCCTCGAGGTTGACGCCCGCGCTGACGAAGATCACGGCGGACAGAAGGACCGTCGCCGAGATCGCCGCGTCAAGAAGAGCGTCCCGTCCCGAGTTGACGAGCGCCTCCGACCGGAGCGCTTTGCCCCGTCGGCTGAAATAAAGCCCGAGCGCGATCTTGAGTACGACCGACGCCGAAACGACGATAAACGACAAGACGGAATAATCGGGCGTCACGGGCGAGAAGACCTTTTTTACCGCCTCGACGAGCGCCGTAATACCGGCGTACAGAATAACGGCGGCGATGATCGACGCGCTGACGTATTCCGCCCGTCCGTGGCCCATCGGATGCTCCCGGTCGGCGGGGCGGCCGGCGATCTTCGTCCCTACCACCGTGACGAGAGAGCTCATCACGTCTCCAGCGTTGTTGACGCCGTCGAGGACGATAGAGATCGAGCGCGAGAGCGTACCGACGATCAGCTTCATGACCGCCGCCGCGAGATTTGCGGCGATACCGGTCACGCCGGCTTTGATTATTCTGTTTTTTCTCTCCTCCGGAGTCATGACGTCACCTTCGTTCCGACTGTTCCGAATTCTTTTGAATAAATATATTAAAGTATATTGTACCTCATTCCGCGCCCCGTGTCAATCCGGGTATCGCGGAGTCGCCGTTTTTTCGCGCCGGACGGCGTTTTTTTCCGATTTGCACAAACCGATCTTTGTTGACACCGCCCCCGTTTGTGTGATATTATTCTATATAACGGATTAATAATCAAGGAGCGCGTTATGAAAAAAGTCCTTTCCGTCCTGATCTCGGTCGTTTTCATCATTGGTTGCCTTCCCGCGGCCGCCGCGGGGGAGGCGCTCCCCTTCCGGGACGTGAATGAGGGCGATTGGTTTTACCCCTACGTCGGTTACGTTTACGAAAACGGGCTGATGAAGGGGACGAGCGCGAAGGCGTTCTCGCCCGACGAAACGCTTGACCGGGCTATGTTCATTACGATAATAGGACGCCTCGTCGGAGCGGAGAACGACAAGCCGTCTCCGTTCTCCGACACGGAGCCCGACACGTGGTATTCCCCGTACGTGGCGTGGGCCGCCGATCTCGGCATAGTGAAGGGCTTCCCGGACGGCACGTTCCGCCCGTACGAGGCGATCACGCGCGAGCAGATGGCGACG
>JAFSWB010000020.1 GCA_017444735.1 Clostridia bacterium | reverse complement strand
TTTATGTGCCGGGTCACGGAAGTTACCCGATCTATCGCCGTTTTTGCCCGCTTTGCAACGCAAAGCGTCTCGACGTACGCCAGTACGCCTCACGGGGCAAAGAACGACGATTCTGCATCTAATTGCAACAACCCCGTTTTTTTTACTCGCCGAGTTTTTTGAGCAGCCGTTTTTTTCTGACCGTTTTGACGGCGACCGGCACGGCGACCGCGGCGACCGCGGCGAGCCCCGCCGCGGCGAAGACGATGACGTCGACGAATCCGGGAACGGACCCGCCGAACAGCATACTCGTCCTGACTCTCTTATACGTCGACGTGAACGTGACGCGGCTCTCGCCGCCGTACTCATCGACGGCGTTCAGAGGATCGCCCGTCTCGATCCGCTCGGAAACGATCTCGATCCTGCCGTCCGAAACGAGCGCCGGACCGTTTTCGGCACTTGCCGAAAGGTTTGCTCCGCTCACCGTGATCCGGTGAGAGGCGAATATCCTCCCCGCCGTCTCGCAGTCGCACCCGGAGATCGTGATCTCGACGCCCGCCATGGCGTCGGGGCCCTCGAATCTCGCCTTTCCGCCGCAGATCGATATCTCCGCGCCGTCCGATCTTATACCGCACTCCCCGCCCCTGACGTCGTATTCGCCCGAGAGGAAAAGGATCTTGTGATCGCGGTTCGTCGAGTAGAAATACATTCCGCACTCGCCGCCCTCGACGGTGAGCGTTCCCGTACCCTTGAAGGTAACGGAGCCGAGGCACGATATCCCGAACCGCCCCGCCCTGACGCGGCAGTTTCCCTCGACGACGACGGTCGCGCCGGCGGGAAGCTTGAAGCCAAAATCGTCGTCGGTGATGAGATTTGTGTTTTTGAGGTTAAGAGTATCGTTGATGTTGTCCCAGTAATAACCCGCTCCCCTCTCGTTCTGCCTTATATGGCTGAGATCGACCGTCCCCGCCGCGCCGGCGGATACGGTCAAAAGAGCCGACAGAACGAGCGATATGAGCAGAAACGCCGCGATCCTTTTCATTTCAGGCGAGCCCTCCTTGAGACGACCGCTCCGAACGCGGGAAGAGCGCGAAGCGCCGCGGCGGCGCCGAGCGCGAAAATGATGATCTCCCCCGTCGCGGGAACGGTGAAATTCGAGAAAAGATTTACCGCGAAAAGCGCGATGACGAACACGACGACCGCGCCCGCGAACGGCGCGGCGGCGACGACCGCGGCTCCGAAAGCGTCCGGCCTTTTGCGTTCGAGGAAAGCGATAAGAAGTCTGAGCGCGCCGAGCGCGAAAACGACGGCGACGACCGCGCCGGCCGCCTTGACGTAGACGGAGAACGCCTCGCGCGCCCATTCGTAATACTCCGGGTCGTCAGTCGGAAGGGAGCGCGACCCGCCGAACGTGACCGCCGTCACGACTGCGGCGGCGGCGCCGACGGCGGCGACCCCTCCTTCGACGATCACATACGCTTTCCCGCTCGCCCCGCCCTTCGCCCCCCCGAGGGTGAGCGCCGAGCCGGCGGCGAGGAAAAGAGCGAAAACAACGACGGCGGCGGTCATCTTACGATCACGTCCTCGAGATCCCTTTTGGGAACGAAGTGAAGCCCCGCGTCGTCGCGGAAGTATTTTATATCGCCGTGAGAGATCTTTGAGATCAGGACCGATTCGTCCGGCGTTCCGAGCGCCATGACGAGAACGGGCGTCAGATTCTTCGGTATCGAAAGAAAAGCCGCGACGCCGCTCTTGTCGAACGATCCGATCATACATCCGCCGTACCCCATCTCGGCGGCTCCGAGAGCGATCGCCTCCGCGGCGATCCCCACGTCGACCGTGCTCATCGGAGTCACGGGGGAGATCGAGGTGTCGTGACAGATCACGATATATCCGGTCGGATGATGACCGTCCGGCGGGAGCGTCACGTCCTTGAGATACGCCGCCCACTTCGTCAGCGACGTCATCCCTTCGACCTCGTCACGCTCCGTGCAGAGGCGGTATTTGAGCGGCTGGAGATTGCCCGCCGAGGACGACAGGCGCGCCGTGTCGACGAGCTCCGTCATCACGTCCTCTTCTATGGGACGGGACGGGTCGAACGAGCGATAGCTTCTCGCCCTCAGGACGAGAGCGCGCAAAGAATCAAAAATCATTGTCATTCTCCGAAAAAAGGATTATCGGCGCGGGAACCCGCGCCGATAGTATTTTATCATATTGAGTCTTCCGTGTCAAATCTGAAGGCTATCTCAGTACTCGACGAATTCGTACTCCTCGCCGTAGATCAGCATCACGCCGTCTCCCCTTGTCACGGTCACATCGCCGTCATACGTCGTGACGATATATCCGTCGCCCTCCTCGCGGTAGACGAACGGCCGCTCGACCGAGGCGATCGGCGCTTCGTCCGGATAATCCTCTGATGTTATGATCGTGATGATCGCGGCAGGTCTTTGCCCCCACTCGGCGACCGAATAGATACGTATATAATCATCGCCCGGTCCTTTGTAAACGTCGAATTCCCCGCCGCCGATCCGGACGGTTTCGGAATCGTTCGTTATCGCTATTTCCTCGTCCCTTATCCGGAGGGCGAAGCCGTCGCCGTCTTTTTTGATTTCGAGACGGTCAGTCCGGTCGCCCGTCAAATCGGAACGAAATATGTATACCGACGAGGCCTCCGTGTTGTCCTCCGAGCGTCTGAGAATGAATGACACATCCTCCGAATAGGAATCAATTCCGACGGAGGCAAATCGTTCTCCGTCGATGGTTACTCTCGTTCCCTCCTTTTTATAATTCATCCCGACCCTCTCTCCGTTTTTGTAGGTGAGGAAAAGGAAGTCCTCGCCGAGCTCGTAAGTTACCGGGAACTCGATCCATCCGCCTGAGTAATCGGTTTGATTTCCGATAAAACAATTGACGTCGCCCGTAAGATGAAACCCGCCCAACGTGGCGGTCACGTTCGCGTGATAACCGAGAAGTTCGACCGAATCGGTCTTTTCAGTCAGAGTCAGATTGACGGGTTTCCCTCTGAACGTGAACGAATATTCGTCTCCGTCTCGGACGATACAGTCGATCGGGAAGGTCTCATTACCGGTCCCGTCGTCGTAAAGCACGATGCTCCGCTGCCCCTCTCCGGACAGGTAGTTGAGGATCCGGCGGTCGGGGTCGGATTGCTTGCCGTAATCTCCGTCGTAATAAGCGGCGAAGTACTCAATTGCCCGATTGAGGTATTCCCTATATCCATCCGTATCATCCATCGAGGTACCCTTCCCGGGAACGTACGTCCCGGGTTTCAGCTCGCCGTGACCGACGTCCGCCTCGAAGCGGTACTCTTGTCCCGCTCCGCTCCTGAACGAACCGTTTAATGAAAGCGAATCTTCTCCTTTCTTCACCGCGTTCAGAATGAACGAAACGCTCGTCTCGAGCTCTCCGCCCGCAGCGCCGAGCGTCAGCGTCCAGTCGGAGCCGAATTCCGCGTCCGAAAAATCGCCGTTCGCCTTTATCTCAATATACGAATCCTTGAAATAGCCGGACAATAATCTGTTCCAACCCCCGAAAATCGAGATCTCCGCAAACGTGATCTTCAGTCCGCACTCAAACCTGCCGTCCTTCTCGGTGAGCGAATAACTGAACGGCACGGAAAGGAGCGTTTCGTCCCCGCGCGTTTCGGTAAACGTCCCCTCGATCACGCAGCGCTCGGCGTCCGAGTCGATATCGGCGGCGAAAACGACCGAACCGTCCTTACCGCTCGCCTTGTATTCGCCCTTCACCGTCGCGCCGTTCTTCTGCCAGAACGAGATCGTACCGTCGGAATTTCCGATCCGCTCGGCGAGCTCGGCGAAATACCTTCCAAAGCCGTTTAACATCGTGGTCCCGTCTTGAATTGCGGCTGCGGAGACAAGCTGACCGGCGAACTTCGAGAGAGAAGAGCTTATCTTCTCCGCGACGTCTTTCATTTCCCCGGCGTCCAGCGCCCTTGTAAATCGGTCGGCGCTGATTTCCTTTCCGAAAGCGGAAACGGTCTCCGAAGCCGTGGAGATCGCCTCCGGCTTGTCGGCGACGTTTACCAAATCGGCGACTGCGCCGGGTATCCGGTAAAACGGAATGTCGGTGTAAACGTAATCGTCGCCGAAAGCCGGGTAAAACACGTACATTCTTCCACCGTCGTCCTCTATGCCGATCTCATACGCCGTTACGCCGTCTATCTTCGTCTCGCCCGATACGACGAACTTTCCGTCGGAAAACGCGGCGGAACCGGAAATCTCGTTCAATTTTTCTCCACCTGATATGATCGAGACCGTATAATCGGCTCCGGTCGCGTCTTTTATCCGCGGAATAAGTGAAAAGGCCGTCCTCCCAAGCGCGTCGCGGAAGCCGTCGCGCGCCATCTTATAGTGATCGCAGGGCGTGATATTCCTCGTATCGCATCCCGAGAGCGCCGCGGCGGCGGAAAAGAGCAGCAAAGCGGCGAGGACGGACGACAGTATCTTTTTCATAGTCCGGATCCTCCGGTCAATCTTTTTTCTGTCAACAATTTAACATATATTAAATGGTTTGTCAACCCGCGTCGATAATAATCTGTCATAATTCAGTCTTCCGTATCAAACCGAAAGCGCATACTCAATACCCCAAACCGCCCCGATACAAATAAGCCGCGCCGTCGACGTACCAGAAATCACGATCGCCTTTAGTCACGGCAATTTCATCGCCGTCAGGCATCGTGACGATATATCCGTCGCCCTCCTCGCGGTACGTGAACGAGCGGGTAAGCATGGCGCCCGGTTTGTCATCCCCGCAATAGATATATAATACTTCGACGGGGATCCCGTTAACGTCTTCGTCCGAGACGGCGATCACCGAGTAAAGGTCTGCGCCGACCGCGTAAACGCTGAACGGCGCGCCGCCGACGGCGACCGACTCCGCGCCTTTCTCTATCAGAACGGTCTCTCCGTCGATCAGGACCTTGAACGAGCCGTCCTTCTCCTTGATCTTAACGTCGGCAGTCGAGGCGAAGCCCGTCATGTCCGGGTAAAACATCGCGGTCGTCCACGTGTTCATCGTCACAGGATACAGATAAAACGACGGGACGCCCCGATCGACGAATGACTTTGAAAAACGTTCCCCTCCGAGCGTTACGACCGATCCGTCAACTTCGTATCCGAGGGTGAACGGGAGCTTTCCGGGATAGCTGAACACGATCCCGTCTCCGGTCATCTCGTACCTGAACGGAAGCGTCACGGTCGAGACGACCGTTTCCCCGTCGTCGTATATGGAATACTCCGTCCCGCTCTCGCCGACGACGTCGAAATAACCGTCCTCGGCGTAGGAATAAACGTCGAATCTCTCGCCGCCGCGAGTGATCGAATCCGTGTCGGCGGTCAGCGTCAGAGAAACGACGTCCCCTCCGACGGTGAACGAAAACTCGTCCCCTTCGCGGACGACGTCGGTCACGACGACGTCGTCGCCCTCGCCATTCCCGTAAAACCGAAGGATCCGGCGATTTCCGACAAGCTCCAGTATCTCCGCGGCATTCTCTTCGGGACCGGGCTCCGGCGAGCCGAAGAAAAACGGTACCTGCGCCATATAGTTCTCCCAGTATTTGGCGAAGCTTTCCCCGTCCTCATTCGATATCCCGGACTCGGGATCGTATTTTCCGGGATCGAGCGCGCGTTTGCCGCTTTTCCCCTCGTACTCGACGGAGAGACCGCCGGGCAGCTCCGCCGAGGCCGTGACGGCGAGGTCGCCGTCATCGTTTTTCACCGACTTTATTTTGAACGGGAACGTGATCTCAACGTCGCCGCCCGCGAAGGCGACTGCGATATCGCCGGAGAGAGACGCTTCCGAATCGCCGTATTCGCCGCTCACGGTGAACTCGAACGACGCCCCTTTGAGCATACGCGTTCCGACGTCCGCAGCCGTTTCGTCATCGTCAAAAAGGGCCATCTTTGAGAAAGCCAGACTGAACCGCTCCTCAAATTTACCGTCCTTTTCCGTCGTCTCGCGGCGGAACGGGATCTTTATAAGCTCCTCCCCGTCCCTCTCTCCGGAGAGATACCCGTCGATCACGCATTTTTCGGGCGTACTTTCGACGTCGGCGACGACGGTCAGCGTCTCTTTGTCTCCTTTCAGAACGTAAGCGCCTTTCACGGTCGCGCCGTTCTTCTGCCAGAACGACGCCTCGGCGACGGCGTCCTTCATCCTATCGGCGAAATCGTCAATGAGATCGCGGACGTCGATATCCGTCCCCGCGACGGGGCCGTCGGCGTCTTCCGGAGACGTCTTTGAATCAAACAGCGAATTAACGGTCTTTCCGATACGACCGGCGATCTTATCGACCGCGTCGCCGTCGAGAGAAAGCGTATATCTCCTCGCGCTGACGTCGGATCCCATCACGCTCACCGTCTCGTCGGCGAAAGCGATATTCTCCGGGATAACGTATGATTCGATAAGCTTCCCGACGGACTCCTTTTCGCCGCCGTCATTTTCGGTCTCGCGAAAGAGGTATTCCACGTTATCGGCGGGTGCTCTGAAATAATCGCGTTCCCCGTCGCCCTCCATCCTGAACGTCAGCTTATCGTCACCGGACGCGATCTGTCCGTCGACGGTGTACTTCGGGTCCTCAAAGGCGGCGGAAAGACCGAAACGGAGTCTCTCCTCGCCGTCCTGCGACAAAGCGGAAACAAGATCGAATCCGGTCGCGCCGGACGCATCCGGAAGGACGCCGAAGACGCCCCTCCCGAGCGCGTCGCGGAAGCCGTCGCGCGCCATCTTATAGTGATCGCAGGGCGTGATATTCCTCGTATCGCATCCCGAGAGCGCCGCGGCGGCGGAAAAGAGCAGCAAAGCGGCGAGGACGGACGACAGTATCTTTTTCATTGTTCGGACCCTCCGGTCAATCTTTTTTTCGCCAACAGTTTAACACATATTAAATCGTTTGTCAACCCCGACGTCGAAAAAACGCCGCCGTCCCGAAGGACAGCGGCATTTGCTCTATTGAACTTTCAACCGAACAGCTTGGAAAGGTCGCCGAAGCCGCCGTCTTCCTCGTCGTCTTCGTCATCTTCATCGTCTTCGTCTTCGTCCCAATCTCCCCATTCGTCATCGTCGTCATCGTCCCAGTCGTCGTCTTCGTCCCAATCGTCGTCATCGTCCCAGTCGTCCCAATCCTCGTCGTCCATATCGCTGATTTCAAATCCGCCGACGCCGCCCATAACGCCCTGGATGAGAGAGACGAAGTCGCTCGCGTTCGACGTGACGCCCTGGATGATCGTCGCGATCTTCTGCTGATCCGCTTCGCTCATATCCTTCGAGATTTCGATACCGCCCGACGCGCTCTTTCCGGAAGGCGAATACCCGGACTTCGTGACCGTTCCCTCCGCCTTTATCGAAACGCCGACGAGCTTGGAGTCGATCTTCGCCGAGAAGCCGACGCCGCCGCCCTTCTTTTCCGTCCTGATCTCAAGCGGGATAACGACGGTCGCGCCGCCCGCGCCGATCTTGAACTTGTACGTCATCTCGGCGGAATTTGCGCTCTCTTCGCCGGAAAACTCGACCTTGAGAGCCCCGAGCTGATCCTTGTCGATTTCAGTTCCCGGGAACGCCGCGTTATCGGCGTCGACCGCGATACTGCCCTCGATCTTTCCGTTGTCGTTCTTATGTTCGTAAACGATCGGAACGACGGTCTTTTCGCCGTCCTTTTCCTGATTGAACGTAAGCGCCGCTTTAACGTCTCCGCCTTTCACGGCGAGCTCGTAGACAAGACTGTCATCCTCCGATCCGCTGTTTGTCAAAAGAAGCTCCGCGCGGACCGTGTGACCGTCCTTCGTGTAGAGATTGACCGTCACTTTCGCGTTTTCGTCCAAGGAATCTTCGTCGAACTCTTCAACGATGGTTTTATCGCCTCCCAGTAACTGCAGAGGCTCGCTGATCGTCTTCATAATATCGACGATATCGTCGCGCTCAAGTGTGACCGAGAGCTTTTCGACGCCCGAAACTTTTTCGCCGAGGATCTCGGCGTCCGTTTCCTCAACGCTGACGCGCTCGTCGGTCTCGTATTTCTCGCGCAGTTTTTCGGTCGTCTCGTTAGTCCCGCCGATCTTGCCGATATAAGACCGGATCTCCTTGACCAATTTGCCGAAATCCTCGTCGAGGAGGTCGCCCGCTTTTTCGATCGGAAGGCAGAGATAGTCGTCCGACGAGCCGGGGAACGATGCAATGATAACGTCGCCGTCGGTCACCTCCGCGTTTGCTCTGATCTCCGAGCTTTTGTATTTCAGCGTGATGTCTGCGGATCCGATCTCACGGTCGCGATCAAAGCCACCCCTGATCACGACTGTCACGGCGTCGTCACCGATAAGAGCGGGCGCTTTGACCGTAAGCGTCGCGTCGATATCGTTCGCGTCTTTTACCTCATACTGTTTATCAAGCGGTCCGACGCGGAGCTCTTCGGCGATCTTCTCGTACGCCTCGCGGAACTTCTCGGACGGAGTCTTCGGCTTCAGATTGAAGGAGCAGCTCCCGAGGATCGCGGTGAGCGAAAGGATCATCGCCGCCGCGAGCAGGATTGAAAGAATCTTTTTCATGATCTGTTCTCCCTTCTTATAGAGGTATTTCGATTGTATCATACGCAAATATTTTTGTCAATAGCAGTCAATTTACCTGACAAGCGAGAATTTTCCGTTCAGAACGAAGATAAAGCAAAGTACCGCGGCGGCGATGATGAGGATCGCCGCGACAGTGGATATAACGGTGTAACGCGCTTTCGGCTTTGAGCCGTCCTTCGCCGGAACGAGCTTCGCGCGGCGGAG
The DNA here is from genome assembly GCA_017444735.1 of Clostridia bacterium. Taxonomy (GTDB): domain Bacteria; phylum Bacillota; class Clostridia; order Oscillospirales; family CAG-272; genus RUG11130. Next base: position 1,679 of record JAFSWB010000020.1, on the reverse strand, counting down.
CGCCGACGAGACCGGCTTGTAAAGGAGGAGCGAGAGCCCCGCGTTGAGGACCGCTTTCGTCAGATTGAACGGGAGGAGCACCGTCGGGATCATCGCGGCGACGTCGGACGCGCTCATGCCGGTGTAACGGGGAGTCACGAGAAGATTCATCCCCATCATAACGGCGGTCATCGCGAAAACGGACGTGATAAGACCGACGATGGCTCCCTGATAACTCCGTCTGTATTTGTATATCAAGGAAGCGAAAAACACAAACGACGCGCTTGAAACAAAGTTCATAAGGAAACCGTAAGGACCGGTCCCGCTGATCGTAATGAACTCAAGGAACGTCACGATCAGCGTCGAGATCACGCCGAAGGCGGGGCCGAACGTCATCCCGCACATTACCAGAAAAGTATCCTTCGCGTCAAATGTCAGGAATCCCCCCACTTTTATAAAGTGAAAGAAGAAAACGCATAAATAGGCAAGCGCCGAAAACAGCGCCGCCCCGCTTATCTTATTCAGCCTCTCTTTTGTCTTATCGTTCCTCATTCTCTCCTCCCGAAAAAAAGGATCTCCCCGAAATACTCCGGGGAGACCGAAAAAAACTGTTCTTATCTTTTCCCATCCGGACTTTGACCGTCGGTTCAGGAATTTCACCTGATCGGCGCGCGCCTGTCGGCTCGCGTTCGCGGACTGTACCGCCGGTATGGAATTTCACCATTCCCCAAAAATATGATATTCAGTTGTTCGGGGGTGGAGCGCTCCACCCCCGAATTATTCAGCTATTAGTCCTGAACGTCGGAAACGACGCCGGAACCGACCGTTCTGCCGCCCTCACGGATAGCGAAACGGAGACCCTTCTCGATAGCGATCGGGGTGATCAGCTCAACGTTCATGTCGACGTGGTCGCCGGGACGGCACATCTCGACGTCAGCGGGAAGGCCGATGGTGCCGGTAACGTCGGTCGTTCTGAAATAGAACTGCGGTCTGTAGCCCGCGAAGAACGGCTTCTGTCTGCCGCCCTCTTTTTCAGTCAGAACGTAAACCTGGCCGGTGAACTTGGTGTAAGGATGGATCGTGCCGGGCTTGCAGAGGACCTGGCCTCTCTCGATAGCTTTCTTGTCGATACCGCGGAGAAGAAGACCGACGTTGTCGCCCGCTTCAGCGGAATCAAGGAGCTTACGGAACATTTCGACGCCGGTGATGACGGTGGTCTTTCTCTCGTCGGTCAGACCGATGATCTCGACGGGGTCGCCCATCTTAACGGTACCGCGCTCAACTCTGCCCGTAGCGACCGTACCGCGGCCGGTGATGGAGAAGACGTCCTCGACGGGCATCAGGAAGGGCAGATCAGCCTTTCTGTCGGGAGTCGGGATGTACTCGTCGACAGCCTTCATGAGCTCGTGGATGGAAGCGTACTCGGGAGCGTTCGGGTCGGTGCTGGAGGACTCAAGCGCAACTCTCGCGGAGCCGCGGATGATCGGGATGTCGTCGCCCGGGAAGTCGTACTCGTTGAGGAGGTCGCGGACTTCCATCTCGACGAGCTCAAGGAGCTCTTCGTCGTCGACGAGGTCAGTCTTGTTCATATAAACGACGATGGCGGGAACGCCGACCTGACGGGCGAGCAGGATGTGCTCACGGGTCTGCTGCATCGGGCCGTCGGAAGCGGCGACGACGAGGATAGCGCCGTCCATCTG
>JAFSWB010000019.1 GCA_017444735.1 Clostridia bacterium | reverse complement strand
TTTCATCTTTTTGAGGTGAAAATCCTACGGATTTTTCCATTTTATGTGCTTTTTCTATCGCCGTTTTTGCCCCTCGACGTACGCCAGTACGCCTCACGGGGCAAAGAACGACGATTCTGCATCTAATTGCAACAACCCCCTTTTTTATTTCTTTCTGCTCTCGAAATCCTTTTTGATCTTCCGGCTCCAGCCCGCCGTGATCGGACGCGACGCGCGCATCGCGCAGACCGTCTCGGCGACCGTGTCGTAAAGGACCGCCGTCCCCCGGCTGTCGGCGCGGTAGTCGACGGCTCTGTCGGCTTTTATCCCGAAGTTCTTCGCCGTTTCGACCGCGTCGATGTTCGCCCCGATGAAGAGGAACTCCCATCCCGCCTCCTCCTTCTGACGCTCGATCATCTTTTTTACCTGATCGCTCGTGTACTCGCGGCTCGCGTTCTCGAGCCCGTCCGTCGTGATGACGAACATCGTGTGCTCGGGGACGTCCTCGCGCCTCGCGTATTTGTGGATGTTCGCGATGTGGCGTACCGCGCCTCCGATGGCGTCGATCAGCGCCGTGCACCCCCTGACGAAGTAATCGCGGTCCGTCATCGGCTTGATATCGGACAGCCTCACCCGGTCGTGAAGGACCTCGCTGACGTTGTCGAAAAGAACGGTCGAGACGAAGCACTCGCCGTCCTCCTTCCGCTGCTTTTCGATCAGCGAATTGAATCCGCCGATCGTGTCGCTCTCGAGCCCTCCCATCGAGCCGCTCCTGTCGAGGATGAATACGAGCTCCGTGACGTTGTTTCTGACCTTTTCCATTTTCAATACCTCCGAAAAAAATGTGATCGTCCGGCTTTTTTGCCTTACGATCACATTTTAACTTTTTTCAGAGGGTCCGGGGTCGCCTGCGAGGCGACAAATTCATCCGCTTCATCCGCCGATCAGCGGTTGATCGAACGCGAACAGCGCTTCGTTTATCTCGAACACGTCGTAGTTGCCGTTCGTTATGAAATACTCGACGATAATATCGAATTTACTGCTGTGCGAGAGCGCGAAGCCCGCCTTCATCAGCATATCCCGCGTCTCGGAAAGCGGGAGCTCGAGGGCGATCGCAAACGCGATCGCGGTCGTTTTGCTCGGCTTATACGACCTGTCGCTCCTTATCTTCGAAAACAGCTTGCGGTCGATATTCGCCTTCTTGTAGCACTCCGGGTCTTTCATCCCCTTCTCGTCGATCTTCCGCATGAGCATTTCGGAAAACGACTCGTCGATCGTCTTCAGCGCCTCGTCGAGCGTTTTTTTCTTCGCCGTCGCCCCGGCGCGGGGCGCGGTTTGCTTCGCCGCGGGGACGCGGAACGCCGCCGTGTCGCAAAAAGAGCCGCGGGCGGAGGACTCCTCCGCCCTCGCCGCGAAAAGCTCTTTGAGCGCCGCGCTCCTTCCGCCGTCCTCCGCCGCCATATCGTCGGCGTATTTGTCGTCGATGAAAGCGGAAATATCGTCGAACAGCCTCCCGCCGAGCGAGAACGACGCCTTGTCGAAAAACACGAGGAAGACCGTCATCTCGTCCGTCGCGAGGAAAGCGGTTATCTCGTCGACCGCGACCTTGAGCGCGCGGTCCTTCGGGTATCCGTACGCGCCCGAAGAGATCAGCGGGAAGGCGACCGATCCGCACTTCTTTTTCTTTGCGAGCGCGAGAGAATTGCGGTAACAGGAGCGGAGAAGCTCCTCCTCGCCCCGGTCCCCGCCGCTCCAGACCGGACCGACCGTGTGGATCACGTATTTCGCCGGGAGCAGATATCCGCGCGTGATCTTCGCCTCGCCCGTCCCGCAGCCCCCGAGCTTCCTGCACTCCTCGAGCAGTTTTCCCCCCGCCGCCCGGTGGATCGCTCCGTCGACGCCTCCGCCCCCGAGGAGCGTGTGGTTCGCCGCGTTTACGATCGCGTCGCAGGCGACCTTCGTGATATCGTCTCTTATCAGTTTAAGGGGCATCCTTCACACCTCTCTTTTTAGGGTAACAGAAGTTACCCTATGCTCCGCGGCGCGATCCGCGGCCGCGCGGGGAAGATCGAAAAAAACGGTGTGACCCGGTCGGGATCACACCGCTTTTTATGCCGCTTACGGGTTGTCCGACGTTCCGCCGCCTGAAGCCGGCTCTTTGACGCCCGCTTTCCCGCCTTCCTTTATCTCGTCGATCGAGACCGATCTGACGTGATCTATATGCGTCCACGACACCTTCGCGAAGAACGAGGCGATCGCGATCGGGATGTAGGTCATCATAAAGATCGGGAACGTCAGCATGAAAAGGAGCTTCTTCGGGACGGACGTGTGGATATTGCGCCATTCCGTGATCGTCGTAAAGACGCCGAGGACGAACATCATCGCGTTCGCGCGCAGCAGCGGCTGGATGATGAGCCAGATCGTGTGACCGAAGGTCTCTCCGATCTCGAAGAACGTAACGAGCGTTCCCACCGTACCGATAATGTCCACCGCCAGGATGAGGAGGGAGAGGATCATCGCCGGCATGATCGACATCGCCATATCGAAGCAGGCGAAATTCGTTCTCGATTCCGACTCGCTGCGGCGGCGTCTGAAAATGCCCTTTATGAGCTTGATCCCGTAATATCTGTAAACCTGAAGATATCCGCGGCCCCAGCGGAGGCGCTGACGCCACGACTGCCCGAACTTCGTCGGCTGTTCGTCGTAGAAATGAGCCGTGCCGCAGTACCCTATCCTGACGCCGGAGAGTATGTTGACGGTCGTGAACTGTATGTCCTCGGTGAGGAGGAAATATTTCCACTCGAGCTTCCCGTCCTCGCCCGTCGAGACGGTCGACCGGTCGAACAGGAACCCCGTGCCGGAGACCGCGCAGCTCGTCCCGAGCACCATTCTCGCGGCGTTCAGATATCTCGCCTCGCGCAGGAACCAGAGGGCGTAGCCCGACGATATCCAGTTGTCTCCGTAGTTCTTCGAGTTCCTGTAGCTCGTGACGACCTTGAAGCCCGCGGAGTAGGTCTTGTTAATCTCTTCGATGTAGTTTTTCTCAAGGACGTTGTCCGCGTCGAACACTATGAACGCGTCGAACGCGTCCCTCGGGTAATCCTCGTTGATCCGCTCCATCAGAAATTCGATGGCGTATCCCTTCCCGATCTTGGAGAGGTCGTTCCTCTCGTAGACGACCGCTCCCGCCTCGCGCGAGATCTCCGCGGTCGCGTCGGTGCAGTTGTCGGCGACGACGAACGTGGTGACGAGCTCCGACGGGTACGTCTGATTCTTTATGCTGTCTATAAGGCCGCCTATGACCGCTTCCTCGTTGCGCGCGGAGATTATCACGGCGAATTTGTGAGGAACGCTCTCCTTCGGGGTGCGCGGCTTCCAGAACAGGCTGACGAAAATATAGAAAAACTGGTAAGAATAGCACACCAGAAAAAGCGCCGTGAGTACTCTGTTGACGGTCTGAAGGACCAGCAGGAACTGGGCCATAAAAGTCTCCTTCCCTTTCGCTAAAACGGCGCGACGCCGGGTCCGTCTGGGGGGGATCGGCGCGGGGGAGACGGATCTTTCCCGCCGCGTAACTTATATAATATCACATTTTTCCGTTTTTTACAAGCGTTTTTATCAAACGGGGCGGACCGGGCGGGCGGAGGGGACGGCCGATCCGCAGCGCGCCCGTTGACACTGCCGTTAAATTGATATATAATCTATAATGGATAAAAACGGGCCGCCCGGCGCGGCCGGGTTTCGGGAGGAAGAAATATGACCGACGTTTTTGAAAAATTCGAGTTCACGGGCAGGACCCGTACGATATACGAGGGAGTTCTGAAACGGCTGAAACCGCACGACGACAGGGAGGGGACGTACACCGGCTTCCCGGACGACGGGAAGACTCCGTTCGAGGATATGTTCGAAAAATACGCCGGCGAGCCGTATATCGTCCGCGAGGCGTACGGCATCGTCGAATCGTGGCTCGTCTCGGAGATCCCGTTCTTCGACGGCGATATCCTCGTCGGGTTCCCGCGCCCGTGCCGTCCCGTTTACGAGCACTTCTGCCGCGGGATAACGGTCGACAGGGTGACGAGCGACAGGACGGCGGGTCTCGCCGACGAAATGGTCCCGTTCTCATGGGAGCTGATGCAGGAAAAGAGCGCCGCGAGAGTCGGCAAGAGCGCCGAGGCGTACGACGCGATGTGCTCCGCTCTCTGGTGGACGGGCGGCTATCAGGGACACACGATCCCGAGCTATCCGAAGCTCCTCACGATGGGGCTCGACGGCGTCATGGCGCAGATCGGCGAATACGACGCGAAGGCCGATCCGTCGGACAAAAAGAAAAAGGATTTCTACCGCGCCTGCCGGATCGTCATAGACGGTCTGTCACGCTGGATCGTCCTCCACGCCGAAAAGGCGGCGTCGCTCGCCGAAAAGGCGGAGGGCGAAAAGAAAGAACAGTATCTCACGATCGAAAAGACGTGCCGCAAGGTCGCCCACAAAAAGCCCGAAACGTTCCTCGAGGCGGCTCAGCTCATGTGGTTCTACTGCCTCTGGGACTGGGTCGACTGCATCGGCAGGTTCGATCAGTATATGTACCCGTTCTGGCGCGGGGATGAGGATATGGACACGCTCGCCGCGATCTTCATGAAGTTCTGGGAG
>JAFSWB010000018.1 GCA_017444735.1 Clostridia bacterium | reverse complement strand
GCCGGGGTGCGAGACTCCGGGCGTGAAAACGTATACCTGTCTCAACGACGAGAGCCACACGAAGACCGAAGAAATTCCCGCGGTCGGCCACAAGTGGGACGGCGGCGAGATCACGACCGCGCCGGGATGCGAGACTCCGGGCGTGAAGACGTATACCTGTCTCAACGACGAGAGCCACACGAAGACCGAAGAAATTCCCGCGGTCGGCCACAAGTGGGACGGCGGCGAGATCACGACCGCGCCGGGGTGCGAGACTCCGGGCGTGAAGACGTTCACCTGCCTCAACGACGAGACCCACACGAGGACCGAGGAGATCCCCGCGACGGGCCACGAATGGGGGCTCGGCGCAGTCACTCTCGAACCGACGTGCGAGCGGGCGGGCGTTATGACGTACGCCTGCCTCAACGACGAGAGCCACACGAAGACCGAAGAAATTCCCGCGACGGGCCACTCGCTCGTCGAGGTCCCCGCCGTCAAGCCGACGTGCGAGGAAAGCGGCAACGTCGCCGCCTGGCGCTGCGAGACGTGCGGCGCGCTGTTCGCCGACGCTGACGGCGCGGATCCGATGCCGAAGGATGAATTCACCGTTCCGGCGAAGGGCCACGACCTCGAACACGTTCCCGCCGTCGCTCCCGGATGCGAGACGGAGGGCAATATCGACTTCTGGTTCTGCTTCCTCTGCGGCAAGGCGTTCGCGAACGAGGATATGTCGCGCGAGCTCACGAATGATGAGATCTTCATCCCTCCGCACGGCCATCAATTTGAATACGTCACGGCGGAGGACGGATCGACGGTGTATAAATGCATTTACTGCGACGCGCTCCCCGAGACTCCGGGAGAGGGCGAAATAATCGTTACCGGCAAGAGAGATAAAAAATGAAAAAGGGAATACTCGGATCGATTTTGTATTCCGCGGCGATATCGCTGATACTCTGCGCGCTCGTTTCGGCGGGCGCGCTTCGCCGCGTCGACAAGTGGGCGTCCGACGCGATCTTTGAGCGCCCGGGCGCGACGTCGGGAAACATAGTGATAATAGGCGTCGACGAACGCGCGCTCGAGCGTTTCGGTCCTTACGGCGGATGGTCGAGAACGGTCGTCGCCGACGCTCTCGCGGCGCTGGCGTCCGACCCGGACAGGGCTCCCGCTGTCGTCGCGATCGACACGCTTTATTCGGGAGAGAGCGCCGACCCGGAGGCTGACGCGAAGCTCGTCGCCGCCGTCCGGAAGCTCGGATGCGTCGTCACCGCGTCGGCGGCCGTCTTCGGCAGCGAGGTGACGTGGGACGAGAGCGGCTCCGCTTCGGTCGACCGCTACGCGGTCCTCAATTACGAGGGGCCGTACCCCGCGCTCGCGGAAGTCTCGACGGTCGGCCACATAAACGCGATATACGACCGCGACGGCATTATGCGCCACGCGATCATGTACATAGAGCCGGAGGAGGGCGTCCGCGTCAACTCGATGGCTTACGAGGCGGCGAGGATGTTCCTCTCGAAAAACGGCGAGGAGATGACGGAGCCCCCGGTAAACGCGCTCGGCCAGTTTTACGTCCCGTTCACGACCGCGCCGGGCGGGTTCTACGACGGATTTTCCGTCGCCGATCTCGTCGACGGCAAGATCGACCCCGCGTATTACGAGGGGAAGATCGTCCTGATCGGGCCGTGGGCGACGGGGCTTCAGGACGCGTATTACACGCCCGTCGACCGCGCGTCGCAGATGTACGGCGTCGAATTTCAGGCGAACGTGATCGAGAGCCTTCTTGAAGGGAACTTCAAGAGGGAGGCGCGGGACGCCCCGCAGATCGCGATCCTGTTCGTCGTCACGTTCCTCTGCTCGTTCTTCTTCAGGAGGAACAAGCCGGCGGCGTCCGGCGCGCTCTGCGCCGCGGCGGTCGCGTCGGGATTCGCCGTCCCGTTCATTCTTTACAAATACGGGCTCGTCACTCATCTTGTGTGGGTCCCCGCGGCGGTCGTCGTCTCATACGTGGTATCGCTCGTGTTCCACTACGTCCGCGCCGCGGTCGAGCGGCAGAAGATCGCCCGCACCTTCGAGCGCTACGTCGCGCCGGAGATCGTCGGGGAGATCCTGAAGGAGGGGACGGAGAACCTTTCCCTCGGCGGGAAGCTCTGCGATATCGCCGTCCTCTTCGTCGATCTGCGCGGATTCACGACGATGTCCGAGAAGATGGAGCCGGAGCAGGTCGTCCACGTTCTCAACAGATATCTCGCCATGACGAGCGACGTCATAGCGCGCAATCACGGCACGCTCGACAAGTTCATCGGCGACGCGACGATGGCGTTCTGGGGAGCCCCGCTCCCGCAGGACGATCCCGTCGGCCTCGCCGCGCGCGCCGCGCTTGAGATCGCGAGGGGCGCGGAGGAGGTGTCGCGTCAGCTGAACGAGGAGTGCGGAGTCAGGATCAGCGCCGGCGTCGGCGTCCATTACGGACCCGCCGTCGTCGGGAACATGGGGTCCGAACGGCGTATGGACTACACCGCCATCGGCGACACCGTCAACACCGCGTCGCGCCTCGAGTCGAACGCGCCCGGAGGCACGGTCTATATAAGCCGCGCCGTCGCCGACGTCCTCGGAGACAGGGCGAAATGCACGTCTCTCGGCGGGTCGGTCAAGCTGAAAGGAAAGGAAGAGGGCTTCGAGGTGCTCATCCTCGAGGAACTCGACGGAGAAAAATGATATTCCGCAGAGCCGTCGCGGGGGATTCGGAGACCGTTTCCCGTCTTCTCGCGCAGGTGCTTGAAGTTCACGTGAAGATCCGCCCGGACGTCTTTGTCCCGGGATCGATCAAATATAAGCCGGAGGATTTCGCCGCGATGTTCGCCGACGACAACGCCCCCGTTTACGTCGCGGAGGAGGACGGGGAAGTCCTCGGCTACGCCTTCTGCCGGATCAGGGTGAGGGAGAGCGGCGGCCATATGATCCCGGGCAGATCGCTCTTCATCGACGACCTCTGCGTCGACGAAAAAAGCCGCGGACGCGGCGTCGGCGAGGCGATCTTCGCCTTCGTCAGGGACGAGGCGCGCCGCCTCGGCTGCTCCGATATCACGCTCATGGTCTGGGAGGGCAACGACCCCGCCGTGAGCTTCTACCGGAAAATGGGCATGACGCCGAGAGAGACCGTTATGGAGTATAAGCTCTGACGCGTACGGCCGGCGGGACGCCCGGCGAGCCCGCGAGGATAAAAAATGACGGAAACCGACGGCGACCCCGTCGGTTTTCTCTTTTACCGCAAAATACTCAAACAAAACACCGCAAATTACTCAAACAAAATACCGCAAATTACTCAAACGGTCCTTTACGAACCGCATAGGATATGATATTATGACAATACAACGAACGCGAAAAGCAGCGCCCGCTCCGTCTCCCGGATCTGAAGATCGTCATTACCGGGTCGCAGTACGGCTATCGCCGCCCGGACGGCGTTCTCGTCATCCCGATCGGCTGTCTGAAGGATTGAGAACGGATCGTTCACCGCGCGGGAGTAACGATACCGCGAAAAGAAAGGGATTCTCGATCCCTGTCCGCTGGATTTTTCAATGGATTGTCTGATGAAAAGGAAGGAGAGCGTTCCGGACAACGATGTTGTCGAAGTTTTTGACCATATCTGGAAGGGCGGCTACACGGACGTTCAGAACACGACCGGAGAGCTTGCACAGACCTATTATCAGTCCTATATCGACAATTACGCGGAAATAAAAGGTTTTTACAACTCGCTTCCGAAACTTTAAAAAATTCAACTTTCGCACCCGGCGGAGACGGTCTTTTCCGCCGGGTATTCAAACCGTTTTACAATCCGCGGGAATTGTGGTATTATATTCGTAACGAAAAAACACGGCGGACGCCGGGACGTGGGAAATGAAGAGAAACGGGGTTTTGAAAATGAAGATACGCATATCCGGGCGGAAGGCCGCGCTCATTGCGATCGCGGCGGCCGCGCTTCTGATCGCGGCGGGCTTTGCGGTCCGGGCTCTGATCGTTCGCGGGCCCGCTCCGGCGCGGGCGGGATCCGATACCGCCGCCGCGACCGACGCTCCCGAGGCGTCGGCGAGCGGGAGAAGAAAAAGCCCCACGTGGGAGCTCCCGCAGAAATATGAGCGGCTGAACGTTTTTCTTACCTCCGTCGTTCAGCAGAATATCGAGAACACGAAGACCGATCTTGACGAGGACGCCGAGCTTATAAGATTCGCGTTCGGGTACAGGAAGACGGCCGATCCCGACTCCTTCTCCGAGCGGGAGTACGAAGGAGTTTTATGCCCCGCGCTGACGCTCGGGCAGGTCAACGAAACGCTGACGTATTTCTTCGGGAAGACCGTTTCCCCCGACCGTGAGGATTACCGCGCGGAGTCCGGCGGGTCCGCGGACTTCAACTGCGTCTTCCGCGACGGCGTCTTTCTGAACGTCCCTCCGTATCCGACGGAAAAATACGATTTTCCGCTCCGCTTCGCGCTGGTCGAAAGCGTTGACGAGGAGACCTGCACGCTTCACTTCAGGCTGTACAGGATCAACCCGGACGACTGGGGCGAGGGGGAAGCGGGGCGCCACGTGCCGTTTCTGCCGATTATGTCCGTCTATGACGCTGAAAACAAGAACGAGGAGACGCGGAACTGGATCACGCGGTTGGGGAAGGGCGAGGCGGTCCTTCGCGACCTCGGCGACGAGCTGCGGCTCGTTGAAATGACCTGCAGTCTGTATTATGATTGAGATACGGTAAACGATTTCCTTTCCGGGATCGCCGGGCCCGCGTCGCCCGGTCAGAGCGGCATGATCCTGACGTCGACGCCGGAGTAACGGCCGTTTTCGCGGACGGTTTTCGTTCTGACGAGATCGAGGTCGGACAGTTCCCTCATCAGGCGGCGGATCTTCGCGGGGCTGGAGTTCAGCCGGGCGGCGAGTCCCGCCGCCGAGAAGCTCCAGTCGGGAGGGAGCGTCTGCAGCAGGCAGTACATTCCCGCCTGTTCGACCGTGAGGCCGGACCGGTTTATCTCGTTCGGGATCATCGTGAAATTCTCACGGATCATTCCCTTGTTCTCGTTGAGTATCATTTTATTCTCCTGTTTCTTGATTTAATCTAATTCAACAAGACTATTGTATACCGATTTTTCCGTTTTGTCAATGCGTTTTTCCTGTTTTTCTTGAAAAAGCTTGAAAAAGGGGAAAAATCCGTTCTGACCCGAAAAAACCCGTCGGCTGATCCGACGGGCTCTTATCTATTTATCTATCTAATATTATTTTATTATTGTATTTATTAATCTTATATTATATAGCCGCTTGAAAACCGAGGCCGGTAAAACCAAAACCGGCGGCTTCCGCGCCGGTTTTTCCGTTTCCGGTAAAACACGATCCGGTCTTTTTTTCGCGTTTCGGGCGGTTTTTTCGATGTTTTCAACATACTTTTCAAAGAGATTTCAACAAGTTTTCAATTTTTCACAAAAGTTTTCGAAATATTTTCCAAAAGTTTTCAACATACCCCGCGTTCAGACGATCTTTTTCCACTCATCCGGGAGGACGTCGAGGTTCGCGCGGATCAGATCGAGGAGCAGCGGCTCGGGATAGTCGCAGTTGGCGCAAAGCGGGTCGAGGAACGTCGCCTGCCGCGCTTTCTCGTAATCGCGGTTCACGGCGGCGTCGATCATCAGCGAGTATTCGCGGCCGAGTCGGTCGCACTGCGCCGCGACGGCGTCGGGGAGCGGACCGATCTTCTCGGGGTGCAGACCGAAGCGGTCGATATACGTCGGCAGCTCGACGGTGACGTCGGAGACGTTGTCGATATATCCGCGGTTTATCACGTTGACCATCTCTTTCGCGGGCTCGCCGGTGCGGAGCGCGCGGATGAAATGGGTCGCGGTCTCGCCGGAGCCGGCGAGGAATCCGTCGTATCCCGTCTTCTCGAGGCGGACGCGGTCGAAGAGCCGTCTTGACTCGTCGCGCCAGCTGTCGACGGCCTTGAAATCGTTGTTTTTCCAGGTGTAGTCCTTCTCCCGCTGGACCCTGTCCTTCATATAGAAGGGGACGAACTCGCCGACGTGGCGGTCGCCCGGGGCGGGATAACAGCCGTAGATATCGAAGAGCTCCGTCGAGATCGGCTGTACCTTGTCCATCCCCGTCTCCTCGAGCTTTTTCCGGAAGATCGGATAGACGTCCCTGCCGTCGACCGCCATTTCGAGGAACCACGTGAAGTGATTGATCCCCGCCGCGCGGTATGAAAAGCGCTCGAAGTCGACCCGGAAGACGTTCGCGGCGATCCACTTCGCCGTGTCGGGCGTTCCGTGGCAGAGGCCGAACGCGCGGATCTTCGTATATCTCTCGAGGGCGAGACAGACCGCCCCCTCGGGGTTCGTGTAATTGATAAGCCACGCTTCGGGGCAGACGCGCTCCATCTCGCGCGCGATATCGACGATGACGGGGACGGTGCGCAGAGCGCGGATGATCCCGCCGGGGCCGATCGTGTCGCCGACGGACTGCTGAACGCCGTGGCGCGTGCTTATTTCGATATCGCTCTTCCAGCGGTCGTACCCGCCGGTGGCGATCGTCATGAAGACGAAGTCGGCGCCGGGGAGCGCCTCTCGGAAATCGGTGAACGACGTCACGGAGAAGTCTCTTTTCGCGTACCGGACGAGCTCGCCGACCGCCTCCGCCGTCTCGCGGAGGATATCGGCGTCGAGGTCGACGAGGACGAGCTCGCCGGATCGGATCGACTCCTCTCCGAGGACGTCGCCGACGAGGCGCATCGTGAAGACGGAGCTTCCCGCTCCGATGAATACGAATTTCATACGGTCTTTGGTAAGCATACGGATCCTCCATTCGTTATTTTCCGCCCGGTCCGTCGCGGCGGAGTCGTTATTCGTCCTTTTTCAGCGCGATAGTGATGAATCCGAGCGTGAAGCAGAGGTCGCCCTCGATGACGGTGAGCTTTTCCGCGTTGTCGCGCATGGGGCCCTCGGGAACGTCGAAGAACGCGTTCAGCGTATAGCGGTATTCGGAGAGATCGGTCTGCTCCCACGTCCCCGATTCGGCGGCGCCGCGCTCTCTGTCCTCCATTTTCACCGTGTTGTCGTCGGAAAAAGTGAAGGAGATCGCGGTGAGGTCGCGGCCGTCGTTCGATTTGAACTCGGCGGCGGGGATATGCGCGAGATCGTTTGAAAAAAAGTTGACGACGAAGTCGGGCCGCCACGTTCCGACGATGAATTTTTTGCCCGAGGCGAGGTCGTATTTGTCGAGCTGCATATCGTTCTCCGTGATAAAGTGAAGTTTATGATTTGATTTTAGCATAAACGGGCGCGGTTGGCAACGGGGGATTTGTGCGGGGGGAAAAAAGGCGCTCGGCGAGACCACCCGTTTGCGGTTCCCGAAATCGCCATGCGCCTTGGAGCGGCGCGCGATTTCGACCGCGGCACCGGTCTCGCTCTCGCTTCATCCGCCGCAGGCGGCGCTCGGCGAGCCCACCCGTTTGCGGTGCCCGAAATTCTTTGCTCGCTGTTCGCTCGCAGAATTTCGACCGCGGCACCGTTGCCGCCTCCCCTCCCCCCGCCCCCGGCGGCGGGGAGGCGGCAACACCCGCGCCGGTGCCCGGCGCGATGTTCAAATCTCTCCCGAAAAGGAAAAAGCCGCGTACGCGGCTTTTCCTTTTCGGAGAAGGAGAGATTTGAACTCTCGCGCCGGTTACCCGACCTACACCCTTAGCAGGGGCGCCTCTTCGGCCAACTTGAGTACTTCTCCGAATTTCAAGAAAATATTTCTTTGTATTCGATAGTATACAACACGCGGGGCGACTTGTCAAGAGGAAAAAATCCGATAATCTATTGACATTTTTCTTCCTTTACGATACAATGCTATCGGTATCTCGGGCGGCGCCGCCGGGCGTCGCCGTTCACCGGAAAGGATGGTTCATTATGAAGAAAAAAGCAGCTGTTATCGGCTACGGAGGAATGGGCGGCTGGCACGTCGACCATATCCTGAAAAGCGACGTCGTTACCCTTGCCGGAATTTACGACATCAAAGAAGAAAGAAGACAACTCGCGGAGTCCCGCGGGATCAAAGCATATTCGTCACGCGAAGAGCTCCTCGCCGATCCGGAGATCGAGCTCGTCACCGTCGCCACTCCGAACGACGTTCACGAGGAGATCGCCGTCGCCGCTCTCGAAGCGGGCAAAAACGTCCTCTCCGAGAAGCCGGTCACGCTGTCCCTCGAGAGCCTCGAGAGGATGATCGCCGCGTCGAAAAAGGCGGGCAGGATCTTCTCGGTCCATCAGAACAGAAGATTCGACGTCGATTACCTCGCCATGAAAAAGGTCCACGACAGCGGCGAGATCGGCGATATCATCAATCTTGAATCGCGCATCCACGGGAGCCGCGGCATCCCCTCCGACTGGAGAAGTCAGAAGGCGTACGGCGGCGGTATGCTCTACGACTGGGGCATCCACCTCATCGACCAGGCGCTCATGGTCCTCGGCTTCGACGTCGAGTCCCTGAGATGCACCGTCGACAACATCACCAACGACGAGGTCGACGACGGCTTCGGCCTTTATCTCTACCTCAAATCGGGCAAGAAGGCGTATATCGAGGTCGGCACGTACAACTTCATCGCGATGCCCCGCTTCTATATGAGAGGGCGCGGCGGCACGGCGATGATCACCGACTGGCGCGAAAACTGCCGCGTCGTCAAGTGCAAGGCGTGGCACGAGTCCGACGTCCTCCCCGTCGAGACTGCGGCGGGCATCACCAAGACGATGGCTCCGCGCGACAGCATCACGGTCGACGAGTACGAGATCGAGAGGCCCGTGTCCGACGTTCACGACTATTACCGCAACCTCGTCCGCGCTATCGACGGCCTGGAGGAGCAGTTCGTCACTCACGACCAGATGAGGACCGACCTCAAGGTCATTCTGAAGGCGTTTGAATCCGCCGAGCGCGGCGGCGACAGGGTCTATCTCTGAACGCGGTGACCGGAATGAGGAAGAAAACGAAGCTCTGGGAGAACGGGACGCCGTATTTTGAGCCGTCCTACGGTCAGGAGGAACCGGCGCTCGTTCACTATACCGATCTCGGACGGTACGCCCGCGAGGGCGTCGAAAGGCCGGGGTGCGTCATCGTCTTTCCGGGCGGCGGCTACGGCTGCCGCGCCGATTACGAGGGCGAGCCGGTCGCCGAGATGTTCAACACGGCGGGGATCAAGTCGTTCGTGCTCGAATACCGTCTCTCGCCGTACCACTATCCCGCCATCACCGACGACGCTCACCGCGCCGTCCGCTGGGTGAGATACCACGCCGATGAGCTCGGCGTCGATCCCGACAAGATCGCCGTTCTCGGCTTTTCCGCCGGCGGCCACCTCGCATCGACCGCGCTGACGCTCTGGGACCGCGGACTCGACACGGGCGACGAGATCGACCGCGTGTCGTCCCGCCCCGACGCGGGCATCCTCTGCTACGCCGTGATCTCGTTCGAGGACAGATGGACGCACGACGGGACGAAGGAAGCGATGCTCCGCGAGGCGGAGGATCCGGAAACGCTCTCGCGGATGATGACCGGGTATTTCAACGTGAACGACGAGACGCCGCCCATGTTCCTCTGGCACACGGCGGGCGACAACTGCGTTCCGTCGCAGAACTCGCTTCTGATGGCGAAGGAGCTCGCCGACAGGCGCATCCCGTACGAGCTCCACGTCTTCACCGAGGGCGATCACGGTATCGGTCTCGCGACCGGAATGGCGGGCAACGAAAAGTGGGGCGAGCTCGCGTCGATATGGCTTCAAAAACTCGGATTTTAATTATTTAATTAAAAGAGGGACGGCGTGAGCTGTCCCCTTTTGAGGTGAGATTATGAAAAAGATCAACAGACCGACTCCCGTGACGGACGGCGAAGTCGCGGAATTCATTTCTCTGCTCGCCGACCGCGGTCTGACCGTCGGGGCGGCGGAGAGCTGCACCGCCGGGATGATCTCGTCGCGGATCGCCGACATCCCCGGCTCGTCCGACGTGCTCGCGGGCGGCGTCGTCTCGTACTCGAACGACGTGAAGCGCGCCGTTCTCGGCGTCCGCGAGGAAACGCTCCGCAATTTCGGCGCGGTGTCCGAGGAGTGCGCCCGCGAGATGGCGGAGGGCGCCCTCCGCGTCATCGGATGCTCCGTCGCCGTCTCCGTGACCGGGATCGCCGGACCGGGGGGCGGCACGGCTGAAAAGCCGGTCGGAACGGTTTGCTTCGGCGTCGCCGACAAGGACGGGACGGTCACCGCGACGCGCCGCTTCGGAGAGCACTCCGACCGCGCGACGGTGAGGCGTCTGACGGTCGCCGAGGCGCTCCGCCTCGTCACCGACCGCGTGACGGGAATAATATAGAAAGAACGCGGCTCCGCTTCATTTCGAAGCGGAGCCGCCGTTTTTTATTTCGCTCTGTAGAGGAACGTAACTATCTGTCCTCTCGTGCAGGTATCCTCCGGCGAGAACGTCTTCGCGCTCGTTCCGAGCGTTATTTTTTTCTCGACCGCCCAGAGGACCGCGTCGGCGAAGTAATCGTCCGCCCTGACGTCGCCGAACGGGTTGTTCAGGCTTTCCGGCCTCGGCTGACCGCTCGCCCTCCAGAGGAACGTGACGATCTGCGCTCTCGTGCAGGTGTCCTCGGGCGAGAACGTCGTCTTGCCCGTCCCCTTCGTTATTCCCTGCTCGACCGCCCAGAGGACCGCCTTGTAGAAGTAGTCGTCCTCCCTGACGTCGGTGAACGGGTTGTTCGAGCTTTTCGGCTCGGGCTGTCCCGCCGCCCTCCAGAGGAAGGTGACGACCTGGCCGCGCGTGCAGCCGTCCTCGGGCGAGAACGTCGTTTTGCTCGTTCCGGCGGTGATGCCGTTCGCGACCGCCCACGCGACGGGCTCCGCGTAGAACGCGTCGTCGGGGACGTCGGTGAAGTCCGGCTTCGGGAGCTCCTCTTCGAAGACGAACGACAGGAGGACGCCGCTCGCCGCGTCGTCGCCGAGCGGGATCGTCAGCGTTCCGTTTTTCACGACCGTGAGCTCCGTTCCGAGCCCCGTCGCCGGATCGATGGAGTACGCTTTGAGCGTTCTGCCCGCGTCCCAGTTGACGGTGATCTCCTTCGTGTCGGCGCCGTACCGGACGCGGTAACTGTTTCTCTCGTAAGTGGAGTAGTTCGCGACGTCCTCTTCGCCGACGCCCGCGAAGGTGATCTCGCCTCCGCCGTAGACGTTCGCCTCGACGGGCACGGGACGCTCCGGGGTGCAGTTGAAGTTCGCGAAATCGAGCTGGCTCTTGCAGGAGAACAAGGTTATCAATACGCCGGCGTCGTTTTTCGGGGTGAACGAGAAGACGCCCGACTCATACGAATAACCGTCATTCGCGACGCCGTCCTCGACCGCGGGTTCAAGGACGACTTCGCCGCTGTCGCTGACGAACGCGACGAAGATATACGGGGAGAAATCGGCGCGCGCCGGGATATCCTTGAAGCTGATATTTCCGGACTGCTCGTCGAATTCGGCGACTCTTGAGGGATCGAGCGTCAGGTAAACGGTCCCGATCTCTCCGTCTTCCTTCACGTATCCGCGGAAGGAAGCCGCGAAATAGGACTGATCGTCGAGCTTTTCGGCGGGAGCGTCAAGTCCGTAGAAGACGGAGGCCTCCGGCTGATACGCCAGGAGCATGACGAATCCTTTTTCGCTTCCGATATCGTTGAAGAAGAAGTATTCGTGGTGCTGACGGAGCGGCTCTCCGTCCTGACCGACGAGTCCGCGCGGCAGAGTGTAGGAGTCGAGGCCTTCGAGATCGACGCCGTCCCATCCGCCGTCTTCTCCGAGTCCTTCGATCTGAGCGGAGACGGGAGCGTTTTCCGCGTTCCACCTGAATACGACCTCAAAGTCTTCGGGAACGCGCGCTTTGGCGCTGCCGTCGCAGACGATGACGTCCCCGTCGGGGACTCCCTCGATGTAAACGCCGCGGTCGGCGCCGGTGTATTCGATGAGGATCGGCTTCTCGTCCGTCTCTCTGAACATATCGAAGCGGAAATTATCCTCTTTATCGTAGAGATTGATCATGATCTCGCTGCGGCTCATCGGCGTGAACGAGAGGATGCCGTCTTCGTACGAGAAGAGCTCGTTCACCGACTTGCCGTCCTCGACGATCGGCTCGAAGAACCACTCTCCGTTATTGTCCGAGTAGTTCGCCGCCATGAAAATCCTGACGTTCTCCGCGTTCGGATTGGAACGGATGACGATCATGCCGGTCCTGCTGTCGACGGAGACGACCCGCGTCGGGTCGACGAGGATATTCACCTTCTCCGTCGCGCCGTTTGGGCGGAAGTTGACGCCTCCGTCCCAGCCGCTCCACAGATAATGGTCGAGATCGGGCGTCGGCGCCTCGTCGCCGAGCGACCAGAACAGCGCGCACGACTCGTCTCTGTAAAAGACGCGGACGGTGTCGGCGGAGTCGCCGATATAGTCGAAGTCAAAATTGATATAGTAGAATTCGCGGGGATCGCCGTTTTCCCACGTGAGGTCGAGCGCGAGCGTGTACGAGTTCCCCTCGGGATACTCGACGAAGAGATCGCCGCCGTCCTCTCCCGCGCCGTCGATGCGGATCGTTCTGACGGTATCGTCCTCGCTCCACTCGAACGTGACGGATTCGGTCGCCGACGGGACGATGATCTTCATCCGGTCTTCCTCCCTGAAGATATCCTCCTCGGGGACGCCGCGGACGTCGAGCGAGCCGCCCCAGAATCCGGCTTCGACGACGGTGACGTTCTCCCTGCCCTGACCGAAGGTGCCGTAATCGTATTCGGCGCGGGTGAAATAAACGTGAAGCTCGACGTATCCGACGGTCTCGGGCGTGAACGAGAGGATCCCGTTTTCAAAGACGAAGCCGTCGCGGACCGATTTTCCGTCCTCGACGATATTGCCCGCGAACCACTCGCCGCCCTTTTCGGGGAAGCGGGCGAAGACCCAGATCGAGACGTTTTCCTCGCCGGTCGGGAAGAATGCGTATTCTCCGGTCTCGTCGAACGTCCCCCAGTCAAAAGAGAGCGTCCCGTCGAGGAGAAGATTGACGCGCTCCGGCTCGCCGTCGGGGGCGAAGTTGACGCTGTCCGTGAACGCCGGCTTGTAGTGGGCGGCGTCGGCGGTCGGAAGCTCGTCTCCGAGCGACCAGAAGACCGAGCCCGCCCCGTCGTTGTAGTGCGTGCTGAGCTCCGGCTCGCCCGCGTACGGACTCCACGCGAACTCGAACGTCACGCCGAAGAAGGAAACGTACGAGTTCTCGACGACCTCTCTGTCGAGCGTAAGCGTGTACGAATCGACTCCCGTGAGCTCCTCGCGGACGTCGTTCCCGCCGATGTGACCGGTCGTGACCGCCTCGATCACGGCGCGGTCGTCCCACGTGAAGGTGACCGACTCGACGCTCTTCGGCACGCGGAATTTGATCCTGTTCCCGCGGCGGAGCAGGTCTTCATCGGCGACGCCGTCGGGGATCGCGAGCTCCGCGTCGCCCCACCATATTACGTCGATCACGACGGGCTTTTCATCCGTTCCGTAGAACGTGCCCATATCGTAATCGTTGCGGTTCCAGTAGACTTCGATCTCAAGATACGTCAGATCCTCCGGCGTCCTGAACGAGAGGACGTTGTCCGCGAAGGACCAGTCCTCCGCGACGAGCTCGCGGTCGAAAACGACGTTGTAGCCCCGTCTTTCGCCGTTTGCGAATCCGACGACCGCGAAGACGTAGAGCGTCCTGTCGGGGACTTCGCCCGACGGCTCGGTGATTATCACGCCGTTTTCGCGGTGACTGCGGTATTCTTCGTCGATAAGTATGTTGACCGTCGTCTGTCCGTAGAACGACCTCATCTCCGAGTCGAGGAACAATTCTTCGTCGGAGCCGGTCGGCTTCTCGTCGCCGAACGACCAGAACAGCCGCCCTCCGAAGTCGGAGTAGTACGTCCAGACCTCAGCTCTCGTGCCGTCCGCCGACGCCGTCACGGGGATGAACCCGGCGAGCATCACGAGGGAGAGAATGATCGAAATGATGCGTTTTTTCATATTTTACCTCCGTTTTCTTATTTAACGAGTGAAAATTCCATGGATACCGGGTTGTGGTCGGAGTACGCGAAGCCGGTGTCGATGACCTTCGCGTTTTCCGCCTTCACGTTGTCCGTGACGAGGAATCCGTCGATCGTCAGGATGAACTGACCCTCGCGGTACGGACCGTCGGCGTTGCGGCAGCTCGGGACGGGGGCCTTCTCGTCGAGAGGAGCGACAAGCGAGACGTGCGTCCCGTCAAACGCGTCCTCCGGGATCGGATGAGCCCACGTGTATTCCTTGTCCGCCTTGCCGAAATACTTCGACGAGTCGCCGAGGATAT
The DNA here is from genome assembly GCA_017444735.1 of Clostridia bacterium. GTDB lineage: Bacteria > Bacillota > Clostridia > Oscillospirales > CAG-272 > RUG11130. The sequence continues at coordinate 1,298 of JAFSWB010000018.1, read as the reverse complement.
CCTTGTTGAAGTCGCCGCCCGCCACGCAGTAGTTTCCGCTTTCGTATTCCTTCTCCATGTCGGCGACGAGGAGCAGGAGCTGTTCGTTCGTGATCTTGCCGTCGGACGTGTACGCGGAGAGGTGGAAGCAGTAGAGAACGAGCTCCTTGCCGTCCGCGGTCGGAACGCGGCTCTTGCTGTAACAGCGATCGAGGTCGAGGAGCTTCATCAGCCCCGTCTCGACGGGAAGCTCGACTCTCTCGGCGGACGAGATCCCGACCGACGAGAACGTCAGAAGACCCGATCTCGCGATACCGTGCGGCTTGAGGATGGGGTAAAAGAGGTAAGGCGAGTCGAAATTCTGCGCGAAAGTACGCGAATAGTCAGGGAGCGCGTCAGTGAGGTACGTCCTCTCGTCGAAGTTGTACGAGCGGGTCGAGCCGACGTCGACCTCCTCGACGAAGAGGAAATCGGCGTCCTCGCCTTTCAGAAGATCGGCGATCTTTTTGAGATTGGCGTCGAGCCGTTCCCGGCTCCACGCGCGGGATTCCGTTCCTCCGTCCATAAAGAAACCGTAATCCGCCTCGTACGCGCCGAAGCCTATGTTATACGATACGATCTTGTAGGGTCCCTCGCCCGCTTTCTCCCCGGGCGCCTGTCCCTCCGGGACGATCTCCGAGTTCCCGAGGCGGTGGTACGCGATGAAAACGTACGCGACATATCCGCCGACGGCGAGGATCACGACCAGGAGCAGAATGAGGATCGTTTTCAGTATCTTTTTGAAAACCTTCATTTGACAGCTTCCTTCCATTTTATTGGAATCCGCTTTTATCCTATCATATTTCGCCGCGGAAATCAACAGGGATTTACTGTTGAATAATCGCCGTTCGTTTGGTATAATGGAGACGAAAAAAAACCGAAAGGATCACGACAATGAAACGCTTTCTTTCCATTGTTTTCGCACTTTTGATGCTCGCGTCGTGCGTCACGGTCGCCGCGGCGGTGAAAACGGGCTTTTCCGACGTCGCGGAGGACCGCTGGAGCTCGGCGTCGATCAGATACGCCGTCGGCAAGGGCTACATGAAGGGCGTCGGCGGCGACAGGTTCGACCCCGAGGGGTCCCTCACCCGCGCGATGGTCGCCACGGTCCTGTGGCGGCGCGAGGGAAGCCCCGCCCCGACCGCCCCGAGCGGATTTGTTGACGTCCCGGCGGGCGAGTGGTACTCGGACGCCGTCGCGTGGGCGAAAGAGGCGGGCGTCGTTAAAGGAATAACGGCGACGACGTTCGAGCCGGACGGCAAGATCACAAGAGAACAGCT
>JAFSWB010000001.1 GCA_017444735.1 Clostridia bacterium | reverse complement strand
TTCAGTAGGTATTGAATACGGGAATCGAACCGGGGCGCGTAAGCAAACAGTCCTGTGGACTGTTTGCCCGCCCCGGCGACCAAAGGAGCGTGAGCTTTTCGAAACGTCGAAAAGCGAGCCCGCGCGACTGCGATGATTCCCGTCACCTGCTGAAAAAGAGCGCCCCCGGGGCGCTTTTTTCAGTAGGTATTGAATACGGGAATCGAACCCGCGCCGTCGCCGTTTTACTTTCCCGTCTTTTCGATCAGGACCGTGTAGAACTTGAACATGATGTTCGCTATCCTCTGGCGGTTGAAGGTGTTCTCCTCCTCATCCGGACGCCACAATCCCTTGTGAGTCCCGTCGTACCCGACGTAAACGAGATTTCCGAGACAGAACTCAACTCCCCGAAGTATCTCCGGATCGACTTCGGGATTCTCCGCGATCGCCCAGTCGACCGCATCGTGATTGTAGTTCTCCGTGTTGCCGCCGAGAACTCCGGCGGCGCGGTAAATGACCAGGACGACAAGATGCGAGCTGACCGGCCCGTCGGGAGCGACGAGCTCCGGATCGCTCTCTCTGATTATCCCGTTTTCCGCCGCCCACGCGACGGCGGAATCCCATTTGTCCGTGTTTTCCGACGAGCACCATTCGGGAACGGGGACGCCCGGCGAGGGCGAACCCGCCATCCGGTAGGCGATATCGAGAAGCTCGCCGAGCTCGGCGATCTCATCGACGCCGAACGTCCTGTTGTCGACCGCGTCGACGAACCCGCGGCGATAAAGGAACGTGATGTTGTTCTGAACGAAGATATCGGTTATATCCTCGAAAACGACGGCTTCGTCGGCGACGTCCGTCTCTTTTCCGAAAACGTGCGCGTAATAGTTGCCGTTCAGGATCCTGGTCGAGAGAGCGAATCTGTTCGAGACCTCGGCGCGCAATCTGTCGACGGTCGCCTCGTCCGGCTCCGAATCCGGATCGTCCGGAATAACGCTCCCCGTCTCGGCGTCGTATCTGAAGCCGTCGGCGATAAAGCTCTCATCCGAGAGGACGGCGATATGATCGCCCTCCGACAATACGTCGACGCCGGCGAGAAGACGCGAATCGTAGTCCGCTCCGAGCAGATTGAGAACGGTCGGGAGAATATCGGCGGTCGAGCAGTACGCGTCGACCTCGACCGGCTCCATTCCGGGAACGTAGCAGATGAAATCGTTGCGGTATTTCCCGAACGTCACGTCGACGGGAAATCCCGCGAGCTCACTGTACTGTTCCTCGGAAAGACCGTACGGATAGTGGTCGTTCGTCAGGACGATCAGCGTCCTGTCCGCGACTCCCGCCCGCTCCAGCTCGGAGAGGAGCGTCCTCATCGCGTACTCGACTTCGAGATTGCACGCGACGAACGCCTTGACCTCCTCGGAATACGGGAGGTCCTTCGTCTCGCTCCTGTGCTTCGCGCTCATGGCGTTTTCCCAGTCGTACTGGTAGTGACCGCTGAACGTCATATAGTAAACGTGGAAGGGACGGCCGTTGTTCACGTAATCGCCGACCGACGCCTTTATCATATCGTCGTCTGACGCCGGCCAGCTCAGCGGGACGTCGAGTCCGGTCCCGACCGCCTTGAATTCGTACCCCATATTCGGGTGGGTGGCGTTTCTGTTGTAGAAGTCGCCGAGATAGTTGTGATAAGCGAGAGTGAGATATCCCTTTTCTCCGAGCGCGTTTCCGAGCGCGTACGGGAGATAGTGACCGATCGAAACGTCAAAGCTCGAAAGCGTTTTCGAGCGGGTCATATCGGGATAAAGGCCCATGCACATCGTGTATTCGCCGTTCGTCGTGACCGACTGGAAGGTGCCGTAATAGTTGTTGAAAACGAACCCGTTGTGAGTCATCTCCCAGAGGGTCGGCGTCAGCTCCTCCGACAGGAAATACGGAGAATACGACTCGGCGCAGAACGTTATGACGTTATACCCCTCGAAAACTCCGGTGTACTCGTTCTTCTTTGTCGGAACGGCGCTCTCCATATACCGGTCGAGCTTGTAAAGATCGCTCTGACCCGCGCCGCAGCTCGCCGCGAGCGCGCGGAAGTCGATCCGGTCGTCTACGTTGTATTCGTCCGACGAGTATGTTATATCGCCGTCACCGTCACCGCCGCGGTCGATTACGATCAGATCGGGAAGGTCGTCGTCCTTTCCGAACAGCATATATCTGATCTCCTGAATCGTCGTCGCCGTCATTCCGACCGTCTTATAGCTCGTGTCGGTCGAGACGCCGGACGAGGAGAACACCCTGTAAGCAGACGACGGACCGTCGCCGCCGGACAGGAGCGCCGAAACGGTGAGGATAACGGACGCCGAAAACGCCGCGACGCCGATGATCTTCTCACGGGCGAAAGCGGGTTCGCGGCGGCTTTTTCTCAAAAGGACGAAGACCGCGACGACGGCAAAAACGGGAAGCGCCAAAAGGAGGATCCTGTGAAGATTGCGGCCGATCGCGTAAAAAGTCTGTCCGGCGAAGTTCGCTAACGCGCCGCCGCCCATCCTGACGAGGTTGAGAGGCATCAGGTTCCCGAAAATCGACTGATATACAAGCTGGATCTCGGAGAGGAACGTGCCGAGCGACACCGCGGCGCCGATAAAGATCCTCCTCGGGATCTTAGGAATAAAAGAGGCGATCGCCGCCTCGAGCGTCCCGACGATGAGCCCGAAGAACACGGGGAACCAGATCCTGTCGTCGGCCCGTCCGAAGATGAGAAAATGAAGGCAGACCTCGGTGTAAACGGCGGAGAAAACGATAAGGACCGTCTCGATCAGCCACGTTCTCACAACGCCGCGCTCGCCCCTCAGAAAACGGGGCCTTTTGCCGACCGCTGACGAAGCGCCGCTCATGACGATCCCTCCTTCCGGTCAACCGATCAGGTCGATTTATCAATTAGTAAAGAATATTTTATCACAGAACGTCGAAAAAATCAACTCTCAACTCTTACCTCTCACTCCTCGCTTCTCGCCCTCCGCCCAGCGTCAGACCGTTCCGGCACAGACGCGTCCTCCCTTTAATATACTGTGATCGGGAGGTAAAAATGGATCATCTTGTATTATACGCGCTCGTCGCCACGCTCGGAACGTGGGCGGTGACCGCTCTCGGGTCGGCGACGGTTTTGATATTCAGGGAACCGGACAGAAGGGTGATGAACGTCCTGCTCGGTTTCGCATCCGGCGTGATGATCGCGGCGAGCTTCTGGTCGCTTCTCGAGCCCGCCGCGCGGCGCGCGGAGGAAGCGGGGACCGTTCCCCCGTATCTCGTCGTAACGGCGGGGTTTGTTCTCGGCGCCGTCTTTATCTGGGCGACGGACAAGGCGGTGACGCGCGCCAGAGCGGCGACGGGAGAAAAAGAAAAGACCCCCGGAAGGGTCATAATGCTCGTGCTATCTATCACCGTGCACAATATCCCGGAGGGACTCGCCGTCGGAGTCGCTTTCGGCGCTCTCGGCAGAGCGGGAACGCCCCCGGAGGCGGTGATGGGGGCGGTAACGGTCGCCGTCGGGATCGCTTTACAGAATTTTCCCGAGGGCGCGGCGGTATCCGTCCCTCTGAGAAGGGAGGGCTACTCGCGGTGGAAGAGCTTCCTCGTCGGTCAGGCGTCCGGTCTCGTCGAGCCGGCGGCGGGCGTCGCCGGGGCGATCCTTGTCACGGGCGCGGAACGGGCGCTGCCGTTCATCCTCTCGTTCGCCGCGGGGGCGATGATCCTCGTCGCCGTTCACGAGCTGATCCCGGAGTGCCAGAGAAATCAGAGCAGCAACCCGTATCTCGCCACGATGGGGATCGTCTCGGGATTCGCCCTGATGATGCTTCTTGACGTAATGCTGGGATAAAAAGCGCGCTAAGCTTTTTCGTATTTGATGAATTCGTAATTGTCCGGGTCGGAGGCGACGTCCGTCATAAACGCGTGAACGCGGTCGCGGAGGTCCCGCCGCGCCTCCGCCCTCGGGACGCCGGAGTCCGGATAAAACGGGTCGGACAGCGTGACGGTCAGATAGGGGTGACCGTTCTTTATGATCTTCCTTTTTCTGAACGTAGTCACGAACGCGACGCACGGGACGCCGAGCGTCACGGGGTAATCGAACGAGACGTCGGAAAAATCTCTGATTTTATTGTACCACGGCCATATATGCCCCTCGGGATAGACCGCGACGACCCGACCCTCTTTTATCCGCTCCTCGATCGCGGAGCGGAACGGCGATATCCCCTTTACTCCGTCCGGGACCGGGATCCCGCCGAGCATGGAGACAAGCGCGCGGATGCCTTTGATCGACACCGCCTCCGGGCTCGTCACGATATGGACGTGCTTCGGGAACGCGGAGAGCGACGGAGTGTACGCGTCCATCATATTCTGCGTGTGATTGCCGTAGAGGAAATAACCCGTCCCCCTGATCCGGCGGAGCGCCCTTCTGTTCTTTATCCTCAATCCGTAGAGGAGCTTCCCCATCAGGAAAACGAGCGGGGTCGCGACGATCCGGTACATAAAAAACTCCGCCGCGCGCCAGAGGAAGCCGCGCCGGACGTACTTGAAATCCGGTCCGATCGGCTCCGCTTTTATGTTGTTTCCCGCAAAGTCGTCGTTTTTCTCGTCGGTAAACCGCACGGTCGCTTTTTCGGTCTTTTTCATATCAGTCAGCTCACGCGTGTCGACGCCGCGGCGTTCTCCTTTATCATTTCCTCCATTTTTTTCATACACGCGTCGAAGTTGAACTCGTGCGCGTACCCGGCGTATTCCTCGCTTCTCTTTTTCTTCTCCTCCGGGTGATCGAGCCACCAGTCGATGCGAGAGGCGAGAGACGCGCTGTCGCCGTTTCTGAAGAGGTTCATCTCGTCGAGGGCGAAATACCTCGTCGCGCTCCGCTCCGAGTCGGAGATGACGGGGACGGCTCCGCAGGCGATCGCCTCGAGGCACGAGATCGCCTCGATCTCTATCTCCGCGGGGTGGACGTAAAGGTCGGCGCTCCTGATGACGCCGATAAGCTCTTCCCTTCCGAAGAATCTGAACACCGGTTTGAGCGGCAGATCCGCCGACCGCTTTTTCAGCTTGTCGCGGAGCGGCCCGTCGCCGGCGAAAACGAGGCGTATCCTGTCGCGGTACTTGCTTTTTCTCACCGCGTCGATCAGGACCTCGTGACTCTTTTCGCGGCTGTATCTGCCCGTGAAGAGTATGCGGAATTCGCCGTCGTCCTCCCTCCCGGACTCCCCGGGAGTGAACTCGGAGCCGACGCCGTTCGAGATGACGCGTCCGTTCGTCGGACCGCCGTATTTCTCGAAAACGTCCTTTATGAACTCGGTCGGATAGTGGACCGTCCCGACCTTGCGGTACAGCTTTTTATAGAAGATCCTGTATACCGCGAGATTTGCCGGCTTGAAGTTCTTCATGAAGAAATGCGAGGTGAAGTTCTCCGCCTGACAATGGAATCCCGCCGTCAGCGGGATCCCGCGCCGGACCGCCTCGCGGGCGGTGTAGTTGCCGAGCGGGAAAGGCGTCATCACGTGGACGGCGTCGGCGCCGTCAAGAGCGCGTCCGACAACGGCGCGGTCCGGCCACGACAGAGCGACGCCGTTCTTTTCAAGATATCCCTTGAATATTCCGACGCGGAGGCGCTTCACTATATAAAACCCGTCCTCGCCCCGCCGCTCCGGGTCGGAGCAGACGACGCGGACCTCGTGTCCCGCCGCTTTGAGAGAGTCGATCAGGTTGTACGCCGCGAGGGTCGTTCCGTTGTTCTTCTGACCCAGCACGTCGCACGATACAACTATTACCATAATGCTGTCCTTTCCGAATGAAGTCAGGCTTTTATTTCAACGATATCGCCGATCTGACATTTCAGAAAGCGGCAGATAAGGGCGAGCGTCTCGAGATTGACGGGCTCGTCTCTTCCCATTTTCGCGATCACGGACGGGGAGAGATGAGTCGCCTCTCTCAAGTCCTTTTTCTTGAGTTTTCTGTCGATAAGTATCTTCCAGAGCTTGTTGTACGATACTCCGCACCTGATTTTCATGGCGTTCCTCCGTAAGAACCGTTCTTTTTGATCCTGCGGAAATTATATCACAGCGCGTTCGCTTTTACAATCATTATTTCACGAAAATGAACTTTTTATACGTTTTCACAAAAAAACGGGGCGTGTCAACCACGCTCCCGTTTGTTTTGTATTTTTTTCCGTACCCGCGCGACGCGGCGCCTTTACGGCGTCATCCGCCGATCGCGGTATCGCGGAGAAGACGCTGCTCCGCCTCGAGACACCAGAGGCCGCCGTGAGCCGAGCAGATCGCGTCGAGGTCGGAGAAAAGCGCGCCCTCGGGCGTGCCCGCGAGCTCCTCCGCCCTCTTGCCGAAGTCGGCGATGGCGGTCAGAGGAAGCGTCGCGTGAGTGTAGATGAGCTTCTTCGCGCCCTTGATGTTCGGCAGATCTATGACCGTGTCGGCGTACGCGTTGAGCCCTCCGATATGGGTTATCATCCCGGCGGGATTGATAAGACCCTTTTCCATCATCGAGATCGATTCTCTCATATCGTCCGTGTTGCCGCCGCTCGTTCCGACGATGTGCGTCGAGCCGTAGTGGACGTTGTAGAAGTTGAACATCGCGGAGAACGCGGGATCGGTCGGCCCCGCGAAGAAGTTCAGGCACCCGTCGCGCGCGAGGATCGCGTCGCCCGTCTCGACGACCGGCTTGACCGGCGCGTAGACGAACACGTCGTTGAAGCCCTCTCCGTCCGTCATCCCGCGCAGAAGGCCGACGGGATCGTCGGTCGATCCGGTGTTGACGTAGCGGAGGTCGACTCCGCAGCGGGCGGCTTCCTCTACCGTGACGATCTCCGAGGCGCGTTTCAGACGCGCGTCGTCAATGTCGGTCACGACGAGCAGAGACGGCGCTCTGTCGCAGTGGACGGCGTAATCGGCGGCTCCGAGCCCCATCGGTCCCGCTCCCGCGAGGATCGCGGCGCGGCCGCCCTTTACGATACCCATCTCGTGGTGATACGAGCCGGGCTTTACGTGATAGTTCGCGTGATATCCGCCGACGATGCAGCTCATCGGTTCGGCAAGCGAGCCGTAGAAGAACGCGTCGCCGTAATACGGGAGAAGACAGTCGCAGATCATGACCTCAGGCGGGATCACGACGTACTCCGCGGCGCCTCCGCAGTATTTGTAGGAATATCCCGGCGCGGCGAGCGAGCCCTTGTAGTTGAGCGCGGGCTGGATCACGAACTTGTCGCCCGGCTTGAACTTATCGGCCCACTTCGATCCCACCTCGACGATCCGTCCGCAGAACTCGTGACCGATGATGACCGGGTTCTCCTCGACGTCGTCGGGGACTCTCTTGTGCGCGGCGCCCTGCTCCGCCGCCTTGTGCGAGCTCATGCAGATACTGTCCGAGATAACGCAAGCGAGGATCTCGTCGTCCTTTATCGGGGGCAGCTCGATCTCCTCGAGCCGCAGATCCATTCTGGAGTGAAGTCTGACCGCCTTTGTTTTCATAGTTCCGATTGGTCCTTTCTCATCTTTATTAACTGCATTTTCGCCGAAAATGCTCAAAAGCCGTTTCCTGTTGTCCGTCGCCGCGGCGCGCCCGTCCGCCGTGAGCGAGACGACCGAGCCGACCCGGACGGCGGCGAGCAGATGAGCGTCCTCCCCCGTCCCTTCGGGCAGGAGCGAAGCCGGGCACTCGTACACCCGTCCGTCTTCGTCGGTGAGGATCGCAAAATCACCTTCCGTTCTGTCAAGAACGAGCCGGATCCGTTCCTTCATATCCGCTCAATCGCGCGGCAAGTCGATGAAGCCGACTTTCCGGCGTACCTTCGCGAGCGTGCGGCGCGCGTTGTATCCCGCCTCCTCGGCGCCTTTTTTCATGACCTCCTCGAGGTACTTTTTATCCGCCGAGAGTCGGGCGAACTCCGCCTGAACGGGCGCGAGCGCGTCCGCGCAGACCTCGCCGACAGCCGCCTTGAAATCGCCGTACCCTTTTCCCTCGAATTCCTTTTCGATCTCACGGTCGCTCTTTCCGGTGAACACGGAATAGACCGTCATGAGGTTTCCGACGCCGTCCTTCCCCGGCGCTCTCTTTATCTCGCTTCCGGAGTCGGTGACGGCTCTCTTGAATTTCTTTATTATCACGTCGCGCGGGTCGAGGATCCTGACGACGGCGTTCTCGTTTTCGTCCGATTTCGACATCTTCTTCGTCGGATCGGCGAGAGACATGATCTTCGCGCCCGTCTTCGGGATGTACGGCTCCGGAACGGTGAAGGTGTCTGAAAAAACGTGATTGAAACGCTCCGCGATGACGCGGGACAGCTCGAGGTGCTGTTTCTGATCGGAGCCGACCGGGACGAGGTCCGTCTGGTAAAGAAGGATGTCCGACGCCATAAGCACCGGGTACGTGAAAAGACCGGCGTTCACGTTGTCCGCGTTCTTTTTCGATTTGTCCTTGAACTGCGTCATCCGCGAAAGCTCGCCGAACATCGTGAAACAGTTGAGGATCCATGACAGCTCCGCGTGAGCCGGGACGTGGCTCTGCACGAACAGAGTGTTCCGCTCCGGGTCGAGCCCGCAGGCGATATAAAGGGCGATCATATCGTACGTGCGCCGTCTCAGCTCCCCGGGGTCCTGCCTGACCGTGATCGCGTGCTCGTCAACGACGCAGTAATAGCAGTGGTATTCATCGGAAAACGCCGAGAAGTTCCGAAGCGCTCCGAGGTAGTTCCCGAGCGTCAGCACGCCTGTCGGCTGAACGCCGGAGAAAACGATCTTTTTATCCTTAAACATTGTTATCCGCTCCTTTTTTTCCTTTTTCGGCGATCTTCTCCGCCCCTTTCAGAAGGAGGTGGGTCAGGACCGCTCCGACGCCGTTGCCGACGACAACGACAGCGACGAAGAGAATAGATTCGAGCGAGAACGATCTCGCGTTTATAAAGTAGAACATATCGGCGACGGAGTGCTCGAACCCGCAGAGGATGAAGGCGGGGACGCAGAACAGGACTCCGACGACGTTTTTATGCCTCTTCCAGATCTCGACGCAAACGTAGATCAGAAGGCCGCAGAGCGCGGCGTCGGCGAGCGTTCGCGGCACGAGCTTTGTCAGCCGCGCGGCGCAGGCGGCGACCGCTTTATCCGACGCGGGCAGGATGAACCCGATGATCGCGCACCCGACGAGGTTTCCGAAGACCGAGATCACCGTGTCGAACCAGTACGAGACCGGCTCCGTGGGGATATATCCGATCTTTCCGGTATAAAGCTCCATTCCGAGCATTACGACGGAGATGAGGCCGACGCAGAATCCGACCGCTCCGACGTATTTGTTGTCGCACGAGAGATAGACCGCTCCGCCGATGCTTATCATTATACCGGCGGCGATCGCTTTGAAGAAAACGGCGAGCCGTTTCATGATCGGTCCCCCCTTTCCGGAGTCACTGTCTGTGGAACAGTTTTTTCGACTGGTAGATCGGTTCCTGAGTGAGATTGATCCCGAGTTTTCTGTAAATGCCGGAGTCGACCGCGGTGACCATAACGCTCGAATGAGCCTCGCACCATTTCAGTTTGTCAAGCTGTTTCATGGCGAGCTCCGCGGCGGGGTTCGTCGACGCCGATATCGAGAGAGCGACGAGGACCTCGTCCGCGTGGAGCCGCGGGTTGTGACCGCCGAGCTTTTCCGTCTTGAGGCGCGAGAGCGGTTCGATGACGGCGGGCGGGATGAGATGGAGCTCGTCGTTGATGCCGCCGAGGACCTTGAGCGCGTTGAGAAGCGCCGACGCCGACGCGCCGAGCAGAAGCGACGTTTTTCCGGTAATGAGAGACCCGTCGGGAAGCTCGATGGCGACGGCGGGGCCGCCCGTCGCGTGCGCTTTGTCGAGCGCCGCCTTGACGACGGGACGGTCGGCGGGGCTGACGCCCGCCTTGTTCATAAGAAGCTCCATTTTGTAAACTTCGGTGTCCTTCGCCGCTCCGTTCGTCCTTTTGCAGAGCGTGCTGTAATACCGTCTGACGATCTCCTTTTTCGCGGCGTCCCTGACCGCCTCGTCGTCCGTGATGCAGTAGCCCGCCATATTGACGCCCATATCCGTCGGGGACTTGTACGGGCATTCGCCGTATATCTCCTCGAAGATGAGCTTGAGGACCGGGAATATCTCGACGTCCCGGTTGTAGTTGACGGTCGTTTTCCCGTACGCCTCGAGGTGGAACGGGTCGATCATATTGACGTCGTTGAGATCGACCGTCGCCGCCTCGTACGCGAGGTTGACGGGGTGGTTCAGAGGCAGATTCCAGATCGGGAACGTCTCGAATTTCGCGTATCCGGACTTGATCCCGCGCAGATTGTCGTGGTAAAGCTGGGAGAGGCACGTCGCCATCTTGCCGCTTCCCGGACCGGGCGCGGTGACGACGACGAGCGACCTTTCGGTCTCTATGTACTCGTTTTTGCCGTATCCGTCCTCGCTGACGATGAGCTTTGTATTGGACGGATATCCGGGGATCGGATAGTGGCGGTAGACCTTAACGCCGAGGTTCTCGAGGCGCGCCATGAATTTGTCAGCCGCCGGCTGGCCCTTGTAGTGGGTGATGACGACCGACCTGACGAGAAGCCCGATCTCGGTAAAAGCGTCGATCAGCCGGAGGGCGTCCATATCGTACGTCAGCCCGACCGCCGCGTGGACCTTGTTCTGTTCGATCGCCTCGGCGGAGACGACGATAATGATCTCCGCGTGATCCTTCAGCTTCATCAGCATCCGGATCTTGCTGTCCGGCGCGAAGCCGGGAAGCACGCGCGAGGCGTGATTATCATCGAAAAGCTTTCCTCCGAATTCGAGATACAGCTTCCCTCCGAAGCTCGCTATCCTGTCGCGGATATGTTCGGACTGCTCCTTCAGATATTTTTCGTTGTCAAAACCGATCTTCTGCATTGCCGCCCCCAGCTCGTTCTGATCTCCTCCCGGAGAACCTCTTTTCCCATAGTATATTATATGACATAATCCGAGGGATTTCAAGGGGCGCGGAAGAAGTCGGCGGAGGTTTTTTTCTCACTTGAACGGAGAACCGCGATGTGGTAGAATAAAGAGAGCGAAAAGGCGGGAGTGTGAGTTATGAAACACGTTGATATTTATACCGACGGATCGTGCAGGAAGAACCCGGGACCCGGCGGATGGGGCGCGATCCTCGTCTACGGCAGGATCGAAAAGGAGCTCTCCGGAGGCGAGGCGTCGACGACGAACAACAGGATGGAGCTGACGGCGGTCATATCGGCGCTGAAAAAGCTTAAGGAGCCGTGCGACGTCACGGTGACGTCCGACTCGAAATACGTCTGCGACGCGATCACGCTCGGATGGGCGGAGGACTGGCGCCGCAAGGGCTGGCGGAAAGCGGACGGCAAGCCGGCGCTCAACCCGGAGCTGTGGGAGGAGCTTCTTTCTCTGCTCGCGATACACAAGGTCAGCTTCGTCTGGGTCAAGGGCCACGCCGGTCATCCGTACAACGAGCGGTGCGACGAGATGGCGCAGGCCGAATCGGCGGCGTTCCTCGACAGAGGAGAGAGCGATCCGTTATGATCGCGTACGCCGTTTATATGGCGGCGGTCTCGCTCGTCTCCGCCGTCGCGGCGATCGCGGACAAGATACGCGCGAAGCGCGGCGCGCGGCGGATCCCCGAGCGGACGCTCGTCTTCCTCGCCGCTCTCGGCGGCGCGCCGACGATGTTTCTCACGATGATCGTCATCCGCCACAAGACGAAAAAGCCGCTCTTTATGATCTCCCTCCCGCTTCTCACCGTCGCGCATTTTATTCTGTTCCTTCTCCTGCTGAAATACGTCTTCTGACAAAAACGGTCCTCACCGGAAAGTGAAGACCGTTTTTTATTTTATAAAACCCGTCGGCGTCAGTTTTTGAGAGACTGAAGCGGAGCGGGGATCCGTCCGCCGCCGCCGAGAGGACGGAGAGGAAAAGCGTGACCGTCAGAACGACTCCGATGATCTTTTTTATTGTGAATATCCTTCGCATTGAATTATTATTTGTTAAATTATATAACATCTTGGTTAAACTGTCAAAGGGGAACAAGAAGGTTTTTTAACAAGACAAGGGGACGGTTCAAGACGCAGAACCGCCCTCTTGTCTTTTCAAACTGTGTTTTCCGTCATATTCCGGCATCTCCGGAGTTTTTTGCTGCTTCTCGACCCACCCGGCGATCATTTCGGTCGCTTTCCCCGTGTCGCCTGCGCCGTTCACGATAATATCCGCCGTCCACTTCGTAGGCTCGACGTACTGCTCATGACGGAAGCGGACCATATCGAGATAAACAGCCGATATCTTATCAAATGAAAGTCCCCACTCCATATTTCTGCGGAGGCGGCGGACGATCCTCTCGTCCGCGGCGCAGTCGACGAATACGCGTAAGTCAAGATCATCCTTTATCTTATCGTCCCATAGGATCAAAAGTCCTTCTGCAATCACGACATCGGTCTTCTCGTCCGTCTTTACCGCGTCAAACTCCGCGTGAAAAGCGTCGAGATCAACTGTATCGGGACAGTTGTCATCGACGTAGACCTTCCCGCTTATATGCGACGCGACGTGCGGTCGTTCCTCCTCGGGACGGAAGAATGAATCCATATGAACAGTTCTCACGGAAAGTCCGTCCGCCGTGAGTTTTTCAGCCAGTTTATCGGTAAACGTCGATTTCCCGCTCGCCGTTCCGCCGGCGATACCTATTATCTTTTTCATAATCGATCCCCCAATTGTAATCTTGTTTTCGGATTACTTCCTTATCAGGCCTCGGCGGAAAGTGAAGACCGTTTTTTATTTTATAAAACCCGTCGGCGTCAGTTTTTGAGAGACTGAAGCGGAGCGGGGATCCGTCCGCCGCGGCGGACGAACCGGGCGGAGCTTTTCGCGTCGTTCAGCTTCATCACGGGTCCCGACCCGAGAAGGCCGCCGAATTCGAGCTCGTCGCCGACGTTCTTCCCTATCGCGGGGATCACGCGGACCGCCGTCGTCTTCGAGTTCACCATTCCGATCGCCGCCTCGTCGGCGATGATCGCGGAGACGGTCTCCGCCGTCGTGTCGCCGGGGATTATTATCATATCGAGGCCGACGGAGCAGACAGCCGTCATCGCCTCGAGCTTTTCGACCGTGAGCGTTCCGTCTCTCGCGGCGTCGATCATACCGGCGTCCTCGGACACGGGGATGAACGCGCCGGACAGTCCGCCGACGTGGGACGACGCCATCACGCCGCCCTTTTTCACCGCGTCGTTGAGGAGCGCGAGTGCCGCCGTCGTGCCGGGGACGCCGCACGTTTCGAGCCCCATTTCCTCGAGGATGTGGGCGACCGAGTCGCCGACCGCGGGCGTCGGGGCGAGGGACAGGTCGACGATCCCGAACGGCACTCCGAGCATATCGGACGCGACCGTTCCGACGAGCTGACCCATCCTCGTTATCTTGAACGCCGTCTTCTTTATAACGTCCGCGATGACGGAGAGATCGGCGTCGGGATGCTTCGCGACGGCGGCTCTGACGACGCCGGGTCCGGAGACGCCGACGTTCAGGACGAGGTCCGGCTCGCCCGGTCCGTGGAACGCGCCCGCCATAAACGGATTATCCTCCGGCGCGTTCATGAAGACAACGAGCTTCGCCGCGCCGATGCAGCTGCGGTCCGCCGTGAGGCGCGCCGTTCTGACGACCGCCTCCCCCATAAGGGCGACGGCGTCCATATTGATCCCCGACTTCGTCGATCCGATATTGACCGACGAGCAGACGAACTCCGTCTCCGAGAGCGCCTCGGGGATCGACGCTATCAGTTCCCTGTCGCCCGCCGAAAAGCCCTTGTGAACGAGGGCGGAATACCCGCCGATGAAGTTGACGCCGAGCTCTTTCGCCGCGCGGTCCATCGTCCGGGCGTAGACCGTCGGATCGCCTCCGGACGCCGCCGCGAGCATCGAAACCGGCGTCACCGAGATCCTTTTGTTGATTATCGGGATGCCGTACGTGCGCTCGATCCGCTCGCCCGCCGCGACAAGGCCCTCCGCCGAGCGGGTGATCTTGTCGTAGACCTTTTCCGCCGCCCTTTTCGCGTCGGAATCGGCGCACGAGAGGAGCGAGATCCCCATCGTGATCGTTCGTATGTCGAGATTTTCGTTGTCGATCATATTGATCGTTTCAAGAATATCTTTCGTGTTTATCATAGGTCAAGCTCCGATCAGATCCTGTGCATCGAATTGAAAATATCCTCGTGCATTACGTGGACCTTCATGCCGATTTCTTCTCCGAGCGCCTCAAGGGACGAGGAGAGATCCGAAAAATCGGAAGTCAGCCCGTCGATGTCGACGAGCATTATCATCGTGAACATATCTCTCATGACGGACTGCGTCACGTCGATGATATTCGCGCCTTTTTCGGCACACGCCGAACTTACCTTCGCGAGGATGCCGACCGTGTCGCGTCCGATTACCGTAATTACAGCTTTCATTTTATTTTCTCCTTTGTTTTATATCTCTTCAAGCATCCCGAGAACGACCGAGTAAAGACGGTCGAGGGACGAAACGGACAGCGTCTCCGCCGGGGAATGAAGGTCCCTGACGACCGGCCCGAGAGAGATGATATCCATATCGGGGATCGCGTCGCTTACGAGGCCGCACTCGAGCCCCGCGTGGATCCCGGTGATGACCGGGGCGTATCCGTACTGTTTTTCGAAAACTGCCGAATATACGCGCTGGAGGGTCGTTCCCTCTCTGTATTTCCATCCGGGATAGCGCGCTCTGTGGCGAGCCGCGCCGCCGGCGAGACGCGCAGTCGCCTCGAGACGAAGCTCCATATCGTCGAGCGCCTCCGCTCCCGGCGAGCGGGACGAAAGAGTGATCTTCGCCTCGGAAGGGGAGACGGCGACCTTTCCGATATTATACGACGTCTCGACCATGCCGTCACGGCTTCCGATCCACTCGACCGGACCCGGACGGAGCGTCGAGAAAAAGTCGATCAGTTTCTGAGTGCTTTCCGCCGTCGCGGTCTCCGTTTTCTCCGCCTTTCCGATCTTCACGAAAAGACCGCCGTCGCAGTCGGTCAGATGCGCGCGGAGCAGGACCTCCGCTTTCGCCGCGGCTCCCGTTATATCGGCGCCGCGGTCCGCGGCGAATACGACGGAGCACTCGCGCGGGATCGCGTTGTCCTTTCCGCCGCCCGCGGCGCGCGCGACGCGGACGGGAGAGACCGCCGACACGAACCTCAGAACGTCGAACGCGGCGGCGATCGCCGACACGCGGCGAAGGGAGATGTCCTCGCCCGAGTGACCGCCGAAAAGGCCCCCGACGTCGAGACTGTAAAACTCTCCGTCCTCCCCGCCCGACGGATCGAGCGGCAGCGTGACGTCCGTCCTTACGCCTCCGGCGCAGGAGACGGTCGCGACGCCCTCGTCGGCGGAGTCGAGATTTATCATAAGGCGCGATTTGAGAAGCGAGAAGTCGAACGCCTTCATCCCGAGAAGCCCGATCTCCTCAGACGTCGTGAAAAGGCACTCGATGCGAGGGAGAGGAAGATCGCCGTCGAGCAGGGCGAGCATTATCGCCGCCGCGACGCCGTCGTCGGCGCCGAGCGTCGTGCCGTCCGCCGACAGGATATCCCCGTCCTGTATCAGCTTTATCGGATCGCGGAGAAAATCGTGGACGACGCCGGGCGCCGCCTCGCAGACCATGTCGACGTGGCCCTGAAGCGCGACGGACGGGCTTTTCTTCCTGCCCGCGGACGCCTCTTTCATTATGAGGACGTTGTTCGCGCCGTCGCGGACGCACGAAAGCCCGCGATCCTTCGCGAATCCCTCGAGAAACGACGCTATCCCCGCCTCGTTTCCCGATCCGCGCGGGATCTTCGATATTTCTTCAAAAAAGGAGAATACTTCCCCGTGACTGACGTTTTCAAACATTGTTCTTTCCCCCGGAATACGCTTTTTGTAAATGATAGCAGATTTCAGCCCGCAAATCAAGCCGCGGGACGATATCGGACGGAAAAAGTTTCCCGTATATTGCGTTTTTTTCTTTACCCTTCCTTTCAAATGTGGTATAATCTATGTATCTATGAGATTTCGGAGGTGAGGACCGTGCCGCTCGGGATACTTCCCTTTCTGAGTTCGCTTGCCGACGCTGTCGTCAGAGAGCGTCCGACGACAGCCGTGATCCTCGCCGCCGGCTCCTCGGAACGCTTCTCCGAAGGAACGGGCGAGAAAAAGCAGTTCTTTCCCGTCGGCGGGGTCCCCGCCGTCGTCCGGTCGGCTCAGGCGTTCGATGAGTGCCCCGACGTCAAAGAGATAATCGTCGTGACCGGCGAGGAGGACGTCGAACGCTGCCGCGGGCTTCTCGAAGGCAGGATATCGAAGCTCGCCGCCGTCGTCCCCGGCGGAGACGTCAGGATGAGATCGGCGGAGGCGGGGCTTGAAAAAGCGTCTCCGTCCTCCCGGTTCATCGCGGTCCACGACGCCGCCCGGTGTCTCGTCACGCCGGACGCGATAAAGAAAGTCATCGCCGCCGCGTCCCGCGCGGGCGCCGCAGTCGCGGCGTGTCCCGCGACCGACACCGTGAAGCGCTCCGACGGATACGACACGGTCGAGGAGACGCTCGACAGGAACCGCGTCTGGCTCATCTCTACGCCTCAGGTATTTACGGCGAACCTGTACCGCGCCGCGCTTTACTCCGCGCTGAAGGACGGCGCCTCCGTCACCGACGACGCGATGATGGCGGAACGGCTCGGCTTCAAGGTCAAGCTCGTCGACTGCGGCAGAGAAAACATCAAGATCACATACCCGGAAGACGCGGCGATCGCGGAGGCGATCCTCGCCCGCCGCGCCGCGAACGGTGAAGGATCGAAGGAGGACGCGAAATGAGGATCGGTCACGGATACGACGTACACAGAACGACGCCCGGCGGACGACTCGTCCTCGGCGGCGTCGAAATACCCGCCGGATTCGGCCTTGCCGCGCACTCCGACGGCGACGTTGTGATCCACGCGCTGATCGACGCCCTCTTCGGCGCCGCGGGTATGCGCGATATAGGATATCACTTTCCCGACAACGACGACCGGTTTCTCGGCGCGGACAGCGCGGAACTCCTTCGCGAGACCGCGCGGCTTGTCCGCGAGGGCGGCTTCACCCCCGATTACGCCGACGTCACCGTCGTCGCCGAAAGGCCGAAGCTCTCGCCGTTCATTGAAGAGATGAAAGCGTCGATAGCGGCGGCGCTCGGCGTCCCCGTCTCCCGGGTCAACGTGAAAGCGACCACGGAAGAAAAGCTCGGCTTCACCGGGAGCGGCGAAGGGATCGCCGCCCACGCGGTGTGCCTCCTCAGCGAATGAGTTTATAAAAAGCCCTCGCGTGAGCCGTCGCGCCGACAGTCCTTTCTTTTGACGATCCCTCGGCGTCCGCTCGGGCGTATACTGATTTGAGAGCTGAAAGCTCATAACTATCGTATGAGAGAACGACCCTTCCCGTCACCGCGCGACGTTATTTCAGGCAGAAGGAACAAAACAATGAGAAATCATCCGATAATAATCAACCCGTCGCTCCTCGCGTGCGACTTTCTGCGGCTCGAAAAGAGCGTGAAGGAAGCCGTCGCGGCGGGCGTTCCGATGCTTCACGCCGACGTCATGGACGGCGTCTACGTGCCGAACATCAGCTTCGGGTTCGACATAATAAAAAAGACGGTCGGCGTCGCCGGAGTCCCCGTCGACGTTCATATGATGACCGTCGCTCCCTGGGAGTATATCGACCGCCTGTCCGACGCCGGCGCTTATTCCGTGACGATCCACTCCGACGTCGGGGACGTCTGTTCGCGGCGCGGCGCGCTCGCGCATATCCGCAATCTCGGTATGCGTTCCGCGGTCGCTCTGAAGCCGGGATATCCGGCGTCCGATATCAGGGACGTGATCGATCTTTGCGATATGGTCCTCGTCATGACGGTCGAGCCCGGCTTCGGCGGTCAGAAATTCATGGACGGTATGCTTCCGAAGGTCGAGGAAGTCCGCCGTATCGCCGACTCGGTCGATCCGAAGATCTCGGTGCAGGTCGACGGCGGGATCAATGAGGACAATATCTCTCTCGCCGCGTCGGCGGGAGCGGACAACTTCGTCGTCGGGACGTCGTTTTTCGGCGCGGAGAACAAAAAGGACAAATACGGGAAGCTTCTGGGAGCGGCGGAAAACGGCGCGTCCCGGGAGGCCCGCGATTGATATTAAGGCGGCGTCGACGTCGCTGTGGGAAAGGAGACGGGATCTATGACGGATGAGATCAGGAAGATCGTACCGGAGATCGAAGAATTACTCGCAAACAGGAAGTTTCACGAGCTCCGAAGTATGCTGTCATCGTACGAGCCTGCCGACGTGGCGCTCTTGTTCGACGAAATCGACGAGGAGAGCATCCCGATCCTTTTCAGAATCCTGCCGAAGGAAATGGCGGCCGAGTGCTTCGTCGAAATGGACAGCGATCATCAGGTCACCCTCATCGAAGCGTTCTCCGATAAGGAGCTGACCGCGGTCATCTCCGACCTGTTCGTCGACGATACCGTCGATATCATAGAAGAGATGCCGGCGAACGTGGTAAAGAGGATCCTCGTCCACTCCGACCCCCAGAAGCGCAAGGAGATAAACGAGCTGCTCCACTATCCCGACGACAGCACCGGCTCGATAATGACGACGGAGTTCGTCGAGCTGAAGCCGTCGATGACCGCCGACAACGTGTTCGCGCAAATCAAGAAAACGGGAGTCGACAAGGAAACGATCTACACCTGCTACGTGACGGACCCGGCGCGCCATCTTATCGGCGTCGTAACGGTGAAGGATATCCTGACCGCTCCGAAAGAGGGGATGACCGTCGGAGAGCTGATGGAAGATCAGGTGATCTCGGTCGGCACCCTCGACGACAAAGAGGAAACGGCGCGGACGATGTCGAAATACGACCTCATGGCGATCCCCGTCGTCGATAACGAAAAGCGTCTCGTCGGGATCGTGACGTACGACGACGCTATGGACGTCATCGAGAGCGGGGACACCGAGGATATCGAAATCATGGCGGCTATCACGCCTACCGACAAACCGTATCTCAAGACCGGCGTCTTCGCGACGTGGCTAAAGAGGATACCGTGGCTCCTTCTGCTCATGGTGTCCGCCACGTTCACGAGCGGCATCCTGAAGCATTTCGAGGACGCCCTGACCCGTTCGGCGGCGATGACCGCTCTGATCGCCTTCATCCCGATGCTGATGGACACGGGCGGCAACGCCGGCGGTCAGGTCTCCGTCACCGTGATCCGCGGACTCTCGCTCGGCGAGATCTCGATGCGCGACATCCTCCGCATCCTCTGGAAAGAGATCCGCGTCGCGATCCTGTGCGGAGCGACGCTTTCCGTCGTCAATTTCGGCAAGATGATGCTCATCGACCGCGTTTCGATCAGCGCGGCGATCGTCGTCTCGCTGACGCTCGTCTGCGTCGTAATAATCGCAAAGCTCGTCGGAGCGATCCTTCCCATCCTCGCCAAGAGGATCGGATTCGACCCCGCCGTCATGGCGTCGCCGTTCATAACGACGATCGTCGACGCGCTGTCGCTTCTCGTTTACTTCAAGGTGGCGCAGCTCGTCATCGGGTGGGCTTGACGTAATTATCCTGTAAATCAGCGGGCGCGACCCGCGGAATAAATAACGGAGGTTTATCATGGCATTTTTTGACGATCTTCAGAAAACGGTAACGGACGCGGCTTACTATACCGCGAAAAAGACCGGCGAGCTCACCGGAGTCGCAAGGGTCAAGTTCAACATCAAGGCGGAGGAAGTCAGACTGAAATCCACCTACGCAAAGATCGGCGCGCTCTTTTATTCTTCCGAGCGCGAGGGACTTGACAACGCCGAGGAGATCGCGACCCTCATCACGCAGGCCGACAAGATCAACGGCGACATCAAGGCGTACCGCGAAAAGCTCGCCGAGCTGAGAAAGTCCCGCGTCTGTCCCGCCTGCGGCGGAAAGGTCTCGAAGTCCGCTTTCTTCTGCCCGACGTGCGGCGAAAAGCTCGAACGTCCCGAGGATGAGCGCAAAGACGACGACACCGACTACGATCCCTTTGTCTCGACCGACACAGACGATGACGAAGACGAGGACAACGAAGAAAAATAAGAGGTGACGACTTGCGAGAAATGACGGAGAGAAGGCAGAGCGAGATCACGTCGGACCGTTTTGAGATCACGCTCAATATGCCTCGGGAATACGGGGAGATCAAAGCGCGTCCCACCGCCGAGGGCGGGGTAAGAGACCGCTTTTTCGCAGCTGTGGCTGAGCTCCCGGACGAGATCACGGTCGTCCGCCCGTTCAATACCGACGCGTTCGCGAAATCGAACGAAAACACGTTTTTCGTCTCCCCGGACGGCAGCGACGGCGCCTCCGGAAAAAAAGACGATCCGATACGCACTCTCGGCGAGGCGCTCCGCCGCGTCGAGGGACTCGGCGGAGCGAAAATCGTCATGAGAGGCGGCCTTTACGAGCTGACCGAAACTCTGACGATCGGCCCCGCTCATTCCGGAACTCCCGAGTCGCCTCTCATCATCACGGCGGCGGAGGGAGAGACTCCGGTCCTGTCCTCGTCGCCGGGGATACCCGCGTCCGCGTTCAAAAACGCCTCCGGCGACCCGTTTCTGAACAAGCTCCGCCCGGAAGCGAGAGACCGCGTCGTCTTTGCGGATCTTAACGAGCTCGGATTTTCCGATTTCGGATCCGTCGCGGAAGAAGGCGGTCAGTTCGGGACCGCGTGGGGATCGACTCTCCTCTATAACGGGAGGATCCTCGATCTCGCCCGCTATCCGAACTCAAATGACAAGCTCTTTTCGACGAAGGACTGCGTCGTCGAGGCGGGAGGAAACGGGGACCCGTGGAAGATCGCCGTTCCCGATCCCGACGACAGACTCTCCGCGTGGGATGAAAACGACGAGATCTACGTCTACGGCGCGCTCGTTCACGACTGGATAACCCATCACACCCGGGTCGTCTCCGTCGATAAGGAGAACAAGACAGTCAGCGGCGTCGGATCGTTCGAGGACTCCCCCATAAACGACGATCCGTCGAACAATTACTATTTCACGAACGTTCCCGAGGAACTCGACGCGCCCGGCGAGTGGTATCTCGACAGAAAGACGGGACGCCTCTACCTCATCCCGCCGGACGGCGGAATAAAGGAGGGCGACGATATCCGCTTCGTGACGCGACACCTCGATCAGCTCGTCTTGAGAGACGCCGGATACGTCCTCATCGACCGGCTCGATCTCGGACGGTGCGCGGGCTGCGCCGTCGGCGTTTACGACTGCGTTAACGTGCTCGTTCAGCGCTGCCGCATATCGGGAACGTGCGAGCATCGCGAATACGTCGACTCCGCCTTCGCCGTTGACGGCGGGGAGCGCTGCGGCGTCGTTTCGACGAAGATCGAGTACTTCACGAATCACGCGGGGGCGATCTCCGGCGGCGACAGAAAGACGCTCACGCCCGCGAACAACTTCGTCCAGAACTGCGTCGTCGTCAACGCGCGGTGCAGATTCGGGATCATGTGCGGAGGAGGCGTCGGAAACGTCGTCTCGCACAACTATCTCGAATACACGACGCTCGGGGACGCCGGCCACAACGAAGGCGTTTTCGAGTACAACGTCATCAAGGGCGGCGACACCGTCGCGCACGATACCGGAATGATCTACGTGGGAGGCGGCGGATGCTCGTCCTGCGCGAACCACTACAGATACAACTATTTCCACGACTTCGCCAAGGGGGACTACGGCGTCTACTTTGACGACCTTTCGCGCGGAATGTACGCGTACGGGAACGTCGTCGTCGGAAACGGATCGATCGAGAACGGCACGAACTGGGTCTCGGGAGGCAGGAGCTACAACCATCACAACGGCGGCGAGCACTGCTTCTGGAACAACGTCAGCATCGACGCCGGATATTTCGCCTTCGGCGGGGACATAAGCTACTGGCTCTGCCCGTTCGATCACTGGAAGGGCTTTTTCGAGAGTATTTACAACGCGGCCGTCTCGATGAGCAACGAAAAATACCTGAAGAGGAATCCGACGTTCGCGGAGTGGGCGGCGGCGGCGATCGAGCATCACCGCGATCTCGAAGACCCGGATTACGTCGAGAAGTCGGGAGCCGCGGAAAGGCGGCTCAGGACGCCGTACGCCAATCACTACGAAAACAACGTAATAGTGAGGGCGTCTCGTCCGTTCAAGCTCGATAACGGACTTGAGAGCGCGACCGGGCTCGACACTAACTTCATCACCGACGAGGACCCCGGTTTCGTCGATTTTGAGGGGCGCGATTACCGGATCAGACCTGACGCTCCCCTGTTCGAAAAGATCCCCGATTTCGTTCCGATCCCGTTTGAAAAGATGGGGCCGACGGACGACTGACAAGAGCCGGAATTCAATGAGGCCCGCCTCGGACGGGTTTGAAACACGACGGTCGTTTCTGTTGACTTTCCCTTCGCGGTGTGTTAAAATATACGCCGTACGAAGGGATATGGTGTAATGGCAACACAACAGACTTTGACTCTGTCGTTTCAGGTTCGAATCCTGATATCCCTGAAAAACCTTCGCGGAAAAACCGCGAAGGGTTTTCTTTTTAATCCTAAATGTAACAGTATGTTCACATTTTAACTTATGAATTGTTATATAATTTATAAGGAAAAGTATATGTCGTTGACATAAAAAAAGACTTGAAAAGGAGATTTTTGATAATGAGAAACATCAGGAAAACGATTTCTTCCGTGCTCGCCATTATCATGATCGTCGGGTGTATTCCCTTCCTCGGGATCGCCGCGACCGCGGCTTCCCCGCTGAGAATAACGATTGGCAGCGTCGAGGCCGAGGCGGGAACCACGGTCGAAGTCCCCGTAACGATCACCGAAAACCCCGGTTTTGCGGCGTTCGCAGTCACGATCGACTACGACTCCTCCGCGCTGACTTTCCAGTCGGCGACCCTTGCGGACGGCATCGGAGGTATGCTCTCAAAATCGGCGTCCGGTCTCTCTTACACCGCGTTTTCAGAGGCGACGGCGACCGGTCTCTTCATAACGCTCAAATTCGCCGTCTCCGCCGGAGCCGCGGCGGACTCCGTCCTTCCGATATCGTTTACTTACAGTGAAGACGACGTGAGCGACTCCGATGAGAACAACGTTCCCACGGTCGTGACCGCCGGCTCCGTGACCGTCAAGGGAAGCTCGACTCCCGAAGATCCGCACGATCCGATCGATCCTCCGGATCCCGGACCCGACCCCGTCGTGCCGGCTCTGTCCCTTGTTATCGGATCGGGCGAGGCAAAGCAGGGCGAAACGATCGACATCCCCGTCACGATAACCGAGAACACCGGTTTCTCCGCTCTCGCGCTCTCCGTCGGGTTCGACTCTTCCGCTCTCACCTTTGATAGGATCATCCTCGCGTCGGGCATCGGCGGAATGGCGTCGAAATCCGCATCGGGGATCTCCTGGGTCGGTTCCTCCGATTACACCGGAACAGGCCTGTTCGTAACGCTCAGATTCAGCGTGGCGGCTGACGCCGCCGTCGGCGCCGTCATTCCGATCACCTTCTCGTTCGATGACGATAGCGTAAGCAACTATGACGAGGCTGACGTTCCTCTGACCGTCACGTCGGGATCGGTCACCGTCCTTCAGGGCGACGACCCGGGTCCCGGACCGGAAGATCCGCCCGGACCCGGACCGGAAGATCCGGCCGACAAGCTCACGTTCACGATCGCTTCCGCGACGGGAGAACCCGGAGATACCGTAACGATCCCCGTGACGATTTCCGGAAACCCCGGCTTTGCGGCGGCTATCGGTCAATTCTCGTTCGACAAAACCGCCCTCACCTTTGTCAGCGCAAAGCTCGCCTCCGGCATCGTCGGTAATTCCAATTCGACCGAAAAAGGATTTTCATTGTCCTTCGGCTCAGACTATACC
The DNA here is from genome assembly GCA_017444735.1 of Clostridia bacterium. Lineage (GTDB taxonomy): Bacteria > Bacillota > Clostridia > Oscillospirales > CAG-272 > RUG11130. The sequence continues at coordinate 37,399 of JAFSWB010000001.1, read as the reverse complement.
GGAAACGGAGTTTTCCTCAACCTTACGTTCACCGTTAACGCCGGAGCCTCGGCGGGCACTTACCCCGTCGGCATCACCTTCGGGGACGGAGACGTCAGCAATTACAACGAGGACGACGTCGAATGGACCGTGTCCGCCGGTTCCGTCACGGTCAACGTGAAGGAGCCGATCATGACGGTCGGCGCCGTCTCGGGCACGGTCGGCGAGACCGTTCTCGTCCCCGTCACGATCGAAAACAATCCCGGTTTCTCTGCCGCTATCCTCACCCCCGTTTTTGACGAAACCGCTCTTTCATTCGCCGGCGCGACCCTCGCTCCCGGCGTCGGCGGTAATATCAACGCCGAAACAAAGATTTCCTGGGTCAACGGCTCCGACTTCGAGGGCGACGGCCTGTTCATAACGTTGAAGTTTGTCGTCCTTGACGGCGCTGTCGAGGGAACGGAGTATCCGGTCAGTATCTCCTATCCCGCCGGCAACGTCAGCAACTACAATGAGGACGACGTGAGCTTTGCGATCACCCCCGGAAGCGTTACCGTTCTCTCCCACGTTCACGAATACGTCGACGTCGTCACCGCTCCGACCTGCACCGAGGCGGGCTTCACCACGCACACCTGCTCGGTCTGCGGAGACACCTTCACCGACTCGCCCGTCGCGGCTCTCGGCCACGAATACGTCGGCGTAACGACCGGACCGACCTGCACAGAAAACGGCTTTATCACCTATACGTGCTCGCGCTGCGGCTACTCGTACGTCGGCGAGACGATCAACGCCCCCGGCCACGATTACATAGACGTCGTCACCGCTCCGACCTGCACCGAGGCGGGCTTCACCACGCACACCTGCTCGAGATGCGGCGCGTCCTTCACCGATTCGCCCGTCGCGGCTCTCGACCACGACTACGCGGGAGTCAGGACTGAACCGACCTGCACCGAGAACGGCTTCGTCACCTATACGTGCTCGCGCTGCGGCGACTCGTACGTCGGCGAGACGATCAACGCCCTCGGCCACGACTACGGCGAAGTCGTCACCGCTCCGACCTGCACCGAGGCGGGCTTCACCACGCATACCTGCTCGCGCTGCGGAGACGCCTTTACCGACTCTCCCGTCGCTCCTCTCGACCACGATTATGACGACGTCGTCACCGAGCCGACCTGCACCGAGGCGGGCTATACCGCGCACACCTGCTCGAGATGCAACGATTCCTACAGGGACGCCGAAGTCGCTCCTCTCGGCCACTCCTTCGGCGAATGGTTCGAGACGACGCCGGCGAACTGCACCGAGAGAGGCGTCGAAACGCACACCTGCTCGCGCTGCGGCGCTGTCGAAACGCGCCCGACCGACGCGCTCGGTCACGACTACGTCGCGGGTGAAACGGTCGCTCCGACCTGCGAGGATGAAGGATACACCGTCTACGTCTGCACACGCTGCGGCGACTCGTACAACGGCGACGTCTCCGCCGCTCTCGGCCACGTATGGGACAAGGGAGTGAGAACGCTCCGCGCGACGGAGACCGAGACCGGGATCATGCACCACACCTGCACGGTCTGCGGCGCGGAAAAGGATGAGATCATCCCCGTTCTCGACTACGTGCGCGGCGATATCAACGGCGACGGGGTCGTCAACAGTAAGGACCTGACCCGTCTTCTCAAGCACATCTCGAATCCGGGAAGCGTCTTCGTCAACGAGAAGGCGCTCGACGTCAACGGCGACGGGGTCGTCAACAGTAAAGACCTGACGCGTCTGCTCAAATTCATCTCCGGAACGACTACTGATATTTATTGACGATCAGGGTAACAACGCTTGCGCCGCCCGGCGGGGAATCCCGCCGGGCGGCTTTTTACGCACGATACAAAAAAATTCCGTCCCGAGGACGAAATAATATCATTTTCGATATTTAATTTTCCCGCGATTTGTGATAAAATATCCCGTGTGTTTATTTATTGAAAGAAAAGAGGCGCGAGCTTTGGTCAGAGAAGACCTCAGAAATATCGCAATCATCGCCCACGTCGACCACGGCAAGACGACGCTGGTCGACGAAATGCTGAAGCAGTGCGGCGAATATCATGAGAATCAGGTGGTCCGCGAGAGAGTCATGGACTCCGGCGATCTGGAGAGAGAACGCGGAATAACCATTCTCGCCAAGAACACCTCCGTAAAGAGAGGCGGCGTCAAGATCAACATCGTCGACACCCCCGGCCACGCCGATTTCGGCGGGGAGGTCGAGAGGATCCTGAAGATGGTCAACGGCGTTCTTCTTCTCGTCGACGCCGCGGAGGGTCCGATGCCGCAGACGAGATTCGTTCTCGGCAAGGCGATGGAGCTCGGTCACCGCGTTATCGTCGTTATCAATAAGATCGACCGTCCCGACGCGCGGATCGAGGAAGTCGAGGAGGAGGTCCTCGAGCTACTGCTCGATCTGGACGCGACGGACGAACAACTCGACTCCCCGATGATCTTCTGCTCGGGGAGGGCGGGGACCGCTTCCCTTTCGCCGTATGAGGCGGGAGTCAATCTCGACCCGCTCTTCGATACGATCCTTGAATACATTCCCGCCCCGGAGGGCGAGCCGGACGAGCCGCTCCAGCTCCTCGTCTCGAGTATCGACTATAACGACTACGTCGGAAGGATCGGCGTCGGCCGTATCGACAGAGGAACGGCGAAGGTCGGCGCGGACGCCGTTATCGTGAACTATCACGACCCGGACGCGGTGCCGAAAAAGACGAAGATCGTCACGTTATGGCAGTTTGACGGGCTCAACAAGGATGAGGTCAACGAGGCGACGGTCGGCGATATCGTCTGCTTCTCCGGCGCCGAGGATATCACGATAGGCGATACGATCGCGTCGCCGCTCGCTCCCGAGCCGCTCGAATTCGTCAAGGTCAGCGAGCCGACGATGGAGATGACGTTCTCCGTCAACGACAGCCCGTTCGCGGGTCGCGAGGGCAAATTCGTGACGTCGCGTCAGCTCCGCGAGCGCCTTTACAAAGAAACTCTCCGCGACGTGTCGCTCCGCGTCAGCGACGGCGAGACGACCGACTCGTTCAAGGTCGCGGGCCGCGGCGAGATGCACCTTTCCATCCTCATCGAGACGATGAGACGCGAGGGTTACGAGCTCTGCTGCTCCACGCCGCGCGTTCTCTTCAAGGAGATCGACGGCGTAAAATGCGAGCCGATGGAGAGAGTGACCGCCGACGTCCCCGAGGAGTACGTCGGTCCCGTCATCGAAAAGCTCGGCGCACGGAAAGGCGAGCTTCTTGAAATGGGACCCGCCGGGTCCCGGATGAGGATCGAATACTCGATCCCCGCCCGCTGTCTGCTCGGTTACAGAAGCGAGTTCATGACCGACACCAGAGGCGAGGGGATCATAAGCTCCGTATTCGACGGCTATCAGCCGTTCAAGGGCGACGTCACGACGCGCTTCACCGGATCGCTGATCGCGTCCGAGGACGGCGAGTCGACGTCATACGGCCTCTTCAACAGTCAGGACAGGGGCGTTATGTTCATCGGCGTCCAGACGCCCGTCTACGAGGGGATGATCGTCGGCGAATGCCCGAAGAAAGAGGACATTGCTCTGAACGTCTGCAAGAAAAAGCATCTGACGTCTATCCGCTCCGCCGGAGCCGACGAGGCGCTCCGCCTCGTCCCGCCCAAGGAGCTGTCGCTCGAACAGGCGATCGAATTCATCGCCGACGACGAGCTGATCGAAGTGACCCCGAAGAACATCAGACTCAGAAAGAGGATCCTCAACACCGAGCTGAGACTGAAAGCCGAAGCAAGGATCAAAAAAGGAGGCTGAAATGAACATCGTTTGTCTCGACCTTGAGGGCGTCCTCGTCCCCGAGATCTGGATCGCGTTCTCCGAAAAGAGCGGGATCCCCGAGCTCCGACGCACGACGCGCGACGAGCCCGATTACAACAAGCTGATGAAGTTCCGCCTCAAAACGCTCGCCGAACACGGTCTCGGCATAGGCGAGATCCGCGAGACGATCGCCGGTATCGACCCGATGGAGGGCGCGAAGGACTTTCTCGACGAGCTGAGGAGCCTCACGCAGACCGTCATCCTCTCCGACACATTCGAGCAGTTCGCCTCGCCGCTGATGAAAAAACTCGGCTGGCCGACGATCTTCTGCAATTCCCTCGAGATCGCGCCCGACGGCAGAGTGACGGGTTACCGCCTCCGCACCGAGAAGACGAAGCTCTCGACCGTCCGCGCGTTCCAGTCGATCGGATACGACACCATCGCCGCGGGAGACAGCTTCAACGACCTCGAAATGATAAAGGCGAGCCGCGCGGGCTTTCTCTTCCGCTCGACCGAGAAGATCAAAAAAGATCACCCCGAGCTTTCCGCGTACGAAGAGTACGCAGACCTGCTCAGGGCGATAAAAGAAGTTTTGTAAAAATGATCCCGCGGGGAAATCCCCGCGGGATCGCTTTTACAGTTCAGGCGTAAGAGTAAAGACTCTCGTGTCGTGCGAGTCGACGTCGCAGGAGAAGACGCCGAACTGTTCGGGGATCGTCTCTCCGGTCCACTCGTCGCGTACAGTCATACCGATGCCGCCCGCGAGCCCGACTTCTTCCCAACGGAATGAGAAGCGATTCGGATTCGGTCCGCGGTTGAGAACGGCGACCGCCCAGCGGAAGTCGGAAAGTTCCTTTACCCACAGTTCCCTGCCGTGGTATTCCGACGACACTCGGCGCGCGGGGATAACGAGCGGGTCCTGGTCGATTGCGATCAGGTTTTTGTTTTTGAGCGTCCTCAGAGATTCCTCGTCGAGTTTGTTGAGATCGGCGCCGATGATCAGCGGAGACGACGTCATGCACCAAAGGGCGAACTGCGTTCTGCCTTCCGCGTCGGTGAGACCGTTGCCGAGCTCCATGAACTGCGAATTGCCTTTGATACCGACGACGAGGAAATCGGGGTCGCTGATACCGCCCGCTCTCGTGTGCGGCGTCGAGTCGGAGCCGTATTCGTCCATCGCGCCGAGGATCCCGCGGTACTGATCCGTCTCGCGCGAGAAGTTGTCGCGGATGTCGCCGCCGACGCGCCACATATCGCCGACGCCGTGCGCCCACAGCCACGGGCGCGTTGAGCCGTGCTCGCACATCGAGTAGATGATCTCGCGGCCGCAGTTCTTGAGTGCGAGACCCATCTTTATATACTCGGCGACGAGGTTGCGCGGACCGTCTTCGTCGGTCGGGTGGTTGTCGTATTTCACGAGGTCGAAACCCCACTCGGCGATCCGTTTCGCGTCCTCTTCCTCGTGACCGAGCGTTCCGGCGTCGCCCCACCACGTCGTGAGACCGCATCCGAGATAGCATCCGGCGAGGAGTCCCTTCGCGTGGATATAATCGGTGAGCCACTTCATCCCGTGCGGGAAAATGTCTTCCTTCCAGACGAGCTGACCCTCGGCGTTCCTCTCGCGTCCGAGATATCCGTCGTCGAGTCCGACCATGTTGTAGCCGAGATCGGAGAGACCGAGGCGGACGAGGGCGTCCGCGGCGTCGGTTATGATCTTCTCGCTCGGCGAGCAGTCGCAGTTGCAGTATGAGTTCCATCCCATAACGGGCGTCGTTTTTTTCATATCATTCTCCTCTTACAGAATTGCCGCGCACCGAAAAACGTGCGCGGCAATATCTTTTGATTATTTCTTTTCCTTCTTCTCGGGCAACTTGTATCCGACAAGTCTGATAACGGCCATCTCAGCGCCGTCGCCGCGACGGGGACCCATCTTGTAAACGCGGGTGTAACCGCCGTTTCTGTCCTCGAACGAGGGAGCGATCTCGTCAAAGAGTTTCGTTACCACTTCTCTCTTGGTGATGTATGAGAGCGCCTGACGTTTTGCCGCAAGGGTGTTCTTCTTTCCGAGGGTGACCATACGGTCGGCCATCGAGCGGATCTCCTTTGCTCTCGTCAGCGTCGTTTCAATAGAGCCGTTTTCGAGAAGATACGTGACCAGTCCGCGAAGCATAGCGTTTCTGTGCGCGGTCGGTCTGCCGAGTTTTCTTGTTCCTGGCATTGTGTTGTCCTCCTTTTGCTAAAGATTGTCCGGTCCGATACCGGACCGCTTGTGCCTGACCTCCCGCGTCACTCTTCCTCTTTCTTGAGTTCGAGTCCGAGAGCGGCAAGCTTCGTGATGACTTCCTCCAGCGATTTCTTTCCGAGGTTTCTGACTTTCATCATATCCTCTTCGGTCTTTCCGATCAGATCTTCGACCGTATCGATGCCCGCGCGCTTCAGACAGTTGAAGCTTCTGACGGACATGTCAAGCTCCTCAATGGTCATCTCAAGGACCTTTTCCTTTATGGTCTCCTCGCGCTCGATCATGATCTCCGCATTCTTGGCCTCGTCTGACAAATCGACAAACAAGTTGAGATGTTCGTTGAGTATCTTGGCGGCAAGCGAAATCGCTTCCTTCGCGAGAATCACGCCGTTCGTAAGAACTTCGAGCGTCAGCTTGTCGAAATCGGTGCTGCTTCCGACTCTGGTGTTCTGTACGGTATAGTTGACGTGATACACGGGAGTGTAGTTGGAATCGGTAAAGATCGTGCCGACCGGCGCCTGGATCCCGCCGTTGTTCTCCAGATATACCTGCTTGTTGTATTCTCCGGAAACGTATCCTCTGCCGTGATCGAATGTGATCTCCATATAGAATCTCACGTTCTCACCGACGGTGCAGATGTGATGCTCGGGATTCAGGATCTCGACGTCGGCGTCCGTCTTTATGTCTTCCGCGGTGATCTCACGCTCTCCCGTCGTGTCGATAACGACCGTCTTCGAGCCGTCGACGAACAGTCTCGCGACTATTCCCTTGACGTTCAGGACGATCTCGGGCACGTCCTCGACGATCCCGGGGATCGTGGAGATCTCGTGAAGAACACCGTCTATCTTAATTCTTGAAACCGCGACGCCGGGAAGTGAGTTGATCAGAACTCGGCGCAGCGATATACCGAGGGTGACTCCGTAGCCCCTCTCGAGAGGCTCGATGATAAACTTTCCTGCTTTACCATCTTCGCTCAGGTCCATCGTCGCAATATTCGGCTTCTCTATTTCTATCATCAATAACCCTCCTACAATTTTTCGCACTATTCATGTCAACGCCCCGACAAAGGGGAGCGCAATTTGTGCGGTGCGTACGCATCCTCCGATTGTCAGGTTATTATTTGGAGTAAAGCTCGATAATAAGCTGCTCTTCGAACGGGAAGTCAACGTCATCTCTCTGCGGGATGGCGACGACCTTCGCGGTGAGGCAGTCTTCATCGACGTCAAGCCACTTCGGCTTGATGACCGTATCGGCGGTTTCAAGCAGGCCCTTGAATTTCTCGAGCGATCTGCTTCCCTCTTTGAGAGCGACGACGTCGCCGACCTTGGTGATGATGGACGGAATGTTCGCCTTCTTGCCGTTGAGGGTGAAGTGTCCGTGACGGACGAACTGTCTTGCCTCCTTGCGGCTGGATGCGAGGCCCATTCTGTAAACGACGTTGTCGAAACGTCTCTCGAGGATGGAGAGGAGGTTTTCACCCGCGACGCCTTCCTGTTTGTCGGCCTTGACGTAGTAACCCTTGAACTGCTTTTCCTGAACACCGTAGTAGCGTCTTGCAGTCTGCTTCTCTCTCAGCTGGAGACCGTACTCCTTGACGTTTTTACGACCCATACCGTGCTGGCCGGGAACGGTCGAACGTCTGACGACGGCACACTTGTCGCTGAGGCAGCGCTCGCCCTTGAGAAAGAGCTTTCTTCCCTCTCTGCGGCAGAGCTTGCAGGACGCGCCTGTATATCTTGCCATATCAAATTCCTCCTGTTAGTTTATACTCTTCTGCGCTTGGGCGGACGGCATCCGTTGTGCGGGATCGGCGTCACGTCCTTGATGAGAGTGATGTTGAGCCCAGCGGTCTGAAGAGCGCGGATCGCCGCCTCACGTCCGTTACCGGGACCTTTGACGAACACTTCGACAGTCTTCATACCATGTTCCATAGCGCCTTTCGCGGCAGCTTCCGCAGCGGTCTGCGCGGCGTAAGGAGTATTCTTTCTGGAGCCCTTGAAGCCCTGAGAACCGGACGACGACCAAGCCACCGTGTTACCCGCCGTATCGGTGATGGTAACGATAGTGTTGTTGAAGGTCGAGCGGATATGGGCAGCGCCTTTTTCGATATTCTTTCTATCGCGGCGCTTCTTGATGGTTTTCTTTGCAACCTTAGCCATTTGCTCTCCTGTCTCCTTTTACTTTTTCTTGTTGGCGATGGTCTTTGCGGGACCCTTTCTCGTTCTCGCGTTCGTCTTGGTCCTCTGTCCGCGGACGGGCAGTCCCTTTCTGTGACGGATTCCGCGATAGCAGTTGATCTCGATGAGACGCTTGATGTTCAGAGCGACTTCACGGCGAAGTTCACCTTCGACCTTGTAGTTGTTCTCGATCTCATCACGGAGCTTCGCGATATCGTCCTCGGTCAGGTCCTTCGCGCGGGTATCCGGATTGATTCCGGTCTTCGCCAGGATATCCTGAGAGCTCTTCAGACCGATACCGTAGATGTAGGTCAGCGCGTACTCGATCCGTTTGTTGTTCGGAATATCAACACCTGATATACGAGCCATTCTTTCGTTTCACCTCTTTCTGTTCCTGAAAGTCAGGGGCTCAGCCCTGTCTCTGCTTGTGCTTCGGATTCTCACAGATCACCATGACTTTGCCATGGCGCTTGATGATCTTGCACTTGTCGCAAATTCTCTTTACGGAAGGTTTTACTTTCACAGTTTTTTACCACCTTTCTCGAAATTTGTGCCACGGACTCCGGGGAGAGACGGTCTCGCGTCAGCCCTTCGTCCTCCACGTGATCCGTCCCTTGGTGGGATCGTAGATCGAAACCTCGATCTTGACGTTGTCACCGGGAAGAATCTTGATATAGTTCATTCTGAGCTTTCCGGAAATATGAGCGGTAACGATCATATCGTTCGGAAGCTTCACCTTGAAGGTGGCGTTCGGCAGCGCCTCAACGACCGTACCTTCAAATTCGATCACGTCATCCTTTGGCATATAATCAATTCTCCGTTCCGCCGCGATCCGGGCGATAAATTGTTCCGTCGTCCGCCGATTTTATCAGCGGATCGTATCCCGCGAGCGTTTCCCTCACGACTTCGTCGTCGGGGCGCTCCGCGATCCTTTTCCATTCCTCATCCGTGACGGCTGCGATGATCTTCACGTGACGCGCGTTTTTGCGCTTTCCGTCCGAGATCCGGCGAAGCGAACCGTCCGCGACGGTCAGCATCACCCTTCCGCCCTCAAGCGTCACGTCCGTGACGATGAAGACGCGCCGTCTGTCTCTCCCCGCAACGGAGCGGACGACCGCTCCGAGGTAGGGATTCGGTCTCGTCACACCGTCCCTCATACCATTGTGAGAAACTCGGGTCCGTCGTCCGTGATCGCCACGGTGTGCTCGTAGTGAGCGGACAGCTTCCCGTCGCGCGTCACGACGGTCCAGCCGTCGCGGAGCTCCTTCACGTCGTACGTCCCGGCGTTCACCATCGGTTCGATGGCGATCACCATTCCTCGGCAGAGCCGGACCCCGCGTCCCGGCGTACCGTAGTTCGGTACGTTCGGGTCCTCGTGGAGATCCTCGCCGACGCCGTGGCCGACGTACTTCCTGACGACGGAGAATCCCGCCGCCTCGACGTGCTCCTGGATCGCGTGGCCGACGTCGCCGAGCCTGCCGCCCGGGACCGCGTGCGCGGCTCCGAGCCGGAACGACTCCTTCGTCACGTCGATCAGACGCTGCGCCTCGGGAGAGATCTTCCCGACCGCGAAGGTGTTGGCGCTGTCGCCGTGGAATCCGTCCTTGAAGGCGCCTACGTCGATCTTGACGATATCGCCCTCCTTCAGGATAATATCCGGCGACGGTATCCCGTGGATGACTTGTTCGTTGACGGAGATGCAGGCGCTTCCCGGAAAACCGCCGTACCCCAGGAACGAGGGACGGGCGCCGCACTTTTCAATGTGGCGGCGGATGATATCGTCAAGGTGCTTCGTGGTGACGCCTTCGCGCACCGCCTCGCCCGCAAGGACGATCGCCTCGCCGGTTATCCTTCCCGCGACCCGCATCTTCTTCAACTGTTCGGAATTCTTAATAACGATCATATATTCGCCCTGTTGTTCTCCGACCGGTTCGCTCCCTGTCAGTCACCGAGCGCTTCGGACGTCAGTCTTGTCGTGTCTTCAAGCTTTTCCTGACCGATGACGATCTTGAGTTTTCCGCGCTCCTCATAGAACTTCTTGAGGGGCTCGGTCTGCTCGTGATAGATCTTCAGTCTCGACGCGACGACTTCGGGATCGTCGTCGGCGCGTCTGGTGAGCTCTTCGCCGCAGCGGCAGATCTCACCGTTGGGAGACGGCTTGTACTTGACGTGGTAGGTGGCGCCGCACGCACGGCAGACGCGACGTCCGCTCATTCTCTCCATGATGTCCTCGTCCGAGACCTCGATCGAGATCACGTCCGTGATCTCGACGCCGAGGCGTTCGAGCGCCTCCGCCTGAGGGACCGTTCTCGGGAACCCGTCGAGAATGAAACCGTTTTCGCAATCGGGGAGACTGAGTCTCTCTTTGATTATTTCGATCACGACTTCATCGGGAACGAGATCGCCCCGTTCGGTGTACTCCTTGACCTTCCTGCCCATCTCTGAGCCGGACGCTATCGCCGCGCGGATGATCGCGCCGGTCGATATAGCGGGAATAGAGTACCTCTCGGAAATGATCTCAGCCTGCGTACCCTTTCCGGCGCCGGGAGCGCCGAGAAGGATCAGATTGATCTTTCTTGCCATTCTCTTATCCCCGCTTTTACTCAAGGAAGCCCTTGTAGTGCCTCATCGTCATCTGAGCTTCGATCTCGCGGATCGTTTCGAGGACGACGCCGACCACGATGATGATCGATGATCCTCCGAAAGCGATGGAGCTGAGAGCGCCGCCGGCGATTATGTTCGCGAGAAGCGGAAGGACCGCGACGACCGCGAGGCAAATCGCGCCGATGAACGTCACTCTGTTCAGTACCCTCTTGATATAGTCGGCGGTCGGACGTCCCGGACGGATACCGGGGATAAAGCCGCCCTGCGACTTGATATTGTTGGATACCTCGACGGGGTCAAAGGAAATCGCAATATAGAAGTATGAGAACGCTACGAGGAGCACGAGCGTCAGCGCGGCGTAAAACCAGCTGTCGCTGTTGAAGAGAGCAAGGAAGCCTCTCCAGAACGCGCTCTTCGGCTGACCCGTAAACATCGCGATAGTCTGCGGAACCGTGATGATGGAGTTCGCGAAGATGATCGGCATAACGCCGGTCATATTCACTTTGATGGGCAGATTGGAGCTCTGTCCGCCGTACATCTTTCTTCCGACGACCTTCTTCGCGTACTGGACGGGAAGTCTGCGCTCGCTGTTGGTCATCCACACGATGAACGCGATCATCGCAAACGCGACGACGAGTCCGACGACAGCGATGATGATGCCGAGCCACTGAGGGATCGTAGCAGTCGAGCCGTCAGCCGTCTGGTACGTGGCCGTACCGCGGATGTACCCGATGAATCCGCTTACGATAGCGGGTCCGCGGGAGATGATGTTCGCGAAGAGGATGATGGAGATACCGTTTCCGATACCGTTCTCGTTGATTTTTTCAGCCAGCCACATGACCAGCGCGGAACCGGCGCAGTAGCTCATGATTATGACGATCATGGGGAACCAGCTCTTGTCCGTGATGGCGCCCTGCGATTTCAGCAGCTGGTAGTAACCGAATGCCGAAATAAGAGCGAGAGCGACGGTCGTGTATCTGGTGATCTGGTTGATCTTCTTTCTTCCTTCCTCGCCCTCCTTGGACAGCCTTTCCAGCGCGGGAATGGCGACGCAGAGGAGCTGCAGGATAATGGACGCCGTGATGTACGGCTGAATGCCGAGAGCGAAGATCGTAGCTCTTGACAGCGCGTTACCGGACAGAATGTTCAGATACTGGAACACGGAGCCCGACATCTGAGACGCGAGGTTGCTGAGAGCGTTCGCGTCCATGTAAGGGACCGGAAGAGCCGTGCCTATTCTGTAAATGAACACGATGAGAAGCGTGTAGAGCAGCTTCTTTCTGAGATCGGCAAGCTTCCAAGCGTTTTTGATCGTCTGAAACACTTATACCACCTCGGCCTTTCCACCGGCGGCCTCGATCTTCTCCTTTGCGCTTCCCGAGAAAATCGCAGCCTGAACGGTCAGTTTCTTTTCGATTTCTCCGTTACCGAGGACTTTGAGTCCGTCCAGTGGTTTACCGATCACGCCCTTCTCGAGCAGCGCGTCAAGATTGACCGTTTCGCCGTCAGAGAAGCGTTCGTTAAGCGTTTTGACATTGACGATGGCGTAATTCTTTGCAAAGTGGTTTTTGAACCCTCTCTTCGGGATCTTCCTGTACAGAGGGAGCTGGCCGCCTTCGAATCCCGGACGGACGCCGCCGCCGGAACGAGCGTTCTGACCTTTATGTCCCTTGCCGGCGGTCTTGCCGTTGCCGGAACCCGGGCCTCTGCCCTTGCGCCATGCTTTCTTTGCGGAACCCGGAGCGGGTGACAGTTCATGGAGCTTCATCCTTGATCCTCCTTTCATGCCTTTTCGACGGTGACGAGGTGCGAGATGACCTTGATCTTACCGTCGATAACCGGACCGGCCTCGTGAATGATCGAATCGCCGATTTTGCGAAGGCCGAGTGACTTCGCGGTCGCTTTCGTCGCAGGCTTCTGCGCAATGAGACTCTTGACGAGAGTTACTTTTACGTTTTCCATAATCAATAACCTCCCTCTCAGCCTTTGACCTGTTCCGTGCTGATACCGCGCGTCTTGGCGACCTGTTCGACAGTCCTGAGGCTGCCGAGTCCCTCAAACGTGGCCTTGACCACGTTCACGGGATTGTTGGATCTGAGGCACTTGCTTCTGATATTCTTGATACCCGCAAGCTCGAGAACGATACGGACCGTTTTGCCCGCGATGATTCCGGTACCTTTTGCGGCAGGCTTCAGAAGAACTCTGCCGGCGCCGAACACTCCGATCACCTCGTGGGGGATCGTCGTGTCGCGCATGGCGACCTCGATCATGTTCTTTTTCGCATCCTCGATGCCCTTGCGGATGGCTTCCGGGACCTCGGCGGCTTTGCCGAGACCGTAGCCGACGTGACCGTTTTCGTCTCCGACCACCATAAGGGCGGCGAAGCGCTGGATACGACCGCCTTTGACGGTCTTCGATACACGGTTCACTACGACGAGCTTTTCCTTGAGGTCAAGCTCCTCGGGATTGAAATTTCTTAACATCGTAAATCTCCTATGAAATGTTTAATTTTTTGATTAAACAGTGTACAAACCGGCCTTCCGGCATCGGTCTGCGTGAGGCTCAGAACTTGAGTCCGCCCTCGCGCGCACCGCTTGCCAGCTCCGATACACGCCCGTGATAGATGTATCCTCCGCGGTCGAAAACGACGTTTTCGATACCCTTTGAGAGAGCGCGTTCCGCGATCTTGGCGCCGACCTTCTTCGCGCCTTCCTTGTTGCTGCCGAGCCCTTCGAAGCCCTGCTCGTTCGAGGACGCCGCGCAGAGGGTAACTCCGTTTACGTCGTCGATGATCTGAGCGTAGATGTGGGCGTTGGAACGGTAGACACAAAGACGGGGAAGCTCGGGGGTGCCGCTGATCTTGGCGCGGACACGTACGTGTCTTTTCAGACGCTGAATGTTCTTATCTCTTTTGTTTACCATTTGATGTCCCTCCCTTACTTACCGGTCTTACCGGCCTTGCGGCGGATGTGCTCGTTTTCATACTTGACACCCTTGCCGAGGTACGGTTCCGGAGGTCTCTTGGAGCGGATCTCCGCGGCGATCTGTCCGCAAACCTGCTTGTCATAGCTCTTGACTATGATCGTGTTCGCGTCCGGAACTTCAAAGGAAACCTTCTCGTTTTCCTCGAAGTAGATCGGATGAGAGTGACCGAGGTTGAGAACGAGTTTCTTCCCTTCCTTGGCGGCTCTGTATCCGACTCCGACGATCTGGAGCTTCTTCGAGAAGCCCTCGGAGACGCCGACGACCATATTGTTGATGATCGTTCTCGTCATGCCGTGGAGCGAGCGGTGCTCCTTCGCGTCGTCGGGACGGCTCACGGTAACGACCGCGCCGTCGACCTTGACGGTCATGGAGTGGGGAGCGACGAACGAAAGCTCGCCTTTCGGTCCCTTAACGGTGACCCGGTTCGCATCGTCAACGTTGACGGTGACGCCCGCGGGAACGGTAACGGGAGATCTTCCTATTCTTGACATTTCAGTATCCCCCTTCCCTTACCAGACAAAGGCGAGGATCTCGCCGCCGACGTGTTCGCGTCTTGCTTCTTTGTCGGTCATGATGCCCTTGGACGTTGAGACGATGGCAACGCCGAGGCCGCCGAGGACCTTCGGCATATCATCGCAGTTGGAGTAGATCCGGAGACCCGGTTTCGAAACGCGGCGGAGACCGTGGATAACGCTCTTCTTGCCCGTCTCGTACTTGAGGGCGATCCTGATGATGCCCTGCTTGCCGTCTTCGATCACCTGAACTCCCTTGATGTAGCCCTCGCGGAGAAGAATGTCCGCGATCTGCTTCTTCATATTGGAAGCGGGGACGTCGACGGTCTCATGCTTCGCGCTGCTTGCGTTTCTGATCCTTGTCAGCATATCCGCAATAACGTCTGAAATCTGCATTTTCGATTACCTCCTGTCATGCAAGTAAAATTCTTGCTGCCGGACGCTGAAGCGCCGGCCGCTCGCCGACGGTTAAGCCCTGAGGCTTCCTATCGGCGCGGAACCGCGGGGTCGGAAAAGATCCCTTACCGCTGCCGCGGAGCCGCAGCCCCCCGGCACCATTCTCCTCCCGCTCTTACCAGGACGCCTTTCTGACGCCGGGGATCTCTCCCTTGTAGGCAAGCTCCCTGAAGCAGATACGGCAGATACCGTATTTGCGGAGATAAGCGTGAGGTCTGCCGCAGATCTTGCAGCGATTGTATTCTCTGGTCGAGAATTTCTGCTTTCTCTGCTGCTTGTTGATCATCGCTTTTTTAGCCATTCTGAATGACCTATGCCTTTCTTTCTTAGTATTCGGAGTCCTTCGTCAGTTTGCGAAAGGAGCGCCCATGAGAGTGAGCAGTTCTTTTGCTTCCTCGTCGGTCGGAGCGGTCGTGACGAAGCAGATGTCCATTCCGCGGACCTTGTCGACCTTTTCATACTCGATCTCGGGGAAAATGAGCTGCTCTTTGAGTCCGAGAGCGTAGTTTCCTCTGCCGTCGAACGCCTCGGGGTTGATTCCCTTGAAGTCGCGAACGCGGGGAAGAGCGAAGTTGAAGAGTTTGTCGATAAACTCATACATACGCTCGCCGCGGAGAGTGACCTTCGCGCCGATCTTCATGCCCTGACGGACTTTGAAGTTTGCGACAGACTTCTTGGCGTAGGTGGGGACGGCCCTCTGACCGGCGATCTTGGTGAGATCCTCGATGACCGCGTCGATGACCTTGGAATTTTCCTTCGCTTCGCCCGCGCCGACGTTGATGACGACCTTGTCGATCTTCGGGATCTGCATCACGCTCTTGTACTCGAACTTCTTCATAAGGGCGGGAGCAACTTCGTTCTTATACATTTCTCTGAGTCTTGACATTGCTCTTACCTCCCCTCTCAAAGTTCCGCTCCGCACTTGGCGCACGTGCGGACCTTCTTGGTCTTGCCGTTCTTTTCAACGAACTTGTGGGCGACCCTGGTGGGCTTTTTGCAGGACGGGCAGACGATCTGGACCTTGGACGCGTAAAGAGCGCCCTCGACGTCGACTATACCGCCGTTTTCCTGCGGGGGTCTCGGTTTGACGTGCTTCTTGACGATGTTGACGCCCTGCACGATCACTTTTCCCTCTTTCGGGGAGACCTCGAGGACTTTTCCGCTCTTGCCGCGGTCGTTGCCGGAGACAACCATGACGGTGTCGTCTCTTCTGATATGAAGTTTTTTCATCACGCTGCCCTCCGATCAAAGAACTTCCGGCGCAAGAGACAGGATCTTCGTGTACTCGTGCTCGCGGAGCTCGCGGGCGACGGGCCCGAAAATACGGGTCCCCTTCGGGTTTTTGTCATCGCCGATTATGACCGCCGCGTTCTCATCGAACTTGATGTAGGAACCGTCGGGACGGCGAAGACCTTTAACGCTTCTGACGATCACCGCCTTGACAACGTCGCCCTTTTTGACGACGCCGCCGGGTGACGCCTTCTTGACGGTACAGACGACGACGTCGCCGATGTTGCCGTACCGTCTTCCGGTGCCGCCGAGCACGCGGATGCACATAAGCTCCTTAGCGCCCGTGTTGTCGGCAACCTTCATATATGATTGCTGCTGAATCATTTAAGAACATCCTCCCTTTGGATTTTATAACGGAACCACGATTTTGCGCGGTTCTCTTTCCTCCGTCAGCCGTGTCCCGGCGCGGAGGGGGGCTTTTCGTCCGCCGCGCTTCAGCCGACGGAACGTTCCCTTCGGGATCTTATTTCGCGCGCTCGATGATCCTCACGAGTCTCCATCTCTTCGTCTTGGAGAGCGGTCTGGTCTCCATGACCTCGACCTTGTCGCCGATACGGCATTCGTCGTTCTCGTCGTGCGCGTGGATCTTGGAGGTGCGTTTGATGATCTTACCGTACGTGGGGTGCTTTACGTTGTCCTCGATGGCGACGACGATCGTCTTCTCCATCTTGTCGCTGACGACATGGCCCACTCTGGTCTTTCTCAAATTACGGTTTGTGTTTTCCATCTTTTATATCCCCCTCACGCGTTCTTCTCGCTGATGATGGTCATGACCCTTGCGATTTCTTTCTTCGTGTCGGAAATCTTGTGGGGATTGTCAAGCTGGTTGATGGCGTGCTGGAAACGAAGGTTGAAGAGCTCTCCCTTGAGATCCTTCAGCATCGCTTCGAGTTCAGCGCCCGATTTATTTCTGAGTTCTGACGTTCTCACAGCTTATCCCTCCACTTCTGCTTCAAGCTGATCACGGGTGACGAAACGGCATTTGATCGGAAGCTTGTGCATGGCGAGACGCATAGCTTCACGGGCGATGTCCTCGGTCACTCCGTCCATCTCGAAGAGCACTCTGCCGGGCTAGAAGACGGCTACCCAGAATTCGGGAGCGCCTTTACCGGAACCCATGCGGGTTTCAAGCGGCTACTTCGTAACGGGCTTGTCAGGGAATATCTTGATCCAGACCTGACCGCCGCGGCGAATATATCTCGTCATCGCGATACGGGCGGCCTCGATCTGATTTGCGGTGATCCAGGCGGGTTCGGAGGCGATGAGGCCGTAGCTGCCGTACGCGAGCTTATTGCCGCGGGTGGCGACGCCCTTCATACGTCCTCTCTGTACCCTTCTGTACTTCACTCTCTTAGGCATTAACATCGGTCACGCCTCCTTCCTTGGGTGCGTCCGCGGCGGGAGCCTCTTCGCGGGGAGCGCTCTGCGCCTTCGCAGCGTCTCTTCTGAAGCCGGGATCTCTGAAGCCCCTGCCCTCTTTACGCTCGAAGCCGCCGTCGCGTCTGCCGCCGGGTCTGCCGTCTCTGCGGTCGCCGCCCCTGCGGTCGCCGCCTCTGCGGTCGCCGTCTCTGCGGTCTCCGCCTCTGCGGTCTCCGCCTCTGCGGTCGCCGTCACGGCGATCACGGCGGTCGCCCGGTCTTCTGTTCTGACGTCTGTCTTCTCTCTGTCCGCCGGTGCGGGCGACCTCGGAGAGGACTTCGCCGTTGTAGATCCAGACTTTAACGCCGATCTTGCCGTAGGTGGTGTCCGCTTCCCAGAATCCGTAGTCGATATCGGCACGGAGAGTCTGCAGCGGAATGGTTCCTTCATGATAGTGCTCGCTGCGCGCGATATCCGCTCCGCCGAGACGGCCGGAGACCGCGATCTTGATGCCCTTCGCTCCCATGCGCATGGTGCGGCCGATGGCCTGCTTCATCGCGCGGCGGAAAGCGATACGTCTCTCGAGCTGAGAGGCGATCGACTCCGCGACGAGCTGAGCGCAAAGGTCGATGTGCTTGACCTCGACGACGTTGACGGAGACGGGAACGCCCATTCTCTTCTCGAGGTCGAGGCGGAGAGCGTCGATCTCGGCGCCGCCGCGTCCGATAACGAGACCGGGCTTCGCGCAGTGGATGAACACTCTCGCGCGGCCGGTGTTGTCCCTCTCGATCTCGATCTTCGGGATACCGGCTGCAAACAGCTTTTTCTTCAGATACTGTCTGATGTTGTAGTCAGCCACGAGGATGTCGCCGAATTTCTCATCGGAGGCGTACCATCTGGAATCCCAGTTCTTGATAACACCGACTCTGAGGCCGTGCGGATTTACTTTCTGTCCCACTTTCGACTACCTCCTCACTGTTTTTCCGTCAGCGCGACGGTTATGTGGCTCGTTCTCTTCAGGATCCTGTCGGCGGAGCCCTTGCCTCTCGGCATGATCCGCTTCAGCGTGGCGCCCGCTCCGACGTAGCACTCGGAGACGTAGAGGGCCTCGGGATCCATCTCGAAATTGTGCTCCGCGTCGGCGGCGACCTTGCGGAGGAGTTTCAGAACGTGCTCGCTCGCCGCCTTCGGGGTATTCCTCAGAATACCGACCGCCTCGGCGTAGCTCTTGCCCCTGATCAGATCCAGAACGACCTTGACTTTACGAGGGGAGATGCGGATGTGTTTTTCAGTAGCTCTTGCTTCCATTGCTTTTCCTCCCTCTCCTCATTACTTACCGTTGTTGGAGGTCTTCGATCCGGCGTGACCCTTGAAGGTCCTCGTCGGAGCGAATTCGCCCAACTTATGGCCGACCATATCCTCGGTGATATAAACCGGGATGTGACGTCTGCCGTCGTGAATGGCTATCGTGTGGCCGATAAACTCCGGGAAAATGGTAGAGGCTCTTGACCAGGTCTTGAGCACTTTCTTTTCGCCCTTTTCATTCATAGCGGAAATCCTCGCAAAGAGTTTTTCTTCTACGAAAGGCGCTTTTTTCAAGCTTCTGCTCATTTATGCTGCCTCCTTCTTACCTGTCGTTTCTGCGTTTGACGATGAATTTGTCGGTCCTTGCCTTCTTGTCTCTCGTCTTATATCCGAGAGCGGGCTTGCCCCAGGGAGTCACAGGGCCCGGACGGCCGATCGGGCTCTTGCCCTCGCCGCCGCCGTGCGGGTGATCGCAGGGGTTCATGACCGAACCGCGGACCGTCGGACGGACGCCCATGTGGCGGCGTCTTCCGGCTTTACCGATCTTGACGGTGTCGTGCTCGACGTTGCTGATCTGGCCGATCGTCGCGCGGCATCCGATGCGGATGTAGCGGACCTCGCCGGAGGGAAGTCTGACCTGCGCCATATCCCCTTCCTTTGCCATAAGCTGCGCCTGGACGCCGGCGGACCGGACGAGCTGTCCACCCTTGCCGGGGTAGAGCTCGATGTTGTTGATGAAGGTACCGACGGGGATATTCGCAAGCGGCAGAGTGTTGCCGGGCTTGATATCGGAATCCGCGCCGGAGGAGATCACGACGCCGTCGGTAACGCCGACGGACGCGACCTCGTAGCTCTTCTTACCGTTCTCATCCTGAAGAAGGGCGATATAGGCGGTCCTGTTCGGATCGTACTCAACGCCGATGACCGTCTTTTTGCCGTCTTCTCTCTTGAAGTCGATGATGCGGTACTTCTGCTTGTTCCCGCCGCCCTTGTGACGGACGGTGATCCTGCCGTAGCTGTTGCGGCCGGAGTGTTTCTTCTTCTTGGCAAGAAGACTCTTTTCGGGAGTGGACTTCGTTACTTCCTCGAAGGAGGGCACTGACATATGTCTTCTTGCAGGAGACGTCGGTTTATATTTGATAGCTGGCATCTTCTTTCTCCTCCCTCATCAGTTCATACCCTCAAAGAACTCGATGGTCTTTGAATCGGGCTTCAGAGTGACGATCGCTTTCTTCCATTCGGCCGTTCTGCCGAGGGCGAAACGCACTCTCTTCGGTTTGCTCTTCATGTTCATCACGTTGACAGCCGCGACCTTGACGCCGAAGAGCTCCTCGACCGCCTTCGCGATCTCGGGCTTCGTCGCGTCGGGAGCGACCTTGAAGGTGTATTTCTTGTCGGCGATCATATCCATCGATTTCTCGGTGATGATCGGCTTCAGAATGATATCCTGTGCGAATTTCATTTATCGTACACCTCCTCGAGTTTGCGCGCCGCGTCCTCTGCGATCACGAGAGATCCGCAGTTGAGGATGTCGTACGCGTTAAGGGTGTTCGGGTATGCGACGACCACGCCGGGGATGTTCGAGAGACTGCGGTAAACCTTGTCGTCCCGGGTCGGGAGCACGACGAGGGATTTCTTCGCCGCGCCGACGTCGGAGAGCATTTTCACCATCGTCTTCGTCTTGTATTCCTCCGTCGCGATCGAATCGACGACGATCATCTCGTTCTCGGCGACCTTAGAGGAAAGCGCCCCGGTGATCGCAAGACGTCTCACCTTGCGGTTGAGCTTCGTTCTGTATGAACGGGGCTTCGGCCCGAGAGCGACTCCGCCGTGAGTCCACTGGGGAGCTCTGGTGGAACCCTGTCTCGCGCGGCCCGTCCCCTTCTGACGCCACGGCTTCTTGCCGCCGCCGGAGACTTCGGTTCTGGTCAGCGTTGACTGAGTGCCCTGCCTCTGATTGGAGAGGTAATTCTTGACAGCCGCGTGGAGGACTGCACCGTTCACAGGCGCCGCGAATACTTTATCGGAAAGGTTGATCTTACCGACTTCGCTGCCCGCCATGTTCACAACTTTGATTTCTGGCATTTTTTCTTCCTCCTTCCGACTTATTTGACGCTGTCGCGGATGAACACGATATTGCCGCGGGATCCGGGAACGGCGCCCTTGACGGCGATAAGGTTCTTTTCCGCATCGACTTTAACGACTTCGAGATTCAGGACGGTGACCTGCTCGTTACCGTACTGACCCGCCATCTTCTTGTTCTTGTAGATCCTGGACGGAGTCGAGTTGGCTCCCATGGAACCTGCCTGACGGTGGACGGGACCGGAACCGTGAGTCATCTTCAGAGTGTGGAAGCCCCATCTCTTGACCGCGCCCGAATATCCGTGGCCCTTGCTGGTGCCCGTAACGTCGACCTTGTCGCCTGCGGCGAAGGTATCGACGGCAACCACGTCGCCCACGTTCATCGAAGCCGCGTCCTCAAGACGGAATTCCTTGAGATGACGCTTCGGGCTGACGCCCGCCTTCTTGAAATGTCCCGCTCTCGGTTTGCTGACGAGTTTTTCACGGATATCCTCGAAGCTGAGCTGAACCGCTTCGTATCCGTCGTTTTCGGCGGTCTTCTTCTGTGTAACGGGGCATGGACCCGCTTCGATGACCGTCACGGGGATAACGAATCCGTTCTCGTCGAAGATCTGCGTCATCCCCAGCTTTTTGCCGATGATTCCTTTCTTCATCGTTTTTCCTCCTTAAAAGGTTATTGGTTGGCTCGCGGCCAACTTGACCTCACCGCCATCAAGCTTCGGGTTCTGATCCGGAGGGGATCTCATCCTTTATCGCTCTGTACGGGTTGGTTATTTCCAAAGGGTATGTGAGATCTACCCGTTGGTGCGTGGTTTTTTGCCTTACAGCTTGAGGTCGATATCGACGCCGGCGGGAAGTTCCACCGACATAAGGGCCTCGACGACCTTCTGCGAGGGCTTTTTGATCTCGATAAGTCTCTTGTGAGTTCTCTGCTCGAACTGCTCGCGGCTGTCCTTGTACTTGTGGACGGCGCGGAGGATCGTTACGATCTCCTTGTCGGTGGGAAGCGGAACGGGTCCGGAAACTTCCGCGCCGTTTCTCTTCGCGATGTCGACGATCTTCGCCGCCGCCGTGTCGACGAGAGAGTGCTCGTAACTTTTGAGCCTTACCCTGATCTTTTCACTTGCTGCCATGATTTTGCCTCCTAAATAATATGGATTTTTTCTGAGGCGCTGTTCACGCGTCCGTGCGTTCCTTTTTTCCCCGAAAGTGCGCCGAGATCGACGTATAGTCAGATCCCGGTTCGATAAGGGCAGAAATGCCCTCGCAGTCAGAGTCAGGAACGCGTCAAAAACGCGTGTTCCCCGCCCGGCTTCTGCCGGACATACTCCGCGGAAATTCCCCGCCGTCCCCTGACAGTACGGGACTTGCGGCAACCTCCCGCATCATCGCGCATCAAACAGCAGTATTATATCATAAACGCGATTTCCTTTCAATAACAACTTTCAAAATAGTCCGAAAAAATATTGTAAGAAATTTCAAGGAGATTTTGCGTGTTTTTTGGTATTTTTTCACAAACGGTGTTCCGCGCGCCTTTTAGTCCGTCCCGGCGGCGCAAAACCGCCTCATATTTCTCCCCAAAATATTGAATTTGCGCCCCGATTGTGCTATTATAGATAAAAGGATGATTTTTTGCGCCCCGCAGCCGGGGATAAACGGCGGAAAACGACAAGGAAAGGTTACTTGCACTGATGGAAAAAGACACAGTAAAAAGCGGGTCGGAGGAACGCGGCGCTCGCCGCGGGAGCGTCCGTCCCGTGATTATCGGATCGGCGATCGCAGCCGTTCTCGGAACGGTCGGAGCCGTGATCTACTATATCGCCTACATCACCTCTTACGAGGCGGACATAATGCACTACCGCGCGGGCTCGCGGGAGATCATAGCGGCCGGGTGCCTGATCGGCGGAGCCGTTGTCGCCGCTCTCGCGGCGGCGATCGCCTCGCGGAAGACCGCGGCGAGGGAACAGCTTCCCGTCAAGGGAGACGGCGGCCTGTTTTTCTCGCTTTTCACCGCTCTTATGTTCGCGGCGTACGTCGTATCGACGATCGTGTCGAACAAGGGACTGCCGACCGGGGCGCTTGAGATCGCGACTCTCGCCGCCGCCGTCGTCGCCGCCGCCGCGATGATCCTGCGCACCTCGCGCGTCGGGACCGGGGCGTCCGGCGTCATCCTCTCGCTCTTCCCGATGGCGCACTCGGCGCTCCTCATTTTCGTTTATTACTTCGATCTGAGCTCCGCCCCGATAAACTCGCCGGAAAAGGGACTGACAAACGTTTTGCTCTCGATCTCGCTCTTGCTGTTTATGAGCGACTCGAGAGACCGTCTCGGCAGAATAAGCCCCGTTCTCGCCGTCTTCACGAGGATAACGGCGGCGTTCGTTCTCGGACCCGCCGCCGCCGCGAGGATCGCGCTCCGCTTTACGGCGGGGCTTTCCCACCCGCCCTTCATCGTCAACGTCCTTCTCTTCTCCGTCGCGCTGTACGGCGCGTATCAGCTCGCGCTGACCGTGAAGAAGATGAGAGAGCCGCTTCCGCCCGAACCCGCCGGAACGGAGGAAGAGGACAAGGAGGCGGCCGGACCCGCCGCGGGACCGGATAAAGAAGACTGAAAATCAATTCAAATATACGAAAAGAGAGGTCACAGAAAAATGGAAAACGGAACCCCCGAACTGAAACTCACGACCGGTTTCGGCCAGGCCGCCGCGGCCGCCCCCGCACCGGAGGCCGCGACCGCCGAGGCGGCTGTCGAGGAATTCGTATTCACCGAGGAAGAACAGCGTCAGATCGACGAATTCGCCGAGAAGATCGATATCACGGACAGCGCTCAGGTGCTCAGCTACGGCGCGCCCGCTCAGAAGAAAGTCTCCGACTTTTCCGACGCCGCGCTCGAAGGAGTGCGCACGAAGGACTTCGGACAGACGGGACAGATGATAACGAATCTCGTCGCACAGCTCAAAGGGTTGAACGAGCCGGAAAAAGGCGGCTTTTTGGGTCTGTTCCGCAAAACGAAGAACAAGATCGAAACGATGAAGCTCAAATACGCGAAAGCCGAGGAATCCGTCTCGGCGATCAGCGAGGAGCTCGAAGGCCATCAGGTCACGCTTCTCAAGGATATCGCGACTCTCGATCAGCTTTACGATATGAATCTCGAATATCTCAAGGAACTGACGATGTATATCGCCGCGGGCAAAAAGAAGCTCGCCGAAGAGAGAGAAACGACGCTTCCCGGGCTGAAGAAAAAAGCGGAGGAATCCGGTCTTCCCGAAGACGCGCAGGCGGTCAACGACTTCTCCGATATGTGCGGCAGATTTGAGAGGAAGCTCCACGATCTCGAGCTCACACGGATGGTCGCGATACAGATGGCTCCGCAGATCCGGCTCCTTCAGAACAACGATTCGATGATGAGCGAAAAGATCCAGACGGTCCTCGTCAACACCATCCCGCTCTGGAAGAGCCAGATGGTACTCGCTCTCGGAATCGCCCACTCCGAAGAGGCGATGAAAGCGCAGAAGAGCGTTACCGACATGACGAACGAGCTGCTCCGCCAGAACGCCGAGACGCTTCACACCTCGACGGTCGAGATCGCAAAGGAAACAGAGCGCGGGATCGTCGACCTCGAGACGCTCACCCACACCAACGAACAGCTTATCGCGACCCTCGACGAGGTCCAGAAGATCCAGACAGAGGGACGCGAAAAGAGGATCGAGGCCGAGGCGAAGCTCCGCGGCATAGAGCGTGAGCTCAGAGAAAAACTCCTGAAAGTCAACGGAGAGAAGGAATGACAAAATGAAAAAAGGAATAGCCCTTATTCTCGCGTGCCTGTTCATCATCGCGCTGTCAACGTCGGTTTTTGCCGATTATCCGAAGAGCGACACGTTTTTCTACGACGGCGCGGGTATGCTGAGCGATGAAGCGAAAACGGAGATCAAGAGCGTGAACGACGCGCTCTTCGTCTCAAACGGTTACAGGATAGCCGTCTGCACCGTGGACAACACCGGCGACATCCCCGCCAGAACGTACGCCAGAGGCGTGTTCGGCGAATGGAAGGTAAGCGGCGTCCTCATCCTTCTTGTCAAGAGCACCGACGATTACTGCGCCGTACAGAGCTCCGTCATCTCGGACGTCCTGACGGACGATAAGCTCTCCGAGATCCTCAACACCTCTCTTGAACCGGAGTTCTCCGCGGGGAACTACGGCGCGGGCGTGGCGGCGACCGTCAAATCCCTCGCGGCGTTCATCGGCGACAACGTCAAGAAGACCGACGCCCCGACGCAGTCGAGCGGGAAGAAATCGTCCGGGTGGAAGGTGTTCCTCTGGATCGTCATCATAATCGCCCTGCTTCTCGGCGGCGGATACGGCGCGCTCGTTTACCTTGAAAAGAAGCAGGAAAGAGAGCGTCTCATCAGACTCGAGGAGAGACGCAGGAGACTCGCGGAAAGCGGGAGAGGAAACTATTACGGCTCGCCGCAGCGCGGCCCCGCGGACCGTTACAATCAAGGGTATCCTCAGCAGAGACGCCCCCAGCAGTCCGGGTATCCGGACGAACAGCGCCGCCAGGGACAGAACCGTCCCGACCGCTTCGTCTATCCCGATTCGACTCCGACGGCGCGCCCCGTGATGAGAGGACAGTATACGCCGAGAAAAACGGCTCAGAATAACGTCCGCACGGCTCCTCCGAGGGGACAGAGAGTCGATTTTGAAAACGAATATTACAGAGGGAGCGCCTCGGATGAAAACGTCGATCCGAGCGCGACCCGCGAATTTACGAGACATTGAGTTTTTACGGACCGCGCCGGGCGGAAAACGGCCCGGCGCGGTCTCTTTGATTGGAGTGAACCCTTAACATGATACTGTCTGCCTCCGGCGTCTCATACGGTTACGGAGTGACCGCGATACTGAGCGACGTGTCTTTTTCAGTCGAAGAAGGGGACCGGGTCGGAGTCGTCGGAGTCAACGGAAGCGGAAAATCGACGCTTTTCCGCCTTTTGGCGGGAGAACTCGAGCCCGACGCGGGGACCGTCTCCGTCGGGCGCGACAAAACGATCCGTATCCTCCATCAGGACGACACGTTCCGGATCGACCCCGCTTGCCCCGACACCGTTCTCGGACAGATGTGGGCGACGCGCCCTGAGCTGCTCCGGATGGAGCGGAGGACGGAGGAGCTCGAAAAAGCTCTCTCCTCCGCGACCGATCCCGACGCGATCTCGAAGCTCTCGTCGGAGCTCTCCGACGTCAGCGCGGAATACCGCGATGGCGGCGGCCTTTATTTCAGGTCAAAATGCAGAAGTCTTCTCGTCTCCCTCGGATTCGGCGAACAATACCACTCTCTGCCGATCTCCGCCCTGAGCGGCGGTCAGAGGACGAGGCTCGCCCTGGCGCGTCTTCTCGCAGGCGAACCCGACGTCCTCCTGCTCGACGAACCGACGAACCATCTGGACATCGGGACGCTCGAATGGCTCGAGGGGTATCTCGCCCTTTACAAAAAGACGTTCCTCGTCGTCTCGCACGACCGTCTCTTTCTCGACAGGGTGACGAACAAGACGCTCGACATAGAGCACAACACCGCGCGCCTTTATCCAGTTCCCTACTCGCACTTCGTCGAGGAGAAGGAAAAAGCGCGCGAGGAATTGAGAAAAAAATACGATCTCCAGCAGAAGGAGATCGCGCGTCTCGAGGCGTTCATCGAAAATCAGCGCAGATGGGGGAGAGAGCGGAACATCATCGCCGCCGAGTCCCGCATGAAGGCGATCGACAGGATGGAAAAGATCGAGGCGCCGAAAGCGGCGCCGCGTTCGATATCGTTTGAGATAAACGCCGCGTCGAAAAGCGGGAACGACGTTCTGAACGTCGAGCGGCTCACGATGGCCTACCCGCAGAAGAAACTCTTTTCGGATCTGTCGTTTCTTCTGAAGAACGGCGACCGTCTCTTTGTCATCGGTCCGAACGGATGCGGCAAATCGACGCTCCTCAGGATACTCAAGGGCGACCTCGAACCTCTTTCCGGCGTAATCGAGACCGGATACAACGTACAGATGGGATACTATTCTCAGGACAACCAGGGGCTGACCGAGGAGAACACGGTTCTCGACGAGATCTGGGACGCCTACCCGGGCCTGCCGCTGACCCGCATCCGCGATACGCTCGCGCTGTTCATGTTCCGCGGAGAGGACGTCGAAAAGAAGGTCTCCGTGCTGAGCGGCGGCGAACGGGCGCGGCTCACCCTCGCCAAGCTGATCCTTATGAAGGTCAATCTTTTGATTCTCGACGAGCCGACGAACCATCTTGACGCCGACTCGCGCGAGGCGCTCGAACGGGCGCTGTCGTCGTTCAACGGGACGATCGTCTGCGTCTCGCACGACCGCTATTTCATAAAGAAACTCGCCACCCGCTTTATAATAATGCGGGATGGGACGGCGGAAAGCTTCATCGGGACCTACGACGATCTTGAACGCCGCGCGCGCGGCGGCGACGCGGAAAAGAAGGAAGAGCCGCCGGTGACGTCGGCGGCGAAGGACGAATATCTCTCCCGAAAGCGCGCGACGCAGGACAGAAGACGCGCCGAGCGCCGCCTTGAGGCGATCGCCGAGGAGGCGGGACGGCTCGAGGTCGAGATCGCCGATATCGACGACGAGCTCTTCGGAGACGCGGCGTCCGACTATATGCGCGCGGCGGAGCTGTATGACAGGAAAACGGTCGCGGAAGACAGACTGATGACGCTCTGGAACGAAGAGGAGGAGCTTCGCTCCGCCCTTTCGGCGGGGGAGGAAGGTGAATGATATGATCGATCTGCTCGATTTACACAAGCGCTTTCTTCTCGCTCATCTTCGCCCCGGCGACGTCGCCGTCGACTTTACCATGGGAAACGGCCACGACACCGAGTTTCTCTCTAAAACCGTAGGAGAGACCGGGAAGGTCTACGCTTTCGATATTCAGGAGCTCGCTCTCGCCTCGACGAGAAAACGGCTGATCGAGTCGGGATGTCCCGACAACTGGGAGCTTTTCCGGGTTTCGCATCACCGCGCCCCCGAATTCGTGAAAGAGAAGATCCGCGCGGGGATATTCAATCTCGGATATCTCCCCGGCTCCGGAAAAAAGGAGCTTACGACGATGAGGGAGACGACGCTCCCCGCCGTCGACGCGGCGGTCGGAATGCTCGGCGAGGACGCCGTGCTGATCGTCGCCGTCTACCCCGGCCATCCCGAGGGTATGGCGGAGGGAGAGGCGCTTCTCGGATATTTCTCCGGAATATCGCGGTTCAGATACTCAATAGCGCAGATAAAACTCGTCAATTCGCCGACAAGCCCGTATTTCTTCGTCGTCGAATCAAAATAAAGGGATCTGCCCAGGGTATCAAGAAAGAAGGAGGTGACGCCGCTGATGAGCGAACAAAGGCAGAACGCGGGACGGGGCAGCGCGCCCGCGAACGGACGCGGCGCGATCCCTCCTTATACAAGATCGCGCTACCCGGAGGGATACGGGAGAAACCGGGCGAACGGACCGGCCGCCGGGGCGGCGCGGACGAGGAGCGGGAACGCGGCGGGAACGCCGGGATCCCGCGACCGCGCACGGGTCGGAGGACCCGCCCGTCAGGACCGGAACGTCCCGCAAAGACCCGTCCGTCAGGACCGGTCCGCCGCGCGTATGCCCGTCCGGCAGCAGGGCCGGAACGGGAACGCGGAAAGGGTCCCGACGCCCTCGCGTCCGCGTCAGGAGGACCGCCGGACGCCCGTCCGTCCCGATCCGCGCGGATATTCTCTGGCTGCAGCGAAAAGAGACGCGCGCGAAGCCGCCCGCCGGGAGGCGGAGAGCCGAGCGCGGCTCGAGGCGCTGCGCTCCGAGAGACGGCGAGCCGAGCTCGAGAGGCGCCGCCGCGAGGAGGCGATCCGCGCCGAACGCATCAAAAGGCAGAAGCGCGAGATACGCGAAAAGATGCGCGTCGTCAGGAAAAAACAGAGAAAAGAAAAAAGAAAGACCTTCTTCGCAAGATTTCTCATAGGAGCGGTGATCTTCGTACTGCTCGGCGCGATATCCGCCGGGATTTTCGCGTATTCGTTCTTCCGCTCTCCCGACGCGCCGAAATCGTCCGGGATCTCGTACGTCTTCGGCGGAACGACGGTCAGAACGGCGGACAGATCGACCGCTTACCGCGACGGAGTCCTCTATATCTGCTTCAACGACCTCGCCGATTATCTGTCCATGGCGACGACGGGAAGCGCCGGGGAGATGACGTTCGTCTTCCCGAAGTGGGACGAAAAGAACGACAGCTCCGGCACCGGCGACGAGATGAGCGTCACGTTCACCGACAAGGGGCGCACGGTCAGCGTCGGCTCGCGCAGGATAACGGTCGAGGCGGAATGCGCCACGGTCGGCGAGAATATGTGGGTCCCTCTGAGCTTCGCCGAAGAATACGTCGAGGGGATAAAGGTGGTCTTCAACAAGAAGAAAAACACCGTCAGCGTCT
The DNA here is from genome assembly GCA_017444735.1 of Clostridia bacterium. GTDB lineage: Bacteria > Bacillota > Clostridia > Oscillospirales > CAG-272 > RUG11130. Next base: position 8,127 of record JAFSWB010000001.1, on the reverse strand, counting down.
CCCGCCTCGAGGACGAGGAGCTCTCCGTAAAGGGAAAGCCGGTCTATCTGCCCGTCTCTCTCAAGCTGAAGGATCAGTTCCCGGCGGAGGGGTACGTTCCCGGAAACGCGATAAAAGTTCCGGACGTCACGTTTATCACCGATCTTTCGTCATACGAAACGTATATGAATCCGCCCGACGCGTCGGAATACCTCGTGCTTGTAAACGCCGACCATCCGCTCTCCGCGGCGTCGGTCCCGGAAGACCTGACCGATCTGCCGATGACGAGGCAGGACGGCAGAGCGACGGCAAAGGCGCGCCTTTACGCCGCGAACGCCCTCGAGGCGCTTTTCGCCGAAATGGCGGCGATGGGCTTCGACGACGTTTCCGTCACGAGCGGTTACCGCTCGTACGCCGATCAGACTGCGCTCTTTGAAAATTACGTCGCCGGCGAGCTCGAAGCCGACCCTTCCCTCTCGCGCGAAGCGGCGGAGGAGATCGTCACGACGTACTCCTCCCGTCCGGGCACGAGCGAACACCAGACGGGGCTCTCCGTTGATATGCACAACATGGAATACGCGAACGCGGAGTTCGCGAACACGGAGGTCTACCGCTGGCTCGAGGAAAACGCGTGGAAGTTCGGATTTATCCTCCGATTCCCCGAGGGGAAGACCGATCTCACCGGAGTAAAATTCGAGCCGTGGCACTGGCGTTACGTCGGGCGAGCCGCCGCCTACGCGATAAAAGAACAGAAACTCTGTCTTGAAGAATACGCCGCAAAATAAAGATCCCGGGACGACCGGGATCTTTTTTTCAGTATATCTTAACTTTCTTTCCTATCCTGTTGACGGCGTCCATCAGCGGAAGTCCGAGTATGTAACAGACAGCCGCCTCGCCGACTCCGACCGTCAGAGCGTGCAGTCCGAGGACGGCGAATTTGCCGTCTGCGCCGAGGGTCGTCGTCACTCCGTATCCGTAGTAGAGGACGAACGGGATGATCGCCGCGTTGAAGATCACGGGCGGAAGCGGGCAGAGGATCGCCGCGCCGACGCCGACGTTCTTCCTCTCGCCTACCTTGAACGACCTGCCGATCATATACGTCGCGATCGCCGCCAGGAGAGTCGCGAGCGAGCCGAAAACGACGTCGACCCACGTGCCTCCGATAATGTTTGCGATCGCGCAGCCGATCGTCACCCCGGGAATGGCGGCGGGAGTGAACGCGGGAAGAACGCAAAGCGCCTCCGACAGCCGGAACTGGATCCCCGCGGAGGAGATCTCCCACAGCGCCATCGTAAGCGCGGCGTACAGGGCGGCGATGACCGCGCCCGTCGTGATGAAACGGATCTTTTCTTTCATTTTTTTCCCCTTAGTTTTGATTTGGGCCGTGCGGGCCGGGTGAGGATGGTTTCGAACTCACCGGTGTGAAGACACCGTCGCTCATTATATCACACGGACCGGTCAAAGTAAAGCGCATTTGTTGATTCCTTGTAAATAATATGGTAAAATAACAAAAAACCGGGGAGGACCGATCTTGAATAAATATCTTGAATGCGCCGCCGTGGCAGGAACGCACGGGGTCCGCGGCATGATGAAGCTGAAAAGTCTCTGCAACGCTTCGGAGGACCTTCTCGCTCTGAAGAAGATCTATACGAAGGAAAAGGACGGATCGATGCGCGAGTGGCGGGTCACGGGAGCGTTCGTCCACAAAGGGTTCGTCGTCACCTCCGTCGAGGGGATCGACGATCTCGACCGCGCCGCCGCGATGAAAGGGACGGTTTTCTTCGCCGACAGAGAATCGTTCGATCTTGAAGAGGGCGATTTCTTCATCGCCGACGTCATCGGGCTTCCCGTCGTCGACGAGGAACGGGGCGCCGCGGTCGGCACGCTGTCCGACGTGATGACGGACAGGATCCAGCATATCTACGTCGTAAAAACGGAGCGCGGGGGAGAGTTCATGATCCCCGGCGTCCCCGAATTCATAAAAAAAGTCGTCCCCGACGGGGACGGCGCGGGTATTTACGTTCATCTCATAGACGGGATGACGGACGGCGGGGGAGAAGAAAAATGAGGATAGATATAATGACTCTTTTCCCGGAATTCGTCGACACGGTCCTCTCCGAGAGCATCATCGGAAGAGCGAGAAAAAGCGGCGCTCTCGACGTGAGAACCTATAACATAAGGGATTATTCCGAGGATAAGAACAGACGGGTCGACGACACGCCTTACGGCGGCGGAAAAGGGATGCTGATGGCGGCTCCGCCGATCTGGAACTGTTATTCTGCAATTGTCGAAGATCCCTCTTCCCTCCCCCGCGAAAAGATCAGAACGATATATATGAGCCCGCGCGGGAAAACGCTGACGCAAGGGATCGCCCGCTCCCTTTCGGAATACGGACAGCTCATAATCCTATGCGGCCACTACGAGGGCGTCGATCAGCGCGTGATCGACGAGATAATCGACGAGGAGATCTCGATCGGAGACTTCGTCCTCACCGGCGGCGAGATACCCGCCTGCATCCTCGCCGACTGCGTCGGAAGGCTCTGCCCCGGCGTGCTGTCCGACCCCGAGTGCTTCGAGGTCGAGTCGTTTTCCGGCGGTCTTCTCGAATTTCCGCAGTACACGAGACCTCCGGAATTTCACGGAATGAAAGTCCCGGAGGTCCTGATAAGCGGTCATCACAAGAATATCGACGACTGGAGGCGGCAGAAAGCCGAGGAGCTGACGCGCATGCGCCGCCCCGATCTTCTCCCGCCGGAGGAAAAGTGACCCCGGGCTCTACAGAAGCCCGAGATACGCGAACACGCCGTTCGCGACGCCCGCGGCGAAGATCTCGGGAGACGACCGCATCAGCTCCGCGTCGTACGGATTCGTGATGAATCCGAGCTCGACGAGGACGGCGGGCATCGCCGTCCGCCTCAGGACGTAGAGCGACGGGCGGGTAAAGACGCCCCTGTCCCGGAGCCCCGTGGCGGCGTTGAGCTGGAACGCGATATTCTCCGCGAGAACGTAAGCCGGACTCGTCTCGCTGTAAACGAAGCACTCCGACCCGCTCGCCGATACGATGCTCGACGCGTTGGTGTGGAGACTGACGAACCAGTCCGCGCCCCACGCGTTCGCGTCGTTGACGCGCGCGGCGAGCGACGACGCGACGGACGTTCCGAGCTGGGTCGTCGGAGACGGCCGCGACAGTCTCGTCTCAAGCCCTCCCGCTCTCAGTATTTCCGACAGTCTCTGCCCTATCGTGTAAACGAGGTCCTGCTCCCGCAGACCGTTCCCCTCCGCTCCCGCATTCGGGTTGACCGGGTTGTGCCCCTGATCTATGTATATCTTTTCCGCCATTTCAATCGCTCCTTTCGGAATATGGGATCGATACCATTTTATTCGGCTCGCCGCCGATTGACACAAAGGACAAACGATGAAAAACAAGCAAACGGCGCTCGGCGTAATCCGCCGGGCGGTCGAAAACTACGGAATGATAAAACCGGGCGACAGGATCGCCGTCGGCGTTTCCGGCGGAAAGGATTCGACCGCCCTTTTATGGCTCCTCTCGGAGCTTTCGCATTTCGGCGACTACGACTTCGGGCTCGAAGCCGTCACCGTCGATCCGTCTTTTTCGGACGTCACGGGAAAGGACGCCGACTACTCCGCGCTCTCCTCGTTCTGCGAAAGGATCGGAGTGCGCCACACGGTTATAAAAACGAAGATCGCGTCGATCGTTTTTGAAGCGAGGAACGAGGGAAGCCCGTGCAGTCTGTGCTCGCGTCTCAGGCGCGGCGCGCTGAACGACGCGGCGGAGGCGCTCGGGTGCGGCGTCCTCGCGCTCGGCCATCACATGGACGACGCCGCGGAGACGTTTATGATGAACCTTCTTCTCGGCGGAAAGGTCGCCTGCTTTTCGCCCGTGACGGAGTACGAAAAAGTGCGTCTGATCCGCCCTTTGATCTATATGCGGGAACGTGAGATCGCTCCGCTCTGCCGCGCCTTTTCGCTCCCGGTCGCGGAGAAGGTCTGTCCCGAGGACGGAGCGACCGAGCGTGAGAGGATGAAAAAAACGCTCCGTTCCCTCGACCGCGATTACAGGGGCGTTTACAAAGCCGTCGTCGGCGCGCTGGAGCGCGGCGGGATCGACGGATGGAAAAGCCGCGGATGACGCGCCGCCCGAATACGGCGATTTTTCACCTCATATCTTTTTATGAGGTGATTTTTTATGCTGAAGAAACTGAAAAGCGACCTTGTCTGCGTATCGGCGCCGAAAGCGGCGTTTATCGTCCTGCCCGCCGTCGCCGCCGTCCTCGGCGTCCTGACGTGGGTCACGACGGGCGGCGTTCCCTTCTTCTGGCGGGTAATGAGAAAGCCGCCCTTTACCCCTCCCCTTTTCGTCCTCTTCGCCCTGTCGGTCGCCGCCTATCTCTTCTTCGGCTTTTTCGCGGCGATCTGCCTCGGGAGAAGACGCGACCAACCGGCGCCCCTCATCAACTCGGCGGCGGCGTTTTTCTTCGCTCTGTTCTGGTGTCCCCTCTTTTTCTCGGCGAAATGCGTCGTCGCCGCCTCCGCGCTCCTCCTCTCCGCCGCGGTCCTCATTCCCGCCGCCGTATCGTGCGGGAAATTTTACGCCTCCGTCTTTTTGGCCGCCGTCCCGCTCTGGGCGCTCGAGGCGTATTTCCTGTATCTCACCGTGGGATTCGCCGTCCTTAACTGAAAATCCTCTCAAAAGGATATTGACAAAAACGCGCAAATATTGTATATTTGTGATAGCGCGATAAGCATTCACGAAAGGATTTTTCAAAATGAAAATAATCAAAGCGACAGCACTTATTCTGGCAATCGTTTTCCTGTCGACGGGAATGATCGCCTGCGGCGGAAACGTCGTCTCCGCCACGGTCAGACTTTCCGTCATCAAAATAAAGCCGAACGGCGACAAGGACCTCATCTGCGGCGTTATGGAAGGGACCGTAAAAGGAACGGAAAGCAATCCCCCCACCGTTCTTCAGGCGACTCGCGAGATCCTCGATGAAAACGCCATCCAGTACTCGATCGACGAGAGCGTGGAGGGCGGCCGTATCACCGCGATCAAGGGACAGAAGGAACGCACGCAGAACGGCGTCGTCTCCGGCTGGATCTATAAGCTGAACCAGAAGGACGCGACCGAGCTCGCGAGCAAGGCGGTCGTCCATGACGGCGACGTCATCGTCTACTATCTCGACTCGTGGACGAATACCGAGGCGAAGGACGACGATACGGATCAGGCCGACACCGCCGCCGCTACCGAGCCCGTCGAAGAAACGGCCGGGTCCGAAGAAGAAGAAGAATAATCGAAAATCACGTCGTAAATTAAAACGGCGGCGGTGTTCTGTCTGAGCGCCGCCGCCTCTTTGGTGAATGATAATGCTGAAACGAACCGCCGTTTTTCTTTGCGCCGCCGCCGCTGCGATATCCCTCGCGTCATGCGCCTCCGACCGCGGATACACGACAGAGTTTTTCGCCATGGACACGTATATGTCCGTCCGTACCTACGGGACCGACGCCGGCGACCAGGTCAAAGCCGAGGCGGCGCGTCTCGAGACGCTTTTTTCCGTGACGGATAAGGACAGCGAGATCTCCGCGCTCAACAGAGACGGGGAGGTCAAGGCGTCCGCCGACACGCTGAAGCTCGTCGGCGAGTCGCTCCGGATCAGCCGGGCGACGGGAGGGGCGCTCGACGTCACGGTCTACCCCGCCGTCAGGGCGTGGGGATTCACAACGGGCGAAAACCGCGTCCCGTCGAAGGAAGAGCTCGCGAAAATAACTGAAAAGATCGGATACGAAGGGGTCCGGATCGAGAAAGGAACGATCCGTATCCCCAAGGGCGCGGGAGTCGATCTCGGCGCCGTCGCAAAGGGGTATCTTTCAGACCGCGCCGCCGCGATCCTGAAGGAAAACGGCGTATCGTCCGCTCTCATCGATCTTGGCGGGAATATCGGCGCTTTGGGCTCGCGTCCGGACGGCTCCCCGTGGCGGATAGCGGTCCGCGACCCCGCCGGCGACGGCTCCGTCGGGACGGTGGAGGCGTCCGACCTCTTCGTCGTCACCTCCGGAGGGTACGAGCGCTATTTCAACGACGCGTCCGGCAGAAGGATCTGGCACATAATCGACCCCGCCACCGCGTCCCCCGCCGACTCGGGTCTTCTTTCGGCGACCGTCGTCGGGAAGAGCGGGACGACCGCGGACGGGCTCTCAACGGCTGTCTTCGTGATGGGCGAGGAGCGCGCGGTCGGACTGTGGCGGGAAACGCGCGACTTTGAGATGATCCTCGTCACAAGCGGCGGAGAGATTGTCATAACGGACGGACTGAAGGACGCGTTCACCCGAGAAGAGGATTCAGGATACACATTGAGGATTGTCTCATGATAAAGACGAGAACGTGGATAATCATAATCGCCGTGATCGCCGCCGTCGCGGCGGCCGCCGCGATCGCCGTCCGCTTTTTTCTCCCCGCCGGAACGACGGCGGAGATCGTGAAGGACGGAAAGGTCCTTTACAGGATCGACCTCGACCGCGTGACGGAAGAGTACAAAATCGAGATCGGAGACGAAGACGGCGACAGGAACACCGTCACCGTAAGACCGGGAATGATAGCGGTGACGGCGGCGGACTGTCCCGACAAAATATGCGTCGCGGCCGGCTGGGCGTCGGGGGAGAGACCGTACCCCATCGTCTGTATGCCGCACCGGCTGACCGTGAGGATCACGTCGGGCGACGCCGGGGCTGACGCGGAGGCGAGATAGATGAGCGGAAGGAAAAGCGCCGGAAACGCGGCGAAAAGGATCGTAAAGGACGCGCTTTTCGCGGCGATAGCCCTTGTGATATTCGTCGTCGAGGCGCAGATCCCGCCTCTCGTGCCGATCCCGGGGGTCAAGCTCGGACTCGCAAACATCGTCACCGTCTGGGTCCTGATGCGCGTCGGCGCGAAGGACGCCTTCGGCGTGATGCTCACGCGCGTCGTGATCGGCGGGATCTTCTCGGGCAGGATCGTTTTTTCTCTTGCGGGAGGGCTTTTCTCCTTTCTCGCCGTCCTCATTCTGAAGCGGTTCATCACCGACCGTCAGATCTTCGTCGCGGGCGTCGTCGGAGCGATTTTTCACAACGCGGGACAGCTCGCCGCGGCGGTCGTGATCTACAGGTCGCCGTCCGTCCTCGTATACGCTCCGGTCCTCGTCCTCTCAGCCGTCGCGACCGGGCTTCTCACGGGCTTGACGGCGCAGTTCCTCGCACAGCGGCTGCGCGTTCCGGGAGAGTAAAAAAACGCCTCGGGGTATTGCAAACGCGTATTTATTGTGATAAAATATTACCCGGCGTCCGAAAAGTCGCCGATCGGTACGTCTCCGTAGCTCAGCAGGATAGAGCGACCGCCTCCTAAGGTTATGTTGGAACAATCGCCTTTGGAGGAAAAGCGGGCATTATAGAGTTCGAGATTGTTCCTGAAAAGTACACACGCCCACGTAGCCCAGCAGGATAGAGCGGCCGCCTCCTAAGCGGCAGGCCAGAGGTTCGAATCCTCCCGTGGGTGCCAGAAACAACGCCGAAAGCCTTTGTTTTCAAGGGTTTTCGGCTTTTTTGGTTTTCGTCCAATCTTACTACTCCACTTGCATTTATTGGTGGACAGACTGTAAACAATTAAGTGGCTAATTATCACGGTTGATCTTCTGTCTTGCTAATAGAAATTAGCAAAAAAACTCCATTTTTGCTAATCAAAAAGGCGCTCCTGCTAATTGAAGATATTGAACTCGAAAAATCCTTGCTAATCGTGCAAGGCGAATGTTACGCTGTCCGCACCGAAATAGAAATCGCATACTGGCATTTTGTCTCTTCCTATCGAGGACATGAGCGAGATCGAAAGTGACGCTTTTGATGAGTTGATGTGGCAAAAACACGCCTCCGAGCCGATATGGCTCAGAGGCGTTATTATTTTTTGGGTTTCAATTGTATTTCCGGTCATAAAGAAGAGCCGCTAACAAAACAACAAAACAGGAACCAGCATTATGAACAAGGGCACCGGTAGCCTGTCCGATTGCTGCCATTATCGCAGTAGGTGTGGCAAGGACGAGGGCGCAGGGGCAGAATACAACCATAACCGTGACGGCTCTGACAATATCCTTCGTAACGATATAC
>JAFSWB010000017.1 GCA_017444735.1 Clostridia bacterium | reverse complement strand
GTCTGCCCCCTTTGGCCGCTCGGGAATTCCCCCTGGAGCTGGTGATCGGAGTCGAACCAACAACCTGCTGATTACAAATCAGCTGCTCTGCCATTGAGCCACACCAGCACAGTCCGATATCTCCGGTCATCACCGGACACTGCGTCATTATATCACGGCGCGGCTTTTTTGTCAACACCTTTTTTTATTTTTTCGCGCCGCCGGTTTTCGCCCGCGCCGCGCCGCTTTTCCCCGTGTTGCAATCTCCTTTTCCGTATGGTAAAATATAGCCGGAAAAGACGAAAATCGGGAGGCGTAAAATGACAGACCCGGTAAATCCCACGGCGAAAAAGGCGGTCCGCAATCCGTCCGTCGACCTTCTCAAAATAATCGCGTTCGTGCTCGTCGTTTCGGTCCACTTCACCCATCAGATCGGGATCGACTCGGAGATCCACACGGGCAAGGCGATGTTCGCTCTCGACGTGTTCTTCGCGTTCGCGAATATCTGCGTCGCGCTCTTTCTTATGGCGACCGGGTTCCTTATGACGAACAAGAAGCTCTCCCCCTCTTATTACAAGGGCGTGATCCGCGTCGCCGTCACGTATATCCTGTGCAGTATCTTCTGCACCGCGTGCAAGGTGATCTTCTACGCGTATCCGAACACCCCGGCGACGTATCTGAAGCAGATCGTCCATTTCGAGGGGAGCGACTACGCCTGGTACGTTGAGATGTACCTCTGTCTCTTCGTCCTGATCCCGTTCGTCAACGCGGCTTATCACGGGATGGACACGAGGGGAAAGAAGAGGGCGCTCGTCCTCACCGTCGTCGCGCTCGGCGCGCTTCCCGGCGTTCTCAACACGCTCAACCTTTCCGACCCGTCGTGGTGGGCGGACCCCGCCTCCTCGCGCGAGTACTCGAAGATCTTCCCCGCGTTCTTCACGAACGTCTATCCGATAATGTACTACCTCATCGGCGCGTATCTGCGCGAGTTCCCGCCGAAGATCGGGAAGCGGTGGCTCCTTCTTTCGTTCCTCGGCTTCGGGGTCGCGGGCGGCGCCTACAACTTCTGGCGCTTCCGCGGCGGACAGTTCTTCTGGGGCGGCTTCATGACGAACCCCTCGCTCTTCGTCGTCCTGATCGCCGTGCCGTTTTTCGCGCTTATCACGTCGCTCGACCTTACGCGCATCCCCGAGCGGCTTAAAAAGATCCTCGCGTACCTCGCGCGGCTGACGTTCGGGGCGTTCCTCGTCTCGTGCATCGTCGATATGCGCTTTTACCCCCATTTCAGAGAAGCGTTTTACGGGGTCCCGAAGCGGCTCCTCGCCTCTCCGCTCGCGATCCTGTTCGTCGCCGTGACGGCGCTCGCGATCTCCGCGGCGATCGACCTTTTGCGCGCCGGCCTTTACGCCGGAGCCGCCGCGATATCCCGCGCGATAAAAAAGAGGAAGAAAAAAAGCTGAATCCCCCCGGCGCGTCCGACGCGCCGGTTTTTCTTTGTTGACATATCAAAAGCGGCGGTATATAATATAATCGGTATAGTATATTTTCACATCATCGGAGGAACGGTCCTGAAATGGAAAAGAAAGACGCGGTAAGGGTAACGGTATTCGGAACGAGAGGTTCCGTTCCGGTCAGCGGACCGGGGACGGAGCGTTTCGGCGGGCGCACCTCGTGCTATCTCGTCAGCGCGGCTGACGCCGCTCTCGTTATCGACGCCGGGACGGGGATAATGAACGTGCCGGAGGGCGCGTTCCCGCCGGGTCCCGTCGCCGTTTTCCTGACGCACGCGCACGCGGACCACGTCGCCGGGCTTCCGTTCTTCCGCCCGATGACGGAGCGGGGAAGGCGCGTCGATATTTACGCCGTCCCGCGCGGAGGCCTTTCGTGCCGCGAGATGCTCGACCGGTATTTCTCGCCGCCCGTCTGGCCCGTCCGCCTGTCCGACTATCCCGCCGACGTCCGGTTCTGCGATCTGACCCTTCCCGTGAGGGTCGGGCCGTTCTGTGTCGACGGTATCGAGTCCCGCCATCCCGGCGGATCGACCGTTTTCGGCGTGGAGTACGGCGGCCGGAGGATCGTCATCGCGACCGACTTCGAGCACGGCGGGGAGAGCGACCGGCGGCTTGCCGATTTCGCCCGCGGAGCGGACCTCCTCATGTATGACGGCCAGTACGCGGACGAAGAATATGAAAAAAAGCGCGGTTACGGTCATTCGACGCCGTCGGCGGGGCTCGCCCTCGCCGCGGAGTGCGGCGCTCGCCGCCTTTACGTCGTCCATCACGATCCGGACCGCCGGGACGACGAGCTCGAACGGATAGAAGCCGGGCTCTGCGGCGGCGCGCGTCTCGCGCGCGAAGGAGACGTGATCGAAATATGAAGGAAATCACCCCCGACCGCCTGATCGACATAGCGATCGCGATATCCGCGGAAAAGAACACGGACCGCGTTCTCGAGCGGATACTCGACGAGGCGATGGAGCTTACCGCCTGCGACGGCGGGACGGTCTACGTCCGCGACGGCGACCGGCTCCGGTTCCACACGGTCGTCACGCTGTCGAAAAACTTCCGCGTCACGGTGAAGGACGGCGAGGACGTGATCCCGCCCGTCCCGATGACGCGCTCGCACGTATGCGCCTGCGCGGCGATGGACGGGGAAAAGTTCAACATCCCGGACGTCTACGCGTCCGACCGGTTCGACTTCACCGGCGCGCAGCGGTACGACAAAATGAACGGATACCGCACGAAGTCGATGCTCGTCATCCCGATGGAGGACGAGGACGGCGCGAACATCGGCGTCCTTCAGCTCATAAACGCGACGGACGGGGAGGGAGAGATCGTCCCGTTCGACCCGTCGGTCGAGAAGGTGACGGCGGCTCTCGCGTCGCTCGCGTCGGTAACGCTCAACAACAATATGCTCGCCCGCGCGGTGTCCGACATCCTCCACTCGTTCGTCGAGGTGATGGTCGACGCCGTCGACGCGAGGACTGCGTACAACGCGAATCACACCCGGAGCATGGTGCGCTACGCGAAGGGCTTTCTCGCGTGGCTCGACGAGACGGGCAGCCCGTACCGCGTACCTGACGCGAAGAAGGACCCGTTCCTCATGAGCGTCTGGCTCCACGATATCGGAAAGCTGATCGTTCCGCTTGAGATAATGGACAAACCGACGCGCCTCGGAGCGCGCGAGGAGACGGTGCTCCACCGCATCGGGACGGGGATCCTGATGGAGCGGATACGCGCCCTGTCGTCCCCCGCCGAGGCGGCGGAGGCGGAGGCGGCGGAAAAGGCGCTCGCGGGGGCGCGCGACGCGATCTCCGCGGCGAACAAAGCCGATTTCATCGACGACGCGGCGGCGGAGAAGCTCCGCGCGATAGCGGACCTCCGGGCGATGGACGCCGACGGCGAGCCCGTTCCCGTTCTCACGCCGGAGGAGCTCGAGATGATAACGGTGAGGCGCGGGACGCTGACGGCGGGCGAACGGACCGAGATGGAAAACCACGTCGTCTATACCGCCCGCTTCCTCGGAAAGATGAAATTCCGCGGAGCGTACGGGGACGTGCCGTTCTGGGCGTCCTCGCACCACGAGCTGCTGAACGGAAAGGGATACCCGGACGGCCTTCGGTCCGACCGGATACCGACCGAGGTGAGGATCATCACGATCCTCGATATATACGACGCCCTGACAGCCGAGGACAGACCGTACAAGCCGCCGATGGACCCGGAGCGCGCGTTCTCGGTCCTCGGGAGTATGGCGGAGGAGGGAAAGCTCGACCCCGAGCTCGTCAGCCTCTTCCGCGAAAGCGAAGCGTGGAAAAAACCGTCACCCCACAAGGGAGGTAAAGAAAATGAGTAAAACCGGTAAAAAGCCGAGCGTGAAGGCGATCGTGCTGATCGTCGTCGCCGTTCTGGTCGTCGCCGCGGGGATCATCACCGCCGCGGTCCTGACGCACCGCCCCTCGGCGAGCACGATCAGGCTGATCCGCGCCGAAGGCGCCGTCACCGTCGAGGACGGGAGCGGAAAGACCGTCGCGGCGGCGGTCAACACCCGTATGCAGAGCGGTCAGAAGCTCGCGACCGGAGCCGACAGCGTCGCCACGGTGTCGCTCGACGACACGAAGCTCGCCTCGCTCGACGAGAATTCGCGCGTCGGGATCACGAAGAGCGGGCGCGCGCTCGAGCTCGAGGTCATCGAGGGGAACGTGTTCTTCGACGTGATGAAGAAGCTCCGCGACGACGAGACGTTCGACGTGAAGACGTCGACGATGGTCGTCGGCATCCGCGGGACGTCCGGCGTCGTCGGCGTTACGCCCGGGGGGCACAGCCGTCTCATGCTCACCGACGGCGAAGTCGACGTCAAGGTGGTCGACCCCGAATCGGGGGAGGTCAAAGAGACCGTCAACGTAAAACACGGCGAATCCCTTGAGGTGAAGAAGGATAAGGACGGCGTGACGTTCGAGAAGGACGTTTTCACGAAGGAAGACCTTCCCGCGTTCGCGCTCGTCGTCATAGAAGAGGAGCCGGGCGACAGCGGCCTCGCCGAGAGGATCGATCTCGGCGGCGCGGAGACCGGACCCGAAACCGAGCCCGAGACGGAGATCGAGACCGAGCCCGAGACGGAGATCGAAACGGAGCCCGAGACGGAGATCGAAACGGAGCCCGAGACGGAGATCGAGACCGAGCCCGAAACGGAGATCGAAACCGAGCCCGTGAAGGGACCCGAGGACGATCCCGCTCCGCCGGCGGAACCGACCGTACCCGAGCCGGGACCCGCGCAGGAGCCCGAGACGGAACCCGAGCAGAAACCCGAGCAGGAACCCGAGCAGAAACCCGGGCCGGAGCCCGGACACCCTCACAACTCCTTGACGCTCAGGCTCGAGGGGGGAACAGAGCCGACCTGCACGGAAACGGGCCTTCGCGAGCACTGGTACTGCCCCGTCTGCGGCAAGACGTTCTCCGACCCCGACGGGAAGAATGAGACGGACGAGCTTGAGATCCCGGCGACCGGCCACAAGTGGGACGGCGGGGAGATCACGACCGCGCCGGGATGCGAGACTCCGGGCGTGAAGACGTATACTTGTCTCAACGACGAGAGCCACACGAAGACCGAAGAAATTCCCGCGGTCGGCCACAAGTGGAACGACGGGGAGATCACGACCGCGCCGGGATGCGAGACTCCGGGCGTGAAGACGTATACCTGTCTCAACGACGCGGCGCATACGAAGACCGAAGCGGTCCCCGCGACGGGCCACAAGTGGAACGGCGGCGAGATCACGACCGCGCCGGGGTGCGAGACTCCGGGCGTGAAGACGTTAACCTGCCTCAACGACGAGACCAACACGAGGACCGAGGAGATCCCCGCGACGGGCCACTAATGGGGGCTCGGCGCAGTCACTCTCG
>JAFSWB010000016.1 GCA_017444735.1 Clostridia bacterium | reverse complement strand
GAACCCGGTTTTGCGCGAACAGATCACATCAGTCGAATTCGTTCGACACCGCTGATCGCCGAAGTTAAAAAGCTCCTGCTTCATTATACCCCTCGCAGGTAGGAAGCGCTGCCTGCTTCGAGGTCTGCCTTGCCGGAACAAAAATCAGCTCCGGCAAAACTCTTCGACCCGAAACGGATGATTGTACGAGCAGATTTTCGCGCCGAGAACGCCGCCTTGCTATCGCAAGGCAAGAACGAGAAACGAAAAGATGCCGTAAAGGCGCCGCTTCGGGCGGGTTCGGGTAACTCCTGTTACCCTATCCGATTCGCGTTACTTCGCCGCGTTCCTGTAAAGGAACGTCACTATCTGCCCGCGCGTACACATATCGGGCGGGGAGAACATGGTCTTCGACGTTCCCTTCGTTATATCCTTTGAGACCGCCCGGAGGACGGCTTTGCGGAAATAATCGTCCTCCCCGACGTCGCGGAACGGATTCTCCGCCCCCGTCGGCTCCGGCTCGCCCGTATTGATATACTATTTGTTTACTCTGTTCGTTCCCTCATCTTGAGCCGAGAGCCGGTATTCTTCCGGAACAACTTCATTAACTGATTTCGGATGATAGGTATTAGCAATTACGTAAACAAAAGTACCGTCTTCTGACCATATCACATATTTCAGAATCGCAATTCCCGATTCTTCACCATTGTTATCCCACCAAGTAATAACTTTGTTTTTCTCATCGGGCCATAAGTCTTTATGTCCAAGTCTTTCGAGTTCTTCTCTGATCCTTTCTTCCGGAAAACGACACTTCAGGTAAATTACATAATCAAAATCAATTGAATTATCCACCAGATTTATTCCAAAATCAAGAACACTTTCGTCTTCTACAACAGGGAGAAACTCCATGATTGTATCATAATGCTTGTCTTCGCTTTCAGTGGCCTCATAGAAATAATGGAGCTTGTCAATTCCTGTTCCGCTTATTTCTGTACATGACTGAAGTGATAATATCATAATCGCTGAAATAAACAGTACAGCGATCGATGTTACTCTTTTTTTCTTCATATCAGTTGATTACCCTCCAAATGAGTTAAAAGCTCTCATTGCTATTCACTTGTATTTCGTGAGCGTGATCGTAAAAATAAGACGCACCAATACCTGCAACAACTGCCTTAATCTTTCTTCAGACTTTCTCCTTATCTAAAACGTGAATAATACGGATCTTGAGCTATTAAAATATCTCCGCCAACTTATCTTATTCCATTTTATTATAGAGTCGTTAAATAGTTTTTTTATCACTATTATCAGCGGTGAAGCGTTCCATATTGTTTTCAACGTCATATAAATCGTCATATTTGTGTGGAATTGCATCTTCGCTGATAAACAAATCTTCGGGGGCGACGGATTGTAAATAAATATACTCTATCTCCTGAATTTCCGGACTCACGACCGCATATTCAAAGCATCCCTCCCAATTCCATACAAACGCATATGCAGATTTGTCGAAAAAAGCATTTTCGCCGTATACTATTGATGATTCGCATTTTCTTTCAAGTTTTTGTATTTCTTCCACGTAACTTTGGTTGTCGTATTTGATTGTAAGTTGGATCTGAATACTTGATCCTAAAGGAAGATTTGTAGTATGAACGCACTTAAAAAAAACTGTTTCAAGCGAATCGATAGATTCCGGAAAAATTGGCAGAGAACCATCCGTACGTATTTCCGATAAGTTAAAAATCTGATTGTAATCTTGAGTAGAGTCAATTGTTTTTTCAATATATTTGCATCCAGTAATCATAACTAATAATACTGTTACAATTACAATACCCAAAACCCTTTTTAAAGTGTGATACATATACAATTCTCCTTATTATTCTTTTGCCGTTAAGTCACAAAATAACAGATGCTGTTATTGTTGATGGTCCCCGTCTATTATATAGACGGTTCGAAGACGCTTTTTGTCTCGTTTTTTTCGTTTTTTTTCAAAAATTTTTTATCGCTTCTGCAATCCGGGTAATCGTTTCCTCATTTTCGTACCCGGTAACCGCAAGAACGATATCGTCTTTTATGACGGTAACGCTCAAAAACGTTCCCTCGGGATCAGTTCGTCGCGTTTCTGTAAAGGAACGTCACTATCTGCCCGCGCGTGCACGTTTCGGACGGGGAGAACCGGTTTTTCGACGTTCCCTTCGTTATATCCTTTGAGACCGCCCAGAGGACCGCGTCGCGGAAATAGTCGCCCGCTTTCACGTCGGTGAACGGATCGTCCGTCTCCTCCGGCGCGGGACTTCCCGCCGACCGGTGAAGGAACGTGACGATCTGCCCACGAGTACATACGTCGTCCGGCGAGAAGGTCGTCTTGCCCGTTCCTTTGGTTATGCCGTTTTCGACCGCCCAAAGGACGGCTTTGCGGAAATAATCGTCCTCCCCGACGTCGCGGAACGGATTCTCCGCCCCCGTCGGCTCCGGCTCGCCCGCCGCGCGCCACAGGAACGTCACGACCTGCCCGCGCGTGCATCCGTCCTCGGGCGAGAACGTCGTCGCTCCGGTCCCCGCGGTGACGCCCATGTAAACCGCCCACGTGACGGGGTCGGCGTAGTAGGCGCCGTCGTCGACGTCGTCGAAGCCGTCGGCGTTCTCACGCCTCACCGCGATCAGACGGCGGGCGGAGTCGGGGTCGGTCATCGTGTCGAAATCGAAGCCGTCCCAGAGACGGTAGCCATCGGGGACGAGCTCGTATCCGAGCAGCTTTCCGCCCTTCGCGTCCTCGTAGGACCGGTTCGTGGGGCAGAACAGAAGGAGAAAGCCGTCCGCGGGATCGGGAGCGGGACAGTTCGCCGCGGCGTCGCCCGTCAGGTACTTCGTCGCGACGTATTTGCCGTCCACGTTCTCAACGCAGTAAAGGACGTATCTCCTCATTATCCGCGGGATCGTCCCCTCGAGCGAGAGGACGTTTTCCGCCCATCCCGTATTCGTGACGATCATCCCGTCGTTCATATACTCGTTGTAGCTGTTGAGGTGGGAGACGAAAAGCTCCTTCCCTCGGGACGGACGGGGACGGGATCGACGGGATCGATCTCCGGCTCGGAGGGGTCGACGCCCGGGCCGTCCGCCGTCACCGTGACGGTGACGGGACGGGTGACGAGCTTATAATCGCTCCCGTCGGCGGTCTTCGCCGAAACGGAGAAGAGCACCGTCGCCGCACCCTCGGCGACGCCCGTTATCCTGCCGTTGCCCGTCGTGATCGCGTCGCCGTTTACGATCTTAACGCTGATCTTCCCCGCGGGGACGGGGATCGATTCTCCTCTGTACGTGACGGCGGTCGCCGCCGCCTCGACCTTTCTGCCGACGCCGACCGTGACGTCGTCCGCCGAGACGGACCTGAACATATCCGCCGCCCATCCGACGTCGCTCGTGGTGATCCCCGCCGCGCCGTAGAAGAACGCCGCGTCGTTCGTGTACCTGCCGTACGTCCACGGCCAGACGGTCATCCCGCGGTCGTTCGCCGCCTCCATAAAGCGGTAAGTACTGACGGAGCTGTAGTTGACCGTGCCCGAAACGCCCTGAGCCGCCGACAGCGCGTCGTAAAGCTCCTTCAGAGTATGCTCGTGCGCTGACGCGATGGACTCGGCGCCGCCGAGATAACCCGTCGACATACCGGGCAGATTCGTCTCCTTTACCATCTCGCGGAGCAGATCGCCGTTGAACGAGATCACGTCGACCTGATCCTCGATATCGTATTCCCTGACGAGGCGCGCGACCTCGGCGACGCATTCGGAGCTGCTTCCCTTCAGCTCGATGAAGACGCGCCGTCCGGGATATCCGGCGAGAAGCTCGAACACCTCGCGGAGCGTCGGCGCCTTGAGGTCGGTGACCTGACCCACCTTGTATTCTCCGGGATAGTACATCCCGCTGACGATATTATAACTCTTTATCTCCTCGAGCGTCATTTCGCCGATCGAAAGAGGCCCGTCGTAATCAGTCGTTCTCCCGATCGAGCCGTCGTGCATAACGACGACCTCGCCGTCCTTCGTTATGTCGACGTCGATCTCAAAGATATCCGCGCCGTTGTCGAGAGCGTATCTGAAAGCGGCGATCGTGTTCTCGGGAGCGCGCGACTCGTATCCGCGGTGGCCGATGAAAAGAGGAGTCCGGGCGAGCGTTCCCCCGTCGCAGAAGCGGTTGATAACGCCGGCGATCTCACGGTCGTCCTCCCCGATGATTCCGTTGCATCCCGACGCGACGGCGGCGAGAATCCCGGACGGATCGACGCTGTCGAGCCGTACCCAGACGGCGAGCGCGAGCGACTGGAGGGCGCGGACGTTTTCGGGCGTCGCCGTCTCCGGCCCGATGACGCAGAACGTCGCCGGCGCGCTTCTGACGGCGAGCCGCGTCTCGTTCGCCTCCTTCGACGTGATCGCCGCGGACGGGAGCGTAACCTCAAGCCCGGTGCGCGTCATTTTCGATCTCTCGCGCGCGAGCGACAGAAGAGCGGGATCGCCCGATATCACGGAGAGATCCCGGAATCCTGCCGCGTCCGCCGCGTCCGCGAGAGCCGCGACCTGGTCCTCCGTCGTCACGCGGACGTTCGGTATCGTGACGGCGGTCTCGCACGCCGCGAAAAATTCGCCGAAATCCGAGACGTCGGCGGCGTCGACGAGAATGATCGCCGGGGCGTCTCCGCCGCCGAGGACGGCGCGATACGCGTCCTCGCCGGTCAGCTCCCTGACGATCGCGAGCGGACTTGCGAGGTTGGTCTCCCGGCGGGCGACGGGGAGAAGCCCGTCCGCCGCCGCAGGCAGAACGAATAACGCCGCTAAAAAGAGCGCCAGAACGGAAAGCGTTTTTTTCATAAGGAATCCCTTTCTTTATTAAAAGTACCCGCCAGATGACGGGCGGGTACGAACGTGTCGTTATTTCAGCATACCGGAAAGGATACCCTCGGCGGCGGCGAGCGCCTCGCCGATCTTCGAGATATCCTGACCGCCCGACGCCGCGCTGTCCGGCCTTCCGCCGCCGCGTCCGCCGGTGATCGCCGACACCTCGCGCAGAAGATTTCCGGCGTGAGCTCCCGCCGCCACGGCGTCCGCGCCGCAGACCGCGGTGAAGTTCAGTTTCCCGTCGGCGTGGATCGCGAAGACGGCGACGATCGCGGGATCGCGGTCGCGGAGAGAGTCGCCGAGCGAACGGACGGCGTCCATACGCTCCGCGCCGAGATCGGCGGTGATGAGGCGTACCGCTCCCAGCGGCTTCGCCGACGCGAGCAGACTGTCCGCGCGTCCTCCGGCGAGCTTAGCCCTCAACGCCTCCGCCTCGCGGCGCGCCGAGACGAGCTCCTCGTGAAGAGAGACGGCGCGTCCCGGGATATCGGCGGGATTGTTGACCTTAAGCGCCCTCGCGGACTCCGCAATAAGCGCGTCGCGCTCGCCGAGAAGGGAGAGCACGCCGTAACCGGTGACTCCCTCGATCCTGCGGACGCCCGCGGCGACGGAGGACTCCGACACGATCTTGAAAAGACCGATCCGCGACACGTTCTCAACGTGCGTGCCGCCGCAGAGCTCCATCGAGAAATCGCCCATCGAGACGACGCGGACGACGTCGCCGTATTTTTCTCCGAAGAGCGCCGTCGCGCCCATCTTCTTCGCCTCGTCGACGCCGCACTCGACGGTCGAAACGGGGAGAGCCGAGAGGATGGCGTCGTTGACGAGCGCCTCCGTCCGTGCGATCTCTTCCTCCGTCATCGCGCTGAAGTGAGTGAAGTCGAATCTGACTCTGTTCTCGTCGACGTACGAGCCCGCCTGAGCGACGTGGTCGCCGAGAACGCGGCGGAGCGCCGCCTGAAGCAGATGGCAGGAGGAGTGATTTCTCTTTATCGCGTCGCGGCGCGCGCCGTCGATCTTCGCCGTGACGCGGTCGCCGACCCTGACGATGCCCTCGTCAAGCGAACAAACGTGGAGGATGATCCCCTCCCTGATCTTCGTATCCGTTACCGTGAGCCGGCATCCGTCCGCCGTTATGACGCCGCTGTCTCCGACCTGACCGCCCATCTCTCCGTAGAACGGCGAACGGTCGAGGATCACGGTACATTCGCCCTCGGTGACGGACGAGACGGTCTCGCCGTCCGTGAGGAGCGCGATGACCGACGAGGCGGTCTCGTATTCTCCGTAACCGGTAAACTCCGTTTTGCCGATATTCTCAAGCGCGGTCATCGACGCCGCGCTCCAGCCCGAGATCGAGCCGCGGGCGGCGCGGGCGCGCGCCTTCTGTTCCTTCATAAGCTCGCGGAACCGTTCCTCGTCGACGGTGAGCCCGGCGTCCTTCGCGCCGTCGACCGTCATGTCGAGCGGGAATCCGAACGTGTCGTAAAGACGGAACGCGTCCTCGCCGGAGACGACGGTCCCGCCGCTCTTTCTGACGTCGGCGACGACGCTCGCGAGCTTCGAGAGCCCCGCGTCGATCGTCGCGTTGAAGCGCTCCTCCTCGACGGAGATCACCTTTTTGATATACTCCTGTTTCTCAATGAGCTCGGGGTATCCCGCGCCGTTCTCGGCGATGACCGTCCCCGCGAGCTCGGTCAGGAAGGGTCTGTCGATCCCGAGCAGCTTGCCGTGAGCGACGGCGCGGCGCATCAGGCGGCGCAGAACGTAGCCGCGCCCCTCGTTCGACGGGCTGACGCCGTCGGAGATGAGGAAGACCGTTCCTCTTATGTGGTCCGTTATCACGCGGATCGACACGTCGTATTTGTGGACCTCGCCGTACTTCTTTCCGGAGAGCGCGACGACGTGGTCGAGGATCTTTCTGATCGAGTCGATCTCGAACATATTGTCGACCCCCTGCATTACGCAGGCGAGCCGTTCGAGACCCATCCCGGTGTCGATATTCTTCTTCGCGAGCTCGGCGTAATGGCCGTTCCCGTCGCTGTTGAACTGCGTGAAGACGTTGTTCCAGACTTCCATGAAGCGGTCGCAGTCGCACCCCGGACGGCAGTCCGGTCTGCCGCAGCCGTACTTCTCGCCGCGGTCGAAGTAGATCTCGGAGCAGGGGCCGCAGGGGCCGGAGCCGTGCTCCCAGAAATTGTCCTCCTTGCCGAGGCGGGTGATCCGCTCGGCGGGGACGCCGACCTTCTTGTTCCATATATCGAACGCCTCGTCGTCCTCCTCGTAGACGGACGGGTAGAGCAGCTCCTCCGGCATTCCGAGAACGTCGGTCAGGAACTCCCACGCCCACGGGATCGCCTCGTTCTTGAAATAATCGCCGAAGGAGAAGTTTCCGAGCATCTCGAAAAACGTTCCGTGACGGGCGGTGATACCGACGCTGTCGATGTCGAGCATCCTCATGCACTTCTGACAGGTGGTCACTCTGTGGCGCGGCGGCTCCGCCTCGCCGGTGAAGTATTTCTTCAGGGGCGCCATGCCCGCGTTGATGAGCAGAAGCGATTTGTCTCCCTCGGGAACGAGAGAGAACGAGGGCAGGCGAAGGTGACCCTTCGATTCAAAAAACGACAGATATTTCTCGCGAAGGTCGGTAACTGAAGTCCACTGCATAGCTTGATACTTCCTTTTCTGCTTTTTTCACCGGTTTTCACCGAAAATCTTTATCTCATCCGGTCTGTCCGCGAATATCGCGCGGGTATAGCCCTGCTCCTCGAGCGAGGCGAGCTGACGGCCGATCTTTTTCTTTTTTGCGACGAGGGTCACGTCGAATTCGTCCCTCATCCCGTCGGCGAGCTTCATCGCCGCCATATATTCGTCCTCCCCGTAGAAGACCGCCGCCTTCTTTTTGCCGTCCGCTTTTATCCCGGACCCGGAGAGGATCGAAAAGATCCGCTCGAAGCCTATCGAAAAGCCGACCGCGGGGATATTCTCTTTCGTGAATTTGCCGATCAGTCCGTCGTACCTGCCGCCTCCGGCGACGGTACCGCCGAACCCGAGGCTCTCGACCTCGAAGACGGTCCCCGTGTAGTAGCCCTGCCCTCTGACGAGGGACGGGTCGAAGCGGACCCCGTATTTGCCCTCCGAAAGCTCCGCCGCGCGGGTAATGACGGAGGAAAGCTCCTCCGCGGTCTTCCCGTCGGCGTACTCTCCGACCGAATCGACCGTGAGCTTCCCGGAGCAGAGAACGTCGATCAGCCTGTCGGCGCACCCGGCGGAAAATCCTTTTCCGACGAGCTCTTCCCTCACGCCGTCCTCGCCGATCTTGTCGAGCTTATCGACGGTGACGGAGACGGTGTCGGCGGACCCGTCCGGGAACCCGCAGCTCTTTATGACGCCGCGGAGAACGCCGCGGTGATTGACGCGGACTGTGAAATCGCCGATCCCGAGACTGCCGAGCGCGCGCCCCGTCACGGTGATCAGCTCGACCTCGCAGTCGACGCTTTCGCTTCCGATAATGTCGATATCGCACTGGACGAATTCGCGCGAGCGGCCTCTCTGCGGTCTTTCCGCGCGGTACGCCCTGTCGATCTGTATCACACGGAACGGATCGGGCAGACGCTGCCTGTTGTTCGCGTAGTATCTCGCGAGAGGAAGGGTGAGATCGTACCGGAGGCCGAGATCGGAGAGCGACGCGGGGTCTCCCGACGCGAGCGCGTCGTCGAGCTTCTGCCCCCTCTTCATTATCCTGAATATCAGGCGGAGATTGTCGCCTCCGTCGCTGTTGTCGAGGTTCTCGATCGGTTCGATCGCGGGGGTCGTGATCTTCGAATAGCCGAACGACCGGTACGTCCCGACGATCCGCTCGATCATCATATCGCGCAGAGCGGTCTGCTCCGGCAGGAATTCGTTCATCCCCTCGGCGGGAATTATCCTCATTTCACACTCATCCTCTCGTTAAAACGCTCTTATAATAATACCGCTTTAGGCGTCGGTTGTCAACCGTTTATCATCCTCAGAGCGTCGACCTGCTCCGGATCGAGCGACCCGTCGCGATAGATCGCCGCGTCGTACGTCACGACGCCGCCCATGAGGTTCACGCACTTCGTGAAATGGCGCAGATATTCGCCGCTCCGCTGAAGTCCCGGCTGGCCCCACGTCGCTCCGAGCGGGACGAGGATATGAGCCTGAGCGCCGTCGACGAAACGCCCCTCCGGGATCCCCGTCGGGTGGTCGAACTCGCCGCAGGTGAACTCCTCGCGGGAGTACGTCTTTCTGTACCTGATGTCGACCCCTTCGTTGAGGGCGACGATCGCGTCGGGATTGCCCGCCTTCGCCGCGTCGTAAAGAAGGTCGAGAAGCTCGTCGGTAAAGCCGAACATCTCGCGGTAGCATCCGTCGATCCACCAGCCCTTGACTTTGTCGCCGTACCGGCGGGAGTACTCCTCGAGCACCTCCGCCCACTTTTCGACGAACGGGCGCGTTACGACCTCGCCCTCGCCGCAGGAGAAACCGAAGATCGGTCCGAGCTCGGGATCGTCCGCCGGTCCGCTCCCCGTGAAGTAGAGATACAGATCGATCCCGCGGCGCGACAAGGCGTCGTAAAGATCGAGCACGAGATCGCGGCGCGAGGGCCCCTCGCCCGCGCGAAGACCGCCGATCCTGTCGAACGCCGCGTTCGGGGCGATTATATATCTCGTCCCCTGCTCCATCGTGAAGAACAGATATGACGCGCCGGTCGACGCTACGGTCTCGGCGAGCCGTTCGACGTCGATCCCGTCGACGCACTCGTTCCACGAGGTCTCGCCGACGCCCTGATTGTGAAGATCGCCCGCCTTGTTCTGAACGAAGGAGAGATAGTGGGTCAGAACGCCCCACTTACTGTCGTGAAATCTGTCTGTGATATGCATTTCATTACCTCCAAAAGAGCCGCCGGTTTCCCCGGCGGCTCCCGAACGGTCCTGTTTTTCTTTACTCTTCCACTTTTGCCTCGGCGATGATCTTCTGAGCGACGTTCGCCGGAGCTTCCTCGTATCTGTCGACGGTGAAGTCGAAACGGCCTCTGCCCTGGCTCATCGCTCTCAGAGCGATGGTGTAGTCAGCCATTTCCGCCGCGGGAACGTCCGCCTCGATGACGGTGTAGCCCTTCTTCTTCTCGTGCGGGTTCATGCCGAGAACGCGGCCGCGTCTCTTGTTGAGATCGCCGATGGCGTCGCCGACGAGTCCGTCCGGAACGGTGACCTTGAGAGAACCGATCGGCTCGAGGATGATCGGGTTTGCAAGAGGCAGACCCGCTTTATAAGCGAGGCGCGCGGCGAGCTTGAACGAGATCTCGTTCGAGTCGACGGGGTGGTAAGAGCCGTCGTAGAGGTCAGCCGCGAGGTTGACGACCGGGTATCCGGCGAGGACGCCCTTCTGCATGGCCTCGAGAAGTCCCTTCTCAACGGCGGGATAGTAGCCCTTCGGCACGTTGCCGCCGACGACCGACTGCGTGAAGGTGAGCCCTTCCGCCTCGCCGTGGGAGAATCTCATCTTGACGTGACCGTACTGACCGGAACCGCCGGACTGCTTCTTGTGCTTTCCTTCGACGTCGGACGAGCCCTTGATCGTCTCTCTGTATGCGAGACGGGGAGCCTCGAGGACGACGGAGGTGGAATATCTGTTCTTGAGCTTCGACACGACGACGTCGAGGTGGGTCTCGCCCATACCGGCGATCGTCATCTGCTTCGTCTCGGCGTTGTTCTCGTAAACGAGGGTCGGGTCCTCCTCAAGGAGTCTGGCGACGCCCTGGGAGATCTTGTCCTCGTCGCCCTTGGCGGCGGGGAGGAGCGCCTTCACCATATAGGGATGCGGGAAGACGATCTTCTTGTATTCCACGTTTCCGGAAGCGGAGAGCGTGTCGTTCGTGTTGATGTCGGGGACCTTGGTCACGACGCCGATGTCGCCGCAGTGGAGCGCTTCGACCTCGGTCTGCTTCTTGCCCTTGATCGTGTAGATGTGCGCCATCTTGACGCTGCCGCCGGTCTTGAGATCCTTCAGCGTGTCGTCGCGTCTGACCGTGCCCGACATGACCTTGAAGATGCTCATCTTGCCGACGAACGGGTCGGCGATCGTCTTGAATACGAACAGAGAGGTCGGGCCGTTCGGGTCGACGTCGATCTTCTTCACGCCGTCGCCGTCAACAACGGTCTCCTTGCCCTTGTCGATGAAGCTCGGGAACGCGTGAGCGAACGCGTCGAGCAGAGCGCGGACGCCCCAGAATTTCACGGCGGAGCCGCAGTAAACGGGAACGATGGAGCCGGTGGTGATACCGTGGTTCAGAGCTCCGATCGCCTCCGCCTTCGTGATCTCCTCGCCGCCGAAGTACTTCTCGAGAAGCTCCTCGGACGTCTCGGCGATAGCCTCGTTGAACGCCTCCTTGTATTTCTCGGCGTCGGCCTTCATGGCGTCGGTCATTTCGGCGGGGACGCGGTTGCCCTTGTCGTCGTATTTGAACGCCTGCATCTCGATGAGGTCTACCATCAGGACCTCGTTTCCGTTTTTGAACGGGATGAAGACGGGGCAAACGGAGGTGCCGAAGGTCTCGCGGAGTTCGTCGAAGACTCTGCCGAAATCGAAATCGGGATCGTCGCACTTGTTGACGAAGATCGCGCGGGAGATGCCCTCGTCGTCCGAGTATTCCCAGCCGAGCTCGGCGCCTACCTGAAGACCCGCCTTGCCGTCGATGACGATGACGGACGCGTCGGCGACGCGGACCGCCTCGATCTCCTCACCGGCGAAATCGAGATATCCGGGGGTGTCGATGATGTTGATCTTGACCTTTTCCCATTCGATGGGAGCGAGCGCGAGCGTGAGGGAAATGCCCCTCTTGATCTCCTCGGGATCGTAGTCGCAGACGGTGTTGCCGTCGGTGACCTTGCCGAGTCTGTCAGTGCCCTTCGAGAGGTACAGCATCGCCTCCGCGAGGGAGGTCTTACCCGAGCTCTGGTGGCCCAGGAAAGCGATGTTTCTGATTTTTTCAGCGGTGTAGTCTGCCATTTGAAACTCCTTGTATTTAAACTGTATTTTTATGTATCCGAGGGTCTTGCCGAAAAAGACCATTCTCCAAATTATTATATACTATTTTTCTTATTTTTTCAATATAGGAAAAACAACAAATCGGACGACCGTTCCGTCAAAAATCGGAGCTTCGATTTGTGCAGTTTTAACAATAAAAAAGAGAGGGGCGCCGCCGCCCCTCTCAAAAAACGGATCCGTTATTTTCTCTTTTTACCGACGATGAACGCGCCGGCCGCGGAGACCGCGGCGATCGCCGCCATGACGATCATCGGGTCGCCGGTCTTCGGAGCGGTCTTGCCGCCGTTTCCGGGGTTCTCGTTCGTACCGGCGCCGGGGTTCTCGTTCGCGCCCGTTCCGGGATTTTCGTTCGTTCCCGTCCCGGGAGTTTCGTTCGCGCCCGTTCCGGGGGTCTCGTTCGTCCCCGTTCCGGGATTCTCATTATTTCCGGTGTTTCCGGTCTCGCCGGTCTCGCCGGTCTCTTCGCCGTTTTCGGGCTCTTTGACGATCGTATCTTCAGACAGCGTCGCTATGACGTGGCTCTCCGACGATTTCGCGGCGACGAGCCACGACCAGTCGCCGAGCGCGACCGCGTATCCTCTGTCGGAAGCCGCCGTTTCGCCGGGGCCGCCCTCGGCTCCAACGGAGAAGCAGAACACGACGCCGTCGGCAGGGGTGTTTTCCATAAAGTTGTCGAAGGGAACGGACCATTCGAGCGTGACGTAACCGGTGTCGTAATCATATGTGATGCAGTAATCGACGCCTTCCGCGGGATTGTAGTAACCCTTCAGTCCGAGCTGATTATAGTGACCTTCCTTGTATGCGCCGGTCACGGTGTCGCGCGCAACGGCGTAGTAAAAGAGCGTGTCGGCGAGTATCCCGAGATCGGGCTGAGGGTCGGCGACGAACGTGTATCCGACGTTGTGAAGGAACGCGTCCTCCGGCGGATCTCCGGTCCCCTCGGGGATGACCTGCTTGATCTCGGTCGGCTTGTTCCTGACCGCGAAGTTGAAGCCGTGGACCTCGTCCCACGAGAAATAATACTCCATCGTCTTCATCATCGCCTCGGCGTCCTCGATGTCGTCGCCGGTCCAGAAGCAAATATTGAGGGGAGTGGAATCCTCTTCAAGGTCGATCTCGAGTCTGTCGTACTCGCCGTAACCTATCACGCCGTCCTTTACGACGTAGGACGGATCGGTCTTCCGAACGGTGACGGTCACCGGACCCTCGCCGGGTCTGAACGAATTGCCGAGCGCCGGGACCGCGCAAAGGGAAACGGTCATCGCGAGAAAAAGGATAAGAGCTAAAACTTTCTTCATTATAGTCTCCTCCGTTTGCGGATTATTCATTTCAATTAATACCACAAAACGCGCCGTTTGTCAATCGTTTTCGAAAACAACGCGGGCGGGATCGCTTTTTTGACGATCCCGCCCGACGAAACTGCTTTTTTCAGTGCCTCTTCTTTCCGACGATGAACGCGCCCGCCGCAGAGACTGCCGCGACCGCCGTCATGACGATCATCGGGTCGCCGGTCTTCGGAGCGGTCTTGCCGCTGCTTCCGCCGTTGCCGCCGTTGCCGCCGTTTCCGCCGTTGTCCGCGGGAGCGGGCTGACCGCCGTTACCGGGGTTCTCGTTCGCGCCCGTTCCGGGGTTCTCGTTCGCGCCCGTTCCGGGGTTCTCGCCGACGCCGCTTCCGGGATTATCGCCCGAGCCGCCGCCGGTGGAGTCGCCCGGGTCGTCGGGAGACGAACCGGTCTTCTCGATCGCGGTTTCGGAGAGGAGATAGTGGACGTGATTGATCATCGACTTCAGGTTGACTGCGTATCCGAAGTCGCCGAGGGAGACGCCGTAGAAGCTGGAGAAATCGTCCGGCACGGTCGTCTCGCCCGCGGTCGCAAAGATCGTCGCCTCGACGGTGGAACCCGCGCCGCCGCCGTTCATGAAGAACGCGTTGAGGGGAACGGACCACTCGATCGTGACGTATCCGGTACCGTAATCATAATTGATGACGTACTCGTCCTCGCCGGGGTTGTAGTTGCCCTGCGCGCCGAGCTGCTGATACTGACCCTCGAGATATCTGCCGTCGTCGGTCCTCTTTGCGAGCGCAAAGTAGAGACTGGGGCTGTTCTCGTTGTCGGTCTTCGCGCTGATGCCGTAGCCGACGTTGTGAAGGAAGTCGTCCTCGGTCTTCTCCGCGTCCTTGACGTCGAGGAGCTGCTGGATCACGGCGGGTTTGTTCCTGACCGCGAAGTTGAAGCCGTGGACCTCGTCCCACGAGAAGTAGTATTCCATGGTTCCGAGCATGGCGATGCCGTTTTCCATATCATCGCCGGTGATGAACACGACGTGAAGCGGGCTGTCGTTCTCGGATATGTTGACGTCGAGCTTTTCGTACTCGCCGTCGCTGATCAGACCGTCTTTGACGACGTCAGCGGGATCGGCCTTCTTGACGGTGACGACGTCGTCGGGATCCCAGCCGGATCCGTTCATAGCCTGAGACTGAGCTCCGACCGTGACGGCGAGCAGGGAAACGACCATAACCGCCGCCATCATGACAGTAAGTAATTTCTTCATTTTTTCCTCCTCGAAAAATAAAAATAAAGCGTTTTTCGCGGGGATCGCGCGAAATTTCCGCGCCCGACCCCTTTTCACCTAATCTTATACCACAAACGAGTCTTTTTGTCAAGCGGCGCACTTGACAAATTGACGGCGGAAAGGTAAGATTTAGATGGTACTTCACATATAATACCGTATTTTGATAAAAAGAGGTTACATCCGCCATATGAAAAACGGAAAAAACGCCGTTTGTCGTTCCGCGGAGGAATTCGGCAGCGCGTCCGGACTTCCGTTCTCCCGGGATACGGCGCCGCTTCTCGAAAGCGTCGCGGCAGGCGGGATCGCCGCGCCGTCGCGCATCGTCTATCAGCCGATGGAGGGGTGCGACGGGGATCCCGACGGCTCTCCCGGCGAGCTCACCGTCCGCCGTTATTCGCGTTTCGCCGCCGGCGGCCCCGGGATCGTCTGGTTCGAGGCGGTCGCCGTCATGCCCGAGGGGCGCGCGAATCCGCGTCAGCTTTCGTTGACCGAAAAAAATATCGGCCGCTTCTCCCGCCTCGTCGGGGAAATAAAGGAGACGGCGGTGAAGTCCGGAAACAGGGAGCCGCTCGTCATAATGCAGGCGACCCACTCCGGAAGATACTCAAAGCCGCGCGGGACGCCGGAACCGCTCGCCGCCCGCCGCGCTCCCGTCCTCGAGGCGGCGGGAGAGCCGACCGTCGTGACCGACGAATACCTCGACCGGGTCGGAGAGGCGCTCGTCGCCTCGGCCGCTCTCGCCGAGCGGGCGGGATTCGACGGAGTCGACGTCAAAAGCTGTCACGGGTATCTCCTCTCCGATCTTCTCGCCGCGCGCGACCGGCCTGGCAGGTACGGCGGACCGTTTGAAAACAGGACGCGTCTTCTGCTCGACGCCGTCCGCGGCATCCGCGCGGTATGCTCCGGCAGATTTGCCGTCGCCTCGCGCCTCAACGTCTATGACGGGCGCGAGATACCTGACGGATTCGGCGTCGGAAAAGACGGAGAACCGGACTTTGACGAGCCCGCCCGCCTTTGCTCGCTCCTTTCCGGCGCGGGCGCGGATATCGTCAACGTCACGATGGGAAACCCGTATTTCAACCCGCACGTGAACAGACCGTTCGCGAGCGGATCGTACGACCCCCCGGAGGCCCCGATCGACGGCGTCCGCCGCATCCTCGGCGGCGCCGCGGAGATAAAAAAAGCGGTCCCCGCCCTGAAGGTCGTCGCCTCCGGTCTCTCCTTCCTCGGCGCGGCGGCTCCGGGCGTCGCGGCGGCGTATATCGGGGCGGGAGCGTTCGACTTCGCCGGATTCGGGCGGGAGGCGATCGCGTATCCCGATATCGCCCGCGATATCGCGTCGGGACGGGGGGCCGATCCCGCGAAGATCTGTCTCTGCTGTTCGAAATGCACCGAAATAATGAGAAAACCGGGAGGGACGCCCGGATGCGTCGTCCGCGACGCCGGGGTCTATCTTCCCATATACAAAAAACTGTGCGGAAAGGACGGACAAAAATGAAAATTGCAATGATAACCGGAGTCGCGGGAGGGATCGGCGGCGCGTGCGCGGAGCTGTTCGTCAAAAACGGGTACGCCGTCGTCGGAATGGACGTGGCGGAGCCGAAAATCGCGCCGGAGAGCGATTTCACGTTCGTACGCGGCGATCTGTCGTCCGCCCGCGACAGAGATCTCTTCCTCTCGGAGACGATCAGGATCCACGGAAAGGTCGACGTCCTTCTGAACGTCGCCGGAGTCGCGCCGCGCGTGCGCCGCGACATTCTCGAAATGACAGAGGAGAGCTACGATTTCGTCCTCGGCGTCAACACGAAGGGCACGTTCTTCCTCACGCAGGCGGTCGCCAACGAGATGATAAGATCGCACTGCGGCGACGCCATCGTCAACGTGTCCTCGATGTCGGCGTACACGAGCAGCACGTCCCGCGGCGAATACTGCGTGTCGAAAGCGGGAGTGTCGATGATAACGGCGCTCTTCGCAGACCGTCTCGCCGAATACGGGATCGCCGTCAACGAGGTCCGTCCCGGGATCATAATGACCGGGATGACGGAGACCGTAAAGGAAAAATACGACCGCCTGATCGACGGCGGCCTTCTCCCCGTCAGAAGATGGGGCAAGCCGGAGGACGTGGCGGCGGCGATGCTCGCCCTCGCCGACGGGTCTCTCCCCTACGTGACGGGGCAGTCCGTCGACGTCGACGGCGGATTCCATATCAGGAGACTGTGAAATGGAATTCTATTCGTACGGCGCGGTCGTCGTCGGCTCCGGGTGCGCCGGACTGGCGGCGGCGTGCGAGCTGAAGCGGGCGGGAGTCCGCGTCGCCCTTCTGACGGAGGGGATGGCGCTCGGCACGTCCCGCAACACGGGATCGGACAAGCAGACGTACTATAAAATGAGCCTTGCGGGATCGGAGCCCGACAGCCCGCGGGACATGGCGGCGGATCTTTTCGCCGGAGGAGCGGTCGACGGCGACTGCGCTCTCTCCGAGGCGGCGCTCTCCGTCAGGGCGTTCATGAATCTGTCGTCCCTCGGAGTCCCGTTCCCTGCGAACGGATACGGGGAATACGTCGGGTACAAAACCGACCACGACCCCCGCGCCCGCGCCACGAGCGCGGGACCGCTCACGTCGAAATTCATGACCGAGGCGCTCGAACGGCGCGCCCGCGAGCTCGGCGTCGAGATCTTCGACGGATACCGCGCTCTCTCGGTCATAAGATCGGGCGGCGCCGCCGTCGGCGTCCTCGCTCTCGACGTCGGCTCCGGCGGTCTGTGCGCTTTCCGCGCGCCGGACACGGTGCTCGCGACGGGCGGACCCGCCGGGATATACGCCGATTCCGTCTATCCCGAATGTCACACCGGATGCTCTTCCCTCGCGATCCTCGCGGGGGCGAAAATGCAGAATCTGACCGAATGGCAGTTCGGTCTCGCCTCGCTCCGCCCGCGCTGGAACGTGTCGGGAACTTATATGCAGGTCATCCCCCGCGTCTTCTCCGTCGGCGACGACGGAGAGGAGCGCGAGTTCCTCTCCGAGCTTTCACCCGACCCGTACGAGGCGATGGGAACGCTCTTTCTGAAGGGCTATCAGTGGCCGTTCGACACCGACCGCGCCGACGGATCGTCCGCGGTCGACCTTCTCGTCTACCGCGAGACGGCGCTCCGCGGGAGGCGCGTTTTCCTCGACTACCGCAAAAACCCGTTCGGCATCGAAAAACCCGACTTCGACCGCCTTCCGCCGGAAGCGGGCGACTACATCAGGGCGGCGGGAGCGGCGTTCGGCACGCCGATCGAACGGCTCGAAAAGATGAACCGTCCCGCCGTGGAGCTGTATATGAGCCGCGGCGTCGACCTCGGGCGCGAACCGCTCCGGATCGCGCTCTGCGCGCAGCATCACAACGGCGGCGTCGCCGTCGACGGACGGTGGCGGACGTCGGTCCCCGGCCTCTTCGCCGTCGGCGAGTGCGCGGGGACGCACGGCGTGAGACGCCCCGGCGGGTCCGCCCTCAACTCGGGACAGGTCGGAGCGATCAGAGCGGCCGAATATATCGCGGGGCGCGGCTCCGCGCCGTGCTCCGACGAAGCGTTTTATGCAGCCGCCGAAAATACCGCCGCGCCGTTTCTCTCGCTCCCTGACCGCGTCGGCGATCCCGTCGACGCCGACCGCGTGATCGCGGCGGCGAGAAGAAGGATGAGCGATTCGGCGGGAGCGATAAGAAATCTCGCCAAAATGAAAGAAGCGCTCCGCGCGACGGAGGAGGACCTCGGAAAAATCGCCTCCGCGCCGTTCGCGGGAAGCGGAGGAATAAGCGATTTCTCCCGCGTTTACGACACGCTCGTGACCGGGCGCGCGGTCCTGTACGCCATGATCGACTACGCCGGGAAGATCGGCGCGTCGCGCGGCTCCGCGCTCTATACCGACGAGGGCGGCGTCCTCCCCGGATGCCGGGAGGAGATCTTTCGCATGAGGAAGGAGGACGTCTCGGCGAGGGGCTCGGTACAGGAGGTCGTCTTCGACGGGGAGCGGTTTTCCGCGTCGTGGCGGCCCGTACGCCCGATACCGCCGGAGGACGGATTCTTTGAGAACGTCTGGCGTCGGTACCGCGAGAACGGCAATCTCGATCCGTAAATCGAATAATACCGTATATAAATAAAAGACAAGGAGAAAAGGAATGAAACAAAAGATCACAAAGCTCCTGTGCGCCCTGCTGGCGCTCGCGACGCTCGCGTCAGCGATGACGTTCACCGCCTTCGCGGGCGGAGACGGACCGGATGAAGACGAGGGATTCCTCCTTTACGCCGAGGACAGATTCGCGTTGTCGGGAAACACCGTCGTGTCCGGAAGCATCGTCAAGGGAACGGTTAAAGTCGGAGACGCGGTCGAGCTCCGCACGTGGGACGACTCGACAAAGGAGGTCCGTCCCGCGGACGCCACGGTCGTAAGGATCGTGATGTCCAACCACGGCGTCGACGAAGCGTCCGCCGGCAGCGCCGTCGGTCTCGAGCTCTCCGGGATCTCCGTCTCGGACGTCCATATCGGAGACGCGGTCGTATCGAAGAACAGTCCGCTCGTCACGACCTCGTACGCGTTCGAGGGAACGCTAACGGTCGACGGCGTCGACAGCTCGTACTACAGCGTACCGACCGCCGGAACGAGAAATTTCTTCTGGGCGGGAGACGTCAACGCGCAGATCAGCGCCATTCCCGATAAATGGACCGTCGACAAGGGCGAGACCGCGGAAGGCGTGATCGTTTCGACCGCGCACCCGGTGACGTGGTACGTCGGTCAGACGATCTCGGTCAGGAACTCCGGTCTGACGATCGGGACCTTCACCGTCACGTGTATCGGCAAGCCGATATTCAACACCCGCGTCAACGGGATCGGCCGTCCGACGGGCGGCAGGACTCCCGCGGAGGTCGCCTCCCCCGAGGTCGAGGACGGCGCCGGAGGAGAAAAGGAATTCTCCGTCGCTCTCGGCTGGTACGATCACACGACCGGTCTTTTTATGGAGGAGAACGACACGTTCAGAGCGGGCGACGTTTACTTCTGTATGATCAACTACAGGGCGAACGACGGTTATTTCTTCTTCCGCGGCTGCGACCATATGATAAACGGCTCCGGGAACAGGATCAGCGGCGCGAGCCTGCTGACCCCGTATCTCGTCGAGGGTCATTTCCGCCTCGAGACCGCGACCGAGAGCTTTGAAAACCTCGAATCGCTCGGAAACCTCGTATATTGGTTCGACTTCAACGAGAAAACGCAGTTTGACGGCTGGACGTGTGAGGACGAGGACGAAGACGGGTCCGGATGGCACCACTGGTTCGACGATCCCGACTCCTCTCTCATCGGGTATAATTACGGGATCGACGGCGCGATCATGTCGCGCTCGTACGACAGTGAAAAAAACGTCGCTCTCACCCCCGAAAACTGGACGTACTCGCCGGATCTCCTTCTTCCGAACGGCAGGGTGCGCCTGTCCTTCCGCGCCGCCTCGTGGGATTACGATAACAACTATGCCGAGACGGTGGCGGTATACGTCCGTTCCGTCGACGATCCGGCTCGGATCGAGGTCATGAAGGCGACTCCGGTCTACGGCGACGTTTCCGATCACGGTTACGTCACGTACGTCGTCGACCTGAGCGCGTTCCGGGATCAGGCGGTAAACGTGGCTTTCCGCCACATCGGCTTCGGGAAGAACGCTCTCTTCATCGACGACGTGAAGGTATACTTCGACGACCGTCTCCCCTGCGACGGAGCGGACGGCTGTCCCGGCAAAAACTTTACCGATATGCCGCCGAAGGATAACTGGGCGCACGACCCGATCGACTGGGCGATCGTCTTCGATATAACGAAGGGCACGTCCCCGACGACGTTCTCGCCGGACGACGGATGCACGAGGGCGCAGGCGGTCACGTTCCTGTGGCGCGCCGCCGGATGCCCGGAGCCCTACGCCGCGGACAATCCGTTCTCCGACGTCAACGGCGACGATTACTTCTACAAAGCCGTCCTGTGGGCGGTCGGAAAAGGAATAACGAAGGGTACGTCTCCGACGGCGTTCTCGCCGGACGAAACGTGCACGAGAGCGCAGATAACGACGTTCCTGTGGCGTCTCCGCGGCGAGGCGGAGCCGATCAGCCCCGCGTCGCACTTCACCGACGTCACGGAAAGCGATTATTTCTATAAGGCTGTCCTTTGGGCGGCGGACAACGGCGTCACGAAGGGCACGACCGAAACGGAGTTCTCGCCGGACGACACCTGCACGAGAGCGCAGATCGTCGCTTTCCTCTACAGATGCTTCTTCCTCTGATATCCTGAATAACACGGAAGCGCGGACCCCGGCGGGGTCCGCGCTCTCTTATTCCTTCTTCATTTTAGACATTTGTCTTTGCGCCATCACGAGGCCGTAATAGATCCCGCCGAGGCGCATCAGCTCGTCGTGTGTTCCCTGCTCGACGAGACGTCCTTTGTCGAGAACGATCAGGTACGTCGCCCCTCTCAGAGTCGAGAGGCGGTGGGCTATCGCGAACGTCGTCCGCCCCTCGGTGAGCCGCGCGAGCGTCTCCTGGATGTCGTGCTCCGTCTCCGTGTCGAGCGACGAGGTCGCCTCGTCGAGAATGATTATCTTCGGATCGTGCAGGAGAGCGCGCGCTATCGCGATGCGCTGGCGCTCGCCGCCGGAGAGCGTGTGGCCCTTCTCGCCGATCACCGTGTCGTACCCGTCCGGCAGACGGACGATGAACTTGTGCGCTCCCGCCGCCTTCGCCGCCGTTATGACCGCCTCGCGCGAGGCGCCCGGAACGGCGTATGATATGTTGTCGAATACCGTTCCGCGGAACAGGAAGGTCTCCTGAAGGACGACGCCCATCTGCGAGCGGAGCGAATGCTGCGTCATATCGCGCAGATCGACCCCGTCGATCCTTATCGACCCGCTTCCCGGATCGTAAAGGCGCATAAGGAGGTTGATCATCGTCGACTTTCCGGCTCCCGATCTGCCGACGATGCCGACCGTCTCGCCGGGAGCGACTTTCAGAGAGAGGTTTTTCAGCACGTCGCCGCCGTCCTCGTACCCGAACGATACGCGGTCGAACTCGACCTCTCCGCGGATCACGCCGTCGTTCGGATCATCTGAATCGGCGACGTCCTCGCCGCCGTCGATGATATCGAAGATCTTGACGAGCGACGTCATCGTTCTCGACATCATTCTCGGAAGGCGGGTCATCCACCCGAGCGATCCGTACAGAAGCCCCGCGTACGACGAGTACATCATCGCCTCGCCGAGCGTCATTTCTCCCTTCAGTATCCTGCCTCCGGTGTAGAGGAGGAGCAAAAGCGTCCCGAGACTGAGGATGAACGAAAAGATCGGGTCGAACAGATTGAAGACCGTCTCGTTTTTCAGTTCGATATCGCGCTCTTTCCTCGTCGCCCCGTCGTAGCGTTCCTCCTCCCTTTTCTCCGTCCTGTACGCCTTTACGACGCGGATGCCGGAGAAGATATCGTGGAGGACCGTCCCGGACTCCGAGCTCGCGTGCCACTGTCTGTGGTACATCCGCCTGAACATACCGCTGACGCGGACCCCGACGAGGAGACACGCGGGGATCGGCACGACGATTATGAGAGCGAGGACCGGATCCTTGATCATGAGGATCGCGAAGACGGCGATCATCAGAAACGACTGCTGTATCAGGTTCGGGGCGTCGACGGTGATGAACCTCTCGATCATCGACGTATCCCACGTTACCGTTCTCATAAGCTCGCCGGACGACCGGCGCGAAAGAGTGCTCACCGACATCTTTTCTATCTTGTCGAAGACCGTCCGCCGGAGATCGACGACGAGACGGACGCCCGCCTCCATAACGGAGAGATTGCGGAGGGAATTCATCACGTACCCGGAGAGACCGAGCCCCGCCATAAGGCAGATCGTCAGGGCGAAGCCGCGAAAAACGGCACCCCCTTCCCCGCCGGCGACCGCCGCCTTCGCCGTCTCGCTGTCGATATACCCATCGACGAGCAGACGGTTGACGTACGGGCCGAGCAGATTGACCGCGAATCCCGCGAAGAACAGAAGAACGGATAAAACGATGTATTTCCGGTACGGACGCGCCATGCCGAGCGTCCTTTTCAGAACGGAGCCCTTGTCGGCGCAGTTCACGCACGTATTCATCCCGGGGCGCAGACGTCTGCCGCACTTCGGGCAGACGCGGTCCGCCCCGAGTTCCCCGTCGGTCGGGTATTTCCCCGTTTCGCGGAAGCGAACGATCCGGCGCACGTTCTTCGCCATAACGTCAGAGCATCTGAGCGTCCCCCGGCAGACGATCACGGGACCGCCGTCGGTCGAGGCGACGATCTCACAAGCGCCGACGAGAGTCATAAACTCAAGCTCCGCGGCGTCCGAAAAGAGAACGGAGCGGACAAAAGACCCGCGCTCGTAAGCGAAGATCCCGTCCTCCGTCACGACCGCGATCCCGTCGGTCACTCCGCCGTCGAGATCGAGATCATATACGAACGCGCTTATGAATACGCCGCTGTAGGACGATTCCGGGACGGACGCGAGAAGATCCCGCGCGGTCCTGATTTCCGTTTTTTTCTTTTTCTTCATTTCCCTATATGAAAAGCTCTATCTTCTTCATACTCGACCGGTCGAGCGACGAAAACGACGGAATGACGTATCTGTTCCCGTCGACGTCGGTAACGTACGCGCGATCGCTTCCCGTCTTTCTGAAATTGCTGAACGTGTCCCTGACCGTAAACTCCCTGTCGCCCTCGTCCGTCCTGACCTTCCAGTAGGAATAGCCGAACCGTTGATTGACCGACGTGATCTTTCTCACCGTAAAGACGAAATACCTGCGCTTCAGTTCCTCTCTCACGATCCGCGCGGCTTCCCCGCCGAGCTCGCCGACCGACCGGATCATCGCGATCTCCGCTCCGTCCGGGTCGAGGACCGAGACGAACTCCTCGGGAGAGCGGTCGGGAAAATTCCTGCCGAGACCGACGCGGGGATACGTCTTCTCCTCGCCGTTTTCGGGGCGGAACGTAAAACCGATATACCCGTCGTGCTCCGTGAAGACAGAGTTTTCGTCCGTGACGTATTCGATTTTCACCACGTCTTTGAGTCGTGTATCTTCCATCCTTCATCCCCCTCTATCCCGATGTTTTTGAGCGCCTCGAGCTGGAGCCGGTAAAGGTCGAAATAAATGCCCTTCTTCCGGATCAGCTCGTCGTGAGTTCCCGCCTCGGCGACTTTCCCGCGGTCGATGACGACGAGCGAATCGACGTCGCGGAGCGTCGACAGCCGGTGAGCGATCATAATGACCGTTCTGCCGCGCGAGAGCTTCGCTATCGCGTCCCCGATCATCCTCTCCGTCGCCGTGTCCATCGCGGCGGTCGCCTCGTCGAGAATAAGGATCTTCGGATCGAGCAGGATCGCCCGCGCGATCGAGACGCGCTGACGCTCGCCGCCGGACAGCTCCTTCTGCCCGAATCCGATCTTCGTATCGTACCCGTCGAGCAGCTTCACGATGAAATCGTGAGCGCCCGCCGTTTTAGCCGCCGCGATCACGTCCTCGTCGGACGCATCGGGGACGGCGTATCTTATGTTGTCCGCTATCGTTCCGACGAACAGATACGTCTCCTGCGAGACGATCCCGACGTTCCGCCGGAGCTCGTCGAAGGAGAGCTCCTTCACGTTCACTCCGTCGATCGTGATCTCGCCTCCGTCGACGTCGTAAAGGCGCATCAGGAGGTTCGCGAGCGTCGATTTCCCGGCGCCGGACTTCCCGACGATGCCGAGCGAGCGACCCGCTCCGACCCCGAAGCTGACCCCGTCGATGACCTTTCTGCCTTTTTCATAGGAGAACTCCACGTCGCGGAAGACGACCTCGCCCTTCATCTCGCCGAGCGTTCTCGGCTCGGGCGATTCCCTGACGTCAGGCTCGGCGTCGGCGATCTCGAAAAGGCGTTGGGTCGCGTTCGTGCAGGCGGAAAACCAGTACGTCATATCGACGAGCATGAACATCGGCTCGTTCATGAGATTCGAATACGCGATGAAGGCGAGGAGCCGCCCGTACGTCATCCCGTACGCGCCGGTGACCGCCATCCAGCCGCCGACCGCCCAGACGATGATCTGCGAGAAATACATAATGACCGTCGCGAGCGGAAACGCCGTGTTGTTGAAGACGGTGACGGACCGACTGTCGGAGGCGAGCCGCCGCGACTGTTTGTCAAACCGCTCCGTCTCCTCGCGCTCGCGTGAGAACGCCTTGACGACGCGGAACCCCGTCAGCGCGTCGGAAAGAGACGAGTTGAGGGCGCGGGAGCTTCTGTACGTCCGGGCGTGAAGCGAGTTCATCCGTTTGAAAAGAAGGCGGATCACAAAACCGAACAGAGGCAGGACGACGAGCGTACAGAGCGCGAGCGGCACGTTCATAATGAACATTATGACGAGCGCCGCGGCGATCTCGACCACGTTCCGGATCATCATCGGCGCGCCGTCCATGAAAAACCAGTATATCTCGTTGCTGTCGTTATTGATCTGATTCATGAGGCCGCCGGTCTGACGCGCCGAAAAGAACGGCATCGACAAACGCTCTATCGCCGAGAATATCGTCTTTTTCAGCTTGTAGGTGACCTTAGCCGTGATCCTCGCCGAAATGACGTTCGAGACGGAATTGACGACGATCGACCCGATCCTGAGAAGCAGAACGAGAAGGACGGCGGCGACGATGCGCCCGTACCAGGCGTCGCCCGGCGAGAGAACGCGGTCGTAGAAGAACTCCGTCGAAACGTACGGCGCGGCGACGCCCATCGCCGCGACGAGAACGAGCCCGCCGAGAACGGCGGCCATCTGCAGACGGTAATCCTTCGCAAAGACAAGAAGGCGGCGGTACAGCTTCATCTTGTCCATACAGTGCGGACATATCTTGCGGTCGGGATCGGGATAGCGTCTTCCGCACTTCGGACAGAATCGGTCGTCCCTGAAATCGTCCTCGTTTATCTCCTCTTTTTCGCCGTCCTCTTTCGGCTCGGCGTATTTCACGAAGAGGCGCGCGTCGCGAAGCGCCGTCTTCGTCATCGCGGCGACGAGGACGTCCTCGCCGTCATATTCGGCGAACAGGCGCGCGGTCGACACGTACTCCTCTATCTTCATCTTTCCGAGCTTTCCGGCGTCGTACTCGCGGCACGACGACTCGGTGAATATTTTTTTATAGCTTCTGCCCGGTTTTCCCTCGGAACGGACGTGACCGCTCATAACGAAGAGCTTCTTTTCCGTCATGATAAGATACGTCTCCGCGGGCGTGAGGTCGGCCGCCAGATCGGTCGCGGCGAAGACGGTCACGTCCTCGGCGCGCAAACCGTGATCCGCCAGAGCGGGGAGGACCTCCGATCCCATTTTCGTCACTTCGAGCACCGTCTTCACCTCCTTTTTAAGCGTATAAATATTATCTCATACCGAAAATCG
This sequence comes from Clostridia bacterium, assembly GCA_017444735.1. Classification (GTDB taxonomy): domain Bacteria; phylum Bacillota; class Clostridia; order Oscillospirales; family CAG-272; genus RUG11130. The sequence continues at coordinate 24,488 of JAFSWB010000016.1, read as the reverse complement.
TTTGTCAACGACGACTCCGGCATTTTTTCGCCGACCGGCGTCAAAAAAAGGACCCCGGCGGGGTCCTTTTTTACCGGATAATCACTTTTTGTGAGACAGCGGGATCGTCACGGTGAAAATCACCCTCCCGTCGCGGCAGTCGACCGAGATCGTCCCGCGGTGCGCCTCGACGATCGCTTTCGCTATCGCGAGGCCGAGGCCGAAGTGATCGCCGTCGGTCCGCGCCTCGTCCGCACGGTAGAACCGCTCGAAAAGACGCGTTCTCTCCTCCCTCGGGATCTCGTCTCCTCCGTTTTCGACCGTCAGCACCGCCGAGCGGTGCTCCGCCCGGAGCGTGACGGCGACCGCGTCGTCCGTTCCGTGGCTGATCGCGTTGTCGATGAGGATCGCGGTCAGCTGCTTCAGTTGACTTTCGTCGCCTTCGACCGTGATCCCGTCCCCGATCTCCGCCGTCAGAGTCTTCCCTTTTTCAAAGGCGACCGATTCAAACGGCAGCTCCTCGCCGACGACGACGCGGGAAAGGTCGACCGTTCCCGAGACGCGCGCCGCGTCCCCGGCGCGTGAGAGACGGAGAAGATCGCGGACAAGCGTCCCCATCCGTTCGGTCTCGTACCGGATATTCGAGAGCCATTCGCTGTCCCCTTCGCGCGACAGTATTTCGGTATTCGCGCTTATCACCGAGATCGGCGTTTTGAGCTCGTGCCCGGCGTCGGACACGAACCGCTTCTGTCTCTTGTCGTTCTCCTCGAGCGGCTTTATTATCCGCGAGGAGAGGAAAAGAGAGAGGAGAAAGACGAGAACGAGCGCCGCGCCGCCCGCGATAAGCTCGGTCTTCAGAAACGTCGTCAGGTTTTCGTCGGCGACGGTGCTGTCCACGAAAGCGACGAACTGTTTGCCGTCCTTTTCACCGACCGTGTAAAGAAGGCGTCCGATCCTTCCGCTCGATTTGTTCGCCGCGCGGGCTTTTTCCGCCGCCGCGACGATCTCGTCTTCGCTCTTCAGGCCTTCCCTTCCGGTATCGACGGACGAGACCGAGCCGTCCTCGCCGTAAACGACGGAGTAGAAAGTCGACAGCCCGTAGACGTCCTCCCCGCGCCTTCCGAACGGTTCGTCGTCCGGTTTATCGGGTTTTCTGATCAAAGGATCGCCGCGATCCGGGGCGGGTCTGTCTTCCGGGGCGCCGTCCGGCGCTCCCCCGGGCTCGTCCTCTCCCATCCGTTCGACGTACCGGGCGAGCATTTCCTCGTTTTCCCGTCTGACGGTCAGCCTGCTCGACAGGTAGATCGCCCCGAGCGTAACGGTCAGAAAGAGCATGAGGGACGCCATTATCGCCGCCACGATCCTGATTTTCGATTTACGGAACATCGTCATACCTCAATTCATACCCCACGCCGCGGACCGCCTTTATCAAGCACTTTGACCCGATAAATCCGAGCTTTTTGCGGGTAAACGTCATATAGACCTCCACGTTATTGTACTCGGCGTCGCTCTCATATCCCCATATCCTCACGGCGAGCTGTTCGCGCGTTATGACCTGACCCTGATTCGCTATCATATATTCAAGGATGCGGAGCTCCTTTTCGCCGAGCCGTACGCTCTGACCCGTCTCGGCGCACCTGACCGTCGAACCGGCCGTGTCGAGCGAAACGTCGCCGAACGAAAGGGTCCCGTCCGGCGTGTTGATCCGCCGGCGAAGGAGGGCGCGGATCCGCGCGAGGAGCTCCTTCGTCATAAACGGCTTCGTCAGATAGTCGTCCGCGCCGCTGTCGAGCCCCGTCACCTTGTCGTCGAGCTCGCCGCGCGCCGTGAGCATCAGGATCGGCGTTTTTATCCCGCGCGAGCGGACTGCTGACGCGACCTGAAAGCCGTTCATCCGCGGCATCATCACGTCGAGCACGCAGAGGTCGTATACGCCGCTTTCGATCGCGTCGACCGCCGCCTCCCCGTCGGAGACCTCGTCGACCTCGTATTTTTCAAAGCGCAGGATCTCGGATATCGCGCGCGACATTCTCTTTTCGTCTTCCGCTATGAGTATTTTCAAGAGAGCGCCCCTCCTTTGCTCTTTTTCGGTTCAACATCATTATACAGACAAAAATTGAACAATTATTGAAAAATCAAAAAAACAGCCGATCCGTTTTTTCGCCCTTCGCGGGGGGTTGAAAAAGTTATCGTTTTTATATATAATAGAAAATAGGATAATCTGCGCCGCGCCGCGGCGCCGAAACGCGAGGTACATCGTGAAAAAATATAAGATAATCTCAATTGCGCTTGCGCTTATCATGGCGCTCGGGATCTTCGCTCCCGCGGCGACCGCGGCGGCGGCGCCGTCGATCGCCGTCTCCGGCGCGAGCGCCGCGCCGGGCGAGACGGTCACGCTGAACGTACAGCTTTCCGGCAACCCGGGCCTCGTCGCGGCGCGATTCGCGATCGACTACGATCCGTATCTGACGCTCGTCTCGGCGACGGACGGCGGGATACTGAAGGGAGCGCAGTTCGGCGCGGACACGGCGAGCGATCCGTATTACGTCACGTGGTACGACACCGCGGCGACGGCGGACAATACGAAAAACGGAACGATACTGACGCTGACCTTCAAAGTCAGCGCCGACGCGCCGAAAGGGGCGCAGCAAGTCAGACTCGCCGCCGTTCCCGGCGACTTCGTCAACAACTCGCTGAAATGCGTCAACGTCGCCCTGAACGGCGCGATCGTCAGCGTCAACGGCGACTCTCACATCCATTCTTTCACCGAATACGTACCCGACGGGAACGCGACCTGCACCGAGGACGGCACGAAGACCGCCGTCTGCGACAAAGGATGCGGCGCGACCGACACGATACCCGATCCGGGCTCGGCGACCGGCCACTCCTTTACGGCGTACGTCCCCGACGGGAACGCGACGTGCACCGAGGACGGCACGAAGACCGCCGTCTGCGGCAACGGATGCGGCGCGACCGACACGCTGCCCGACGCGGGCTCGGCGACCGGCCACTCCTTCACGGCGTACGTCCCCGACGGGAACGCGACCTGCACCGAGGACGGCACGAAGACCGCCGTCTGCGGCAACGGGTGCGGCGCGACCGACACGCTGCCCGATCCGGGATCGGCGAAGGGACACGTCTTCAGCGAATACGTTTATAACGGCGATGCGACGTACGACGCCGACGGCACCGAGACCGCGCGCTGCGACAACGGGTGCGGCCTCACAGACACCAGAGTCGCCGAAAATTCGCGTCTTATCGACTCCGCAAAGCCCTCCGTCACCATCCTGACGGGGATCCGCAGATGGAGCTCCGTCACCGAAGCGGAAGCGCATCCCATATACAGAAACGAGCCGTTTCCCGTCGAAATAACCGCTTCCGACAGCGAAAGCGGCGTCGAGTCCGTCTCATATTTCGTATCCGACCGCGTCCTCACGGAAGAAGAGATCGCCGGGATCACGGACTGGACGGACGGATATTCCGTTGATTTCTCCGACGCCGGAAGTTACGCTCTCATTGCGCGCGCGATCGACCGTCAGGGGAACGCCGCGTATGCGTCAACTCCTCTTCTTGTCCTGAATTTCAGCCTTCCGACGGTAACCGGCGTTGAAAGCGGAGCGATATACTGCGACGGATCGGTCACGGTGACCGTCGAAGACGACGATCTCGCGGCCGTCACTGTCAACGGCGAACCGGCGGAGCTTGCGGACGGCAAGCTTACGCTCACCGTCCCGGACGGAGAGGTCGCCGTATTCACCGTGACCGCGTCCGACGAGGGCGGCAATTCGGTCTCGGTCGCCTTCACGCTCTGCGGCGGCCACAGATTTGAAAAATACACGCCCGACGGAAACGCGGCCTGCACCGCCGACGGCACGAAGACCGCCGTCTGCGAAAACGGATGCGGCGCGACCGACACGCTGCCCGATCCGGGCTCGGCGACCGGCCACAGATTTGAAAAATACGCGCCCGACGGAAACGCGACCTGCACCGAGGACGGCACGAAGACCGCCGTCTGCGAAAACGGGTGCGGCGCGACCGACACGGTCACCGACGAGGGGTCGGCGACCGGTCACAGATTCGAGAAATACGAGCCCGACGGAAACGCGACCTGCACCGAGGACGGCACGAAGACCGCCGTCTGCGAAAACGGGTGCGGCGCGACCGACACGCTGCCCGATCCGGGATCGGCGACCGGCCACAGATTCGAGAAATACGAGCCCGACGGAAACGCGACCTGCACCGAGGACGGCACGAAGACCGCCGTCTGCGAAAACGGATGCGGCGCGACCGACACGGTCACCGACGCGGGATCCGCGAAAGGGCACTCGTGGGGCGACTGGACCGTCGTAAAAGAGGCGACCGTCACCGACGAGGGCGAGGCGGTCCGCGTCTGCCGCAACGATCCCTCCCATACCGAAACGAGAAAAACCGACCGTCTCCCGCTCCCGTTCCGCGACGTCCCGGGCGATGCCTACTACGCGGGGCCCGTCGCGTGGGCGGTCTCGAACGGGATAACCTCCGGCACCTCCCCGGCGACGTTCTCGCCCGAAGAAGGGTGCACGAGAGGTCAGGTCGTCACCTTCCTGTGGCGCGCGGCGGGATCGCCCGAGCCGAAGGGCGGGAACAACCCGTTCCGCGACGTGAAGGGAGCCGATTACTTCTACAAAGCGGTCCTTTGGGCCGTTGAAAACGGCGTCACCGCGGGCACGAGCCCGAAGACGTTCTCGCCTGACGACACCTGCACGCGCGGGCAGATCGTTACGTTCCTGTGGAGAGCGAACGGCCAGGCGGCCCCGAAGGGATCGACAAATCCCTTCCGCGACGTGAAATCCGGCGACTATTTCTACTCCGCCGTTCTGTGGGCCGTCGAAAACGGCGTCACCGCGGGCACAAGCCCGAAGACGTTCTCGCCGAACGACACGTGTACCCGCGCCCAGGTCGTGACCTTCCTCAAGAGAGCGCACGACGCGGCGGAAAAGGACCGCGCGCCCGCTCCGGACTGCGCGGAGCTCTTCACCGACTCGGTCAGATGGGACGACGGTCCTTCGACCTCGATCCCGCACTACTCCGACGCGCGTCAGACGATCATCGACGGCATCCGCTCCTTCACCGAGAGGATCGACGTCTCGGCGTACGGTCTTACCCCGGACAATCTGAGAATGGTATTCCAGAGCGTGTCGAACGCCGTTCCCGATCTCTTCTACGTCAACAACGAATACAAATACTCGAAGACCTCCGACGGCAAGATCGTCGCTTTTATCCCGACGTACGTTTACAGCCGGGATGAAGCCGAGGCCCTGAAAGAGGAGTATGAAAACGACGTCAACTCGATCGTCGCTCTCGTCGAATCGTCGTGGAGCGATCTTGAAAAAGCGCTCTACGTCCACGACGCGATCGCGGTCATGTTCGAATACGACAACACCTACACCGTCCGCAACGTCCTCGACTTCTTCAGAGAAGGAAAAGGCGTCTGCCAGGCGTACACGCTTCTCTACCTCGCCGTCCTCGAACGGCTCGGCGTTCCGGTCGACTCCGTGACGAGCAGCACCATGAACCACACGTGGAACCGCGTCAAGGTGGACGGGAAATGGTATCACGTCGACGTGACGTGGGACGATCCGACGACCGATCGCTTCGGCCTCGTAAATCACAAATACTTCCTCGTCTCCGACGCCTCGATCGGCTCCGACGAAGGAAGACACAATGACTGGGAGGGATACGTTCAGGATCTCGCCTGCACCGATACGAAATACGACTCGGCGTTCTGGCGCGACGTCATATCCCCGTTCGTCCCCCTCGGCGGGAACTGGTACTTTATCGGAAAATCCGGCTCCGGATACGCCATGAAGCGCGGCGACCTCGTCACGTCGTCCGACGTCTTCGCGGTGAACGACAAGTGGTACGCGGAGGGTGGGATCACGTTCTGGATCGGGTACTACTCCGGCCTCGTCAAGTATGACGGGTGCGTCGTCTACAATACGACCCGCGAGATCCTCGCTTACGACCCGATAACGAGAAAGACCAGCTGTCTCTTCCGCGTCGCCGACGACAGCCGCGATATCTACGGTATCGCCCCGAAGGACGGTATCTCATACGCGACGGCGGCGGCTCCGAGCGAAACGCCGGACAGGATCGCCGCAATTCTCCTCCCCGTCGCGCCTTATGACGCCGACGCGGACGGGTACGTCTCGATGAGAGACGCGGTTTACCTCTTCCGGTACGTCGGCGGGACGGCGCTTTACGTCAACCTCGCGGCGTCCGACGTCGACGGGAACGGCTCGATCAACAAAAACGACTATACCGCTATGAGACGGCATCTCGCCGGATAAAACGACGGAGAATCAAACGTACAGTGTTTTAATGCAAAAAGGGTTCGGTGTCCGAACCCTTTTTGCTTTATACTGTCCCTTTTATCTTTCGATCTCTTCCATAACGAACGCCTCGAAGATGTCTCCGACCTTGATATCGTTCGTCTTTTCGAGCCCGATGCCGCATTCGTAACCGGCGGAGACCTCGCGTACGTCGTCCTTGAATCTCCTGAGCGACGAGATCTTGTCCTCCGCGATGACGATACCGTCGCGGACGACCCTGATCTCGGCGGAACGCCTGACGTCGCCGTCCTGAACGTACGAACCGGCGATTATGCCGACGTTCGGCACTTTGATCGCCTGACGGACCTCCGCGTGACCGATGACGACCTCGCGGAACTTCGGAGCGAGCATACCCTTCATCGCCGCCTCGATCTCCTCGATGCACTCGTAAATGATCCTGTACGTGCGGATGTCGACGCCCTGTCTTTCGGCGGAGTCGATCGCTCCCTTGTCGGGACGCACGTTGAAGCCGACGATGATCGCGTTCGCGGCGGCGGCGAGCATTACGTCGCTCTCCGTTATACCGCCGACGGCGCTGTGAATGACGCGGACCTTGACTTCCTCGTTGCTTATGCGCTCAAGAGACGCTTTGACCGCCTCGGCGGAGCCGACGACGTCCGCCTTGACGATGATCGAAAGCTCCTTGACGCCCTCGGATATCTGCGAGAACAGATCGTCGAGATTGACGCGGGAATTAATCTTGAACTGCTCTTCCTTTGCGCTCGACCTTCTCTTGTCGGCGAGCTCGCGAGCCATTCTCTCGTCCTCGACCGCGCGGAATTCGTCGCCGGAAAGCGGCACTTCCGCAAGACCGATGATCTCGACGGGAACGGAGGGACCGGCCTCTTCGACCGACTGACCTCTGTCGTTCGTCATCGCTCTGACGTGACCGACCGCCGTACCGGCGATAACGATGTCGCCCGCGTGGAGCGTACCGTTCTGAACGAGGACCGTCGCGACGGGACCGCGGCCGCGGTCGAGCTTCGCCTCGATGACGAGACCCTTCGCGCGGCGCGCCGGGTTCGCCTTGAGATCCTTCATCTCGGCGACGAGCAGGACGCTCTCGAGCAGATCGCTTATACCCTCTCTCGTCTTCGCCGAGACGGGAACGCACATGACGTCGCCGCCCCACTCCTCGGGAACGAGATCGTATTTCGTGAGATCGGCTTTGATCTTTTCGGGATCGGCGCCGGGCTTATCCATCTTGTTTATCGCGACGACGATATCGACTCCCGCCGCCTTCGCGTGGTTGATAGCCTCGACGGTCTGCGGCATGATGCCGTCGTCGGCGGCTACGACGAGGATAGCGATATCGGTCGACTTCGCGCCTCTGGCGCGCATGGCGGTAAACGCCTCGTGACCGGGCGTGTCGAGGAACGTGATCTCCCGTCCGTCGAGGTTGACGCGGTACGCGCCGATATGCTGCGTGATGCCGCCCGCCTCGGTGTCGGTGACGTGAGCGTTTCTGACGGCGTCGAGGATCGACGTTTTTCCGTGGTCGACGTGACCCATGACGCAGACGACGGGAGCGCGCGGTACGAGCGCTTCCTCTCCGTCCTCGGTGTCGTCGAACAGTCTCTCCTCGATCGTGACCCTGACCTCGTGCGTGACCTTCGCGCCGAGCTCGTCGGCGACGAGAAACGCGGTGTCGTAATCGAGCTCCTGATTGACGGTCGCGATAACGCCCATCATCATAAGACGCTTGATGACCTCGGACGCCGTGACTTTAAGACGGGACGCGAGCTCGGAGACCGTGATCTCGTCCGGGATCAGGACCTGAAGCGGCTTCTTCTTCGCGTTCTCGATATTCTCTCTGTTCATCCGCTCGATGGCGCGGCGTTCTTTTTCGCTCTTCTTGCCGTACCTGTCGCGGTTGTTCTGCTTTTTCAGCTTCTGCTTGGTGCTGTGATCGTCAACCGACTTATCGGAGACGAAACGGTCGAGCTTCTCGTCGTATTTGGAGAGGTTGACGGACGACGTCCTCGTGTCGACGACGCGGACCGTTCCGGTGCGCTTTTTCTCGACGCCCTGCTCGATGACCGGCTTTGGAGCCGCCTTGATCGGCGCTCTGTCGAAGGAATCGGCGCCTCTGTTCGGACGCTTTTGCGGACGGTTCCCGTCGCGGCGCTGTCCCGCGTCCTGACGCGGAGCGGCCGCCTGCCCCGTCTCGCGGGCGACTCTGCTGTCGAGCTTTTTGCCCGCTTCGAGCATACTCTGCCGCTTTTCCGCCGAGTTCATCTCCGCCTTCTTCTGGGCGCGCTTCTCCGCCTGCTCCGCGCGTTCCTTCGCGCGGCGCTCCTCTTCGGCCTTCGCCTTCGCGGCGCGTTCAGCCTCCGCCTTTTCGCGCTTTACGCGCTCCTCTTCGGCGCGCGCGGCCTCCGCCCTTTCGCGTTCGAGCCGTTCGGACTCCTCCCGCTCGGCGGCGACCTTCATCATCTCAGGCGTCCTTATGACGGTCTTGCCCGCCATATATCCGTCTATGTCCTTTATCTGATTCGCCGAGGTGATCCGCTCGAAAAACAGATTGAATTCATCGGCCTCCAGAGCGCCGGCGGCGGTCTTGTCGCGGATCCCGTACTCCTCCAGCGCGGCGCAGAGATCGCGGGTCTTGATCCCGAAATCCTTCGCTATCTGACCTATTTTGAACATCGGCGCAGTCTTTGCTGCCATACAGTCACCTGTCCCTTCTGGTAATAAGGTTATATATCACATACGGCCGTTCTGACCGTTATCTTCTTCCGGAAGCTCGAACGCCCGTATCAGCGACTCGTAGGGGCCGCGCTTCATGACGGCGGCCGCGGCGCAGAGCGATCTGCTCCCGAGAAGCTCTCCGAGCTCCTCCGCCGTCGTCTCCGTCTCAAAGAGCGGGACCGAGTAAAACGAGCACTTGTCGCCGACCTGCTTTTTCGTCCGCTCTGACGCGTCGGACGCGAGGATCACGGCGGCGGGCTTCCCCGACGCGTTCCTCACGGCGTCGAGCGCGGCGCCGACTCCCGTCTTTACCGCGCCCGCCTTTCTGCAGAGCATGAGCGCGGGCAGAGCGGCGCGGAACGTTTTTTCCGTTACTTTCATCGGAGCTTCGCGGGGCGGATCAGTCATCCTCCCTCTCCTTTTCCATGAGAGCTATCTCTTCCTCGAGCGCCGTGTAGACCTCTTCCGTGATCGGGCACTCGAGAGATTTTGATATCCTTCCCGTCCGCCGCGCCTTTTTAAGACATTCGAGCTTCGGGCAGACGTAGGCGCCGCGTCCCGATTTCTTACCCGTGAAATCGAGGGACACGTCCCCCTCCGGGGAGCGGACGACGCGCACGAGTTCTCGCTTGGGGAACGTGCCGCCGCATCCGGTACAGCGTCTTTCGGGAATCTTTTTCGCCTTCTGAGGAGCGTTTTTCTTCATCGCTGCCCCCACTTCTCCGGGACGGTCAGGTCCTCGGTCCTTTTATATCTATTTTGTACCCCGTGAGCTTCGCGGCGAGGCGGACGTTCTGTCCCTCCTTGCCGATCGCGAGGGAGAGCTGATCTCCGTCGACGATGACCTTCGCGGAGCGTTCGCCGTCGAACTCGACCACTTTGACCTTCGCGGGGGACAGAGCGGCGGCGATGTATTTTTCGGCGTACTCGGAATATTCTATGACGTCGATCTTCTCGCCGTGCAGTTCCTCTACGATGTCGGCGATCCTCATTCCTCTGTTTCCGATGCACGCGCCGACGGGATCGACGTCCTCGTCGCGGCTCATCACGGCGATCTTCGTGCGGGAGCCCGCCTCTCTGGCGATCCCCTTTACGATCACGACGCCGTCCTCGATCTCGGGGATCTGCGTTTCAAAAAGTCTTTTCAGAAGACCGGGATGCGTGCGGGAGATCGTGACGATCGGGCCCTTCTCCCCTTCGCGTCTCACCTCGGAGACGAACACCTTGACGCGGTCGCCCACGTAGAGGTCCTCTCCGGGGATCTGCTCGGATTTCGGAAGAACGGCGTTGCTCGTCCCGGTGTCGACGACGACGTCGCCGGTGTTGTCGTCGCGCTTAACGACGACGGCGGAAATGACTTCCTCTTTCTTCTTCTCGTAATCGCGGATGATATTGCTCTTTTCCGCCTCTCTTATGCCCTGAACGATGACCTGCTTCGCGATCTGGGCGGAAATGCGCCCGAAGTTCTTCGTCTTTACCTCTTTTTCGACGACGGAGCCGAGCGTGTATCTGCGGCTGATGCTCTTCGCCTCCTCGAGGGAGATCTCGGAACGCGGATCGGTCACTTCCTCGACGACCGTTCTCTGCGAGTAGACCTTGAGGTCGCGCTTCTCGCGGTTGATCGCGACGCGGACCGCGGTCGAGCCCTCTTCTTTTTTATATGCGGAGATCAGAGCCGCCTCCACCTTTTCGAGCATATACTCAACGGGAATACCCTTCGTCTTTTCAAGAAGCTCCAGCGCTTCAAAGAGTTCTGCGTTCATTTCTTTCTCCATTCTGCCGTCCGGCGGGCGGCACAGTTATTTTTACCAGTGAAATACCGTCGTTACCTTCGCCACGGCGGAGCGGTCGAATGAAAGCTCGCCGTCCGGGGCCGAAATGACGACCTTCCGGGAATCGCCCGATTCAAGAACTCCCGTGTACGCCTTTTTTCCGTCGAGCGGAGCAAAAAGACGGACTTCGACCTCCGTCCCCTTCATCGCGGCGAAGTGCTCGTCGCGGGTCAGCGTCCTCTCGATACCGGGAGACGTGCACTCGAGGCAGTACGCCCCCTCGATCGGATCGTCCTCGTCGATCAGAGGCTCGACCGCGCGGTGGAACGCCTCGCAGTCGTCGATCGTCAGCCCGCCGTCCTTGTCGACGGTGATCCTGAGGTACATATCGGCTCCCTCTTTGACGTACTCGACGTCCCAGAGAACGAGTCCCATCTCATCGGCGACCGGAGCGACCAGTCCGCGGACGCGGTCGGCGACGCCGCCTTTCTTCGAGGTCTGTCCCACTGTTCTCCCCCTTTCGGTTTTTCACAAATAAGAGAGTGGACTCATGCCCACTCTCTCATACTCCTCATCATACGCGGATAGTATAACACATCCGTTTTAATAATGCAATACTTTTTTTCCGTTTTTTGAAAAAAGGGCGCGGCAGAGCCGTTAACATTACGTTCATAATATTATTGTAAAATAAACCGTCAAATTCAGAAAGGAGGAAACGTGATGCTTGACGTATGTCTTATGGGATGCGGCGGCTCCATGCCGAAGCCGGACAGATGGCTCTCCTCGGCGATAATGCGCCTTGAGGGAAAGTCCGTCGTCATTGATTGCGGCGAGGGGACCCAGCTCGCGATGAAGGAAGCGGGATTCGCCTTCAAATCGGTCGGCGTCATCCTGATAACGCATTTTCACGCGGACCACGTCAGCGGTCTGCCCGGTTTCCTGCTTTCGATGGGCAACGAGGGGCGGACCGATCCCGTCCTGATCGCCGGACCGCGCGGGATATCGCGCGTCGTCCGCTCGCTCTGCGTCGTCGCGCCCGATCTTCCCTTCGAGGTCGAAATACTCGAGATCCCGAGGGAAGGCGGATCGTTCTCACGCGACGGATTTGACGTCGAAACGGTCGAGGCAAGCCACACCTGCCCGTGCTTCGGGTACAGGATAAGGATAAACAGAGCCGGCAAATTCGACCCCGAAAAAGCCGAAAGCAACGGCGTCCCCCTGAAATACTGGAACCGTCTGCAGCACGGGGAGACGGTGACCGACGGGGATCTCGTCTTCACTCCCGACCTCGTTCTCGGCCCTCCGCGCCGCGGGATCACCGTCTCGTACGTCGTCGACACACGTCCGCTTCCCGGTATGGCGAAAGCCGTCGAGGGCTCGGATCTCCTCATAATAGAGGGTATGTTCGGCGAGGAAAAACGCGAACGGGCGGAAAAGTCGATGCACATGACGATGGCGGAGGCGGCGCGTATCGCGCGCGACGCCGGAGCGGAAAAGGTCTGGCTGACCCACTTTTCGCCGTCCGTGCCCGATCCCGGAGAATTCATCGGGGAAGCGCGGGCGATCTTTCCCGCCGCCGAACCCGGCGAGGACGGGATGAAAACGACGCTCTTCTTCAGGGAGGACGGTGAGTCGGATGAATAAGATCACCGCCCCGCGCGAAGTCCTCGTCATAATGGAAAAATTGAGACGCGCCGGTCACGGCGCGTATCTCGTCGGAGGGTGCGTCAGGGACTCCCTTCTCGGAAAGACGCCCCACGACTACGACGTGACGACGGACGCGTCGCCCGACCGGATGAAGGAAGTGTTCAGGGACGACAGGACGGTCGAGACGGGGATCCGCCACGGAACGCTGACCGTAATATCGGAGGGCGTTCCCGTCGAGGTCACTTCGTTCCGGATCGACGGCGAATACCGCGACGGCAGACGCCCCGAAAGCGTCTCGTTCACGACCGATATCGCGCTCGACCTGTCTCGCCGCGATTTTACCGTAAACGCGATGGCGTACTCGGAGGAAAGCGGTCTTATCGACCTCTTCTCCGGCGTCCGCCACCTTGAAGAAAAGAAGATCGTCACCGTCGGCGACCCCGACGACCGTTTTTCCGAGGACGGTCTGCGCGTCCTGCGCGCCCTCCGCTTCGCCTCGTGCCTCGATTTCACGGTCGGGGAGGAAACGGCGGAAGCGGTGCGCCGCTCCGTCCCGCTTCTTCTGCGCGTATCCGCCGAGCGGATCCGCACGGAGCTCATGAAGCTGCTCGCCGGTCCCGGCGCAGAGCGGATCGCGCGCGATTTTTCCGGCGTCGTCGGAGCGTCCGCGGGCGTGTCCGCCGACGCGGCGGCGAAAGCCGCCGGACTCTTCGGAAAGACGGAGCCCGACCCCCTGACTCGCCTTGCGCTGATCTATCTGTCCGCCGGACTGTCCCCCCGCGAGGCGGGGGAAAAAGCGGCGGCTCTGAAGCCGTCCCGCGCCGAAAAGGACGCGGTCGTTTCGGCGCTCTCCGCCGCGTCGGCGCCGATGCCGACCGCCACGCCCGCCGTCCGCCGCCTCGTCGGCGGAGCCGGACTCGGAACGGTAAGGAGGGCGGCGGAGATCCGCTCGGCGACGGGAGACCCCGACGCCGAAAAAACGGCGCGGCTCGCCGAAGAGATCGTCCGCCGCGGCGACCCGGTGAAGATCTCCGACCTCACCGTCGGCGGGAAAGAGATGATCGACGCGCTCGGCGTCGAGGGCGAGAAGATCGGCGAGATCCTCTCCCGCCTTCTCTTCCTCGTCACGGAGGACGAGGTAAGAAACGAGCCGGGCGAGCTGCTCGCCGCGGCGAAACAAATAATCGAAAAAAACTGAACCGGGAGCGCGTCTCCCGGTTTTTTCCCGAAGTTCAAGACGAAAAATATGTTTACCCGCCGGAAATTTTTCCGGCGGGTCTTCATTTTACACGGTTCCCGAAACCGTGAGGACCGTGACTCCGGGGTCGGTGACGAACGATCCGTCGGCGCCTCGCGTGAAGGTCGCCGCGGGGACCGTCAGCGCGCCCGCCGTCGTCGAGAAGACGCCCGTCTGTTCGTCGTACTGATAATTCCCGGCGTCCCACGTCTCGCCGTCCTTCGTCACGGCGATCCCCGTGAGAGCGGGATCGAACGTGTCGGCGAGGACCGCGCCCGTCGCGGCGTCAGCCGCCGTGTTGCCGGTGTTCGTGACCGTGAACGTGTAGGTGATCGTTCCGTTTTCGCGGACGGTCTGCGGCGCGAGCGCCTTTCCGACCGTGAGAACGGGCCCCGTCTCCGCGGTGACCGTCGCCGAGGCGGAAACGGGATCGACCGTCGCGCCCGCGACGGTCGCGGTGTTGGTGATCGAGCCGGTCGAGGTGATGTCCGCCTGTCCGGTGACGTCCGTTTCGTAAACGAGGATGATACCGCCGCCCGCCGGAACGGTCAGCCCGGAAAAGACGAGCGTGTCGCCTCCCGTCGCCGTCGGATCGGGAGCGGGAACGCCGTTCACGAAGAGCTTCGCCGTCCCGTCGACGTACGAGAGCGGAACGTAGGTCTCCGCGCCGTCGGTATACGTTCCGAGGTCGTCCGTGACGGTGATCCCGGTCGCGTCGGCGGTCCCGGAATTCATCACGCTGACGATATACGTCACCCTGCCGCCCGCGCCGTACGTGTCGCTGACGGACGTCTTCGTAACCGAAAGCGTCCCGACGACCTCGCCGGTCACGACGTTGGAGGTCGTCGTTATCCCGCCGTACGTGAGGGTCGCCTGATTCGTAAATACTGCCATATTTTCTCCTGTCTTTATCTTTTTGCGGGGGATGACCCCCGCACTGCCATTATATGACGGCGGTGGCGGCGGCGAAACGAAATTCTCCTTGACACGGACGGCGGAAAAGTGTATTATTATATTTTGGAATATAAAGACCGAAAGGATAAATAAAAATGGAAAAGATCATCGTTGAAACCTCCGCCCGTCACGTTCACCTCACCGAGGAGCACATCGAGGCGCTCTTCGGAAAAGGCGCGACGCTCACCTTCAAAAAAGCGCTCTCCCAGCCCGGTCAGTTCGCGTCGGAAGAACGCGTGACCCTCGTAGGGCCGAAGAAGACGATCCCGAACGTCAGCATTCTCGGACCCGCGAGATCGGCGACTCAGGTCGAGGTCTCGCTGACCGACGCGCGCACGCTCGGCGTCGCCGCTCCCGTCAGGGAATCTGGCGATATCAAGGGTACTCCCGGGCTCAAGATCGTCGGCCCCGCCGGCGAGATCGAGATCGAAGAGGGCGTCATCGCCGCGAAACGTCACATCCACTTCACCCCCGAGGACGCCGAGAAGTTCGGCGTCTCGGACAAGCAGATCGTTTCCGTGAAGATCGACTCCGCCGACCGTTCGACCGTCTTCGGAGACGTCGTCGTCAGAGTCAGCCCGAAATTCTCCGCCGCCATGCACATCGACACCGACGAGAGCAACGCCGCGTGCGCGTTCGGCGAGTGCCGGGGCGAGATCGTCAAAAGTTAAAAACTCTGTTTCCTGACCGGGAAGGGTTCTCTCTTCCCGGTTTTTTGACAAAAGCGAAAGGACCGTCACCAAATGAAAGAAGTCATCCTGTGTAAATACGGGGAAATAATACTCAAAGGCGCGAACAAGGCGTCCTTCGAGGCGAAACTGCTGAAGGAGGTCAGGCGGCGCGCCGCGCACTACGGAAACTATTCGGTCCGGTATATGCAGAGCACCGTCTACGTCGAGCCGCTCGACGAGGCGGCCGAGTTTTCGGTCCGCGAGCTTTACGAAACGGTGAAGCACGTTTTCGGCTTCGCCGCCGTCTGTCTCGCCGCCGCGTGCGAAAAGGAGATCGGAGCGATCTGCCGGACCGCCGCCGAATACCTCCCCGAAAAGCTCGCCGGAGCCGCGTCGTTCCGCGCCGAGGCGAAGAGAAGCGACAAATCGTTTCCGATGACGTCGCCCGAGGTCGCCGCCGAGGTCGGCGGAGCGATCCTCGACGTGATGCCGCGCCTCCGCGTCGATCTCGATCACCCGGACGTGACCGTCCGCGTCGAGATCCGCGACAAATTCGCGTACATCCACGCCGGACAGGATCAGGGCGCCGGCGGCATCCCCGTCGGAACGGGCGGACGCGGTCTGCTCCTTCTGTCGGGCGGTATCGACTCGCCCGTCGCCGGATATATGATGATGAAGCGCGGCCTTTTCGTCGACGCCGTTCATTTCGAGTCCTTCCCGTACACGAGCGAGCTCGCCCGCGACAAGGTCCTCACCCTGTCGAAGATCCTCACCGAGTACTGCGGGATGATGCGCGTCCACGTGATATCGCTCACCGAGATCCAGGAGACGCTCCGCGCCGGGTGCGACGAGCCGTATTTCACGATCCTGCTCCGCCGCTTCATGATGCGCCTCTCCTGCCGGGTCGCCCGCGAGAACGAGGCGGACGTGCTCATCACCGGCGAAAGCCTCGGTCAGGTCGCCTCGCAGACGCTGAAGGCGATGTGCGCGACGGAGGACGCCTCCTCCCTTCCGATCTTCCGCCCGTGTCTCGGACTCGACAAGGACGAGATCGTCAGGATCGCCCGCTCGATCGGCACCTTCGACACCTCGATCCTCCCGTACGAGGATTGCTGCACCGTGTTCACCCCGCGCCATCCGAAGACGCGTCCCGAGCTTGAAAAGGTCCTCGCCGAGGAACAAAAGCTCGACGTCGCCGCGCTCGAGGACGCCGCGTTTGAAAAGAGATATCACGTCGACGTGAGACAGTACGAAAAAAACTGAAAGGTGTGTTTGATATGGTAAACGACGAATATTCCCTCGCTCTTCTCTGCGATTTCTACGAGCTTACGATGGGGCGCGGCTATTTCAACTCGCCCGTCCGCGACAGGATCGCCTATTTCGACGTCTTCTTCAGACGCGTCCCGGACGGGGGCGGCTACGCCGTCGCCGCGGGGCTCCGTCAGGTCGCGGATTATATCGAAAATCTTCATTTCACCGAAAGCGACATCGAATACCTGAGGGGACGCGGGATCTTTGACGAGGGATTTCTCTCGTATCTCAGGGATTTCCGCTTTACCGGCGACATCTGGTCCGTTCCCGAGGGAACGGTCGTCTTCCCGCGCGAGCCGATCATGACGGTGCGCGCGCCCGTGATCCAGGCGCAGCTCATCGAGACGTACTGTCTGCTCGCGTTCAACCATCAGTCGCTTATCGCGACGAAGGCGTCGCGTATGGTCCGCGCCGCGCGCGGCAGACCGATAGCCGAGTTCGGATCGCGCAGGGCGCACGGCGAATCGGCGGCGGTGCTTGGAGCGAGAGCGGCGTTCATCGGCGGATGCGCCGGGACCGCCTGCACTCTCTCGGATAAGCTGTACGGCGTGCCGGCGGGCGGGACGATGGCGCACTCGTGGGTCCAGATGTTCGACTCCGAGTACGAGGCGTTCGAGACGTACTGCCGTCTGTATCCCGAAAATCCGACGCTCCTCGTCGACACTTACAGCGTTTTCGGATCGGGCATTCCGAACGCGGTCAAAGCGGTCAAAAACGTTCTCTGGCCGATGGGCAAAAAGAAATGCGCCATCCGCATCGACTCCGGCGACATCACGTATATCACGAAGAAGGCGCGCCGCATCCTCGACGAGGAGGGACTGACCGACTGCACGATAACGGTCTCGAACTCCATCGACGAATATCTGATAAACGAGCTGCTCTCTCAGGGCGCGGTCATCGACGCGTTCGGGATCGGCGAGCGGCTCATAACCGCGAAGAGCGACGCCGTCTTCGGCTGCGTCTACAAGCTCGCCGCGATAGAGGAAAACGGCGTCATAACCCCGAAGATCAAGATATCCGAGAACACCGAGAAGATCACGAACCCGCACTTCAAGAAGGTCTATCGCTTCTACTCGAACGAGACAGGCAAGGCGGAGGCGGACCTCATCACGCTCCACGACGAGACGGTCGACGACAGAGAACCGATTGAGATCTTCGACCCGGAATTCACGTGGAAGAGGCGGACGCTCACGAACTTCACGTCGCGCGAGCTTCTCATCCCCATTTTCAAAAACGGCGAACTGGTCTACGAATTCCCCGAGCTCACGGAGGTCAGGGAGCACTGCAAGCGCGAGATCGCCACGATGTGGGACGAGGTCCTTCGCTTCGAGAACCCGCACGAGTATTACGTCGACCTCTCGCAGAAGCTGTGGGATATCAAAAACAGGATGCTTTCGGAGAAAAATGGAAAGAAATAAAGGATGCGCACTCTGCCCGAGGGCGTGCGGCGCCGACCGCGCCGTTCATCCGGGCGCCTGCGGATGCGGGGCTCTGCCCCGCGTCGCGCGGGTGATGCTCCACCGATGGGAGGAGCCGCCGATATCCGGTGAACGCGGGGCGGGCGCCGTCTTTTTTACGGGCTGTCCGCTCGGGTGCGTCTTCTGTCAGAACGGCGATATCTCGACGCGCGAGAACGCCTCGAAGCACGGCGGGATTTATACGGAAAAGGAACTCTCCGACACTTTTTTGACACTTGCCGAAGACGGCGCGGCGACGATCGACCTCGTCTCGCCCACCCCGTTCACCGACGTCCTGATCCGCGCCGTCGCCGACGCGCGGAAAAGAGGGCTGACGATCCCCGTCGTGTGGAACACGGGCGGGTATGAAAAGAGGGAGACGGTCTCCTCTCTTCGCGGGACGGCGGACGTCTTTCTCGACGACTTCAAATTTCTCTCCCCCGCCCTGTCCGGCGCGCTCGCGGGCGCTCCCGACTACGGCGAATACGCGCTCGCCGCGCTCGGCGAGATGATAGGGGTCGCCGGGGAACCGAGGATCGGCGGGGACGGCGTTATGAGATCGGGCGTCATCGTCCGCCATCTCGTCCTGCCGGGCTGTTCCGACGACTCTATCGCGGTCATTCGCGCGATAAACGAGAGTTACGGCTCCTCGTCCGTCCTGCTCTCGCTGATGAGTCAGTACACCCCCGACTTTTTCCGCGGAACGGACGACGGTCGGCTCGACCGCTCGCTCCGCCGCCGCGTCACGACGTACGAATATGAGAAAGTGAGAGAAGAGGCGAACAGACTCGGCTTCGACGGCTTCATGCAGGAGCGCGGGTCCGCCTCGGCGTCATATACCCCCGTGTGGGACGAGCCCGATAACGAAAGAGAGAATAACAGATGAAAAAGGAATACGCAATAGAACGCGCCGAATGGATCACTTCCCCGTTCAGGGTGAAATCCGCCGACGAGCGACCCGACTGGGGCCGCGCGGAATCGGAAATCCAGCGCGCGCCGCTCGGGGACTGCGGCGGACTGCCGCTCTTTTCGCGCTCGTTTTCCGCAAACGGTCCCGTCAGGGCGACCGTCGAGGCGAGCGCGCTCGGAGTCTTCGACCTGTATATCAACGGAAAGCGCGTCGGGAACGACGAGCTGAAGCCGGGGTGGACCGATTACAACCGCCGCGTCACGTTCGTGACGTACGACGTGACCGATCTCCTCGTCGACGGCGAAAACGTGATCCTCGCCGCCGTCTCGCGCGGCTGGTACGCCGGAAGGATCGCCTTTTCGACTTATCACGACCCGATAATGTGCTTCCGCGCGGCGCTCACGGTCGCCGACCGCGACGGCGAGCGGACCGTGACGACGGACGGCGAATGGCTGACGACGCTCGGAGGACAAATAGGGTTCTCCGACATCTGGGACGGCGAATTCGTCGACTTCAACCGCGAGAGCTTCGCCGCCCTCTCCTCTCCCGGCGCAGGCCGCGCCGGGTGGGAAAAGGCGAAAACGATCGAACGCGCCGTCGCCCTCTCCCCGTTTTCGGGCCCGCCCGTGCGCGAGCGCGACGGTCTCGCCATGAAGCCGGCGAGCGTGACGGTCCACTCGGGCGAGCGCGCCAACGGCACGGAATTCGGTGAGCGCGTCGCCGTCCGCTCCTCCCTCGGCGAGGACTCCTTCTCGCTCGGCAGAGACGAATACGCCGTCGTCGACTTCGGTCAGAACGCGGTCGGATGGCCGACGTTCACCGTCCGCGGCGGGAAGGGAACTCACCTTCTCGTCCGTTTCGGCGAGATGCTGAACGACAGCGGCTCCGCCGCCCGCGGGAACGACGGCCCGAAGGGCTCGGTCTACACCGTAAACTACCGGACGGCGAAATCGAAGCTCGAATTCATCCTCTCGGGAGGGGAAGACGAGGCAAGACCGCTCTTCACCTTCTTCGGATTCAGATACCTCGAGATCACCGCCGACGCCCCCGTTGAGATCAGCCGCCTCGTCAGCCGCGTCGTCGGTTCCGACATCCGCGAGACCGGCTCGATCGTGACGTCAAACGAAAAAGTCAACCGCCTTATCTCAAATATCCTCTGGGGTCAGCGCGGCAACTATCTCTCCGTCCCCACCGACTGCCCGCAGAGGAACGAGCGGCTCGGATGGACCGGCGACGCGCAGGTCTTCGCCGGGACCGCGTCGTACAACGCGGACGTCGACTCCTTTTTCAGAAAGTGGCTCGCCGACGCGCGGGACTCGCAGTATGAGGACGGCAGATACACGAACGTCATCCCCGGTATGACCGTCGGCGACGCCGGAGGCGGCGCGTGGGCGGACGCGGGAATCATAATACCGCACATAATGATGAGGATGTACGGCGACCTCGAGCTGGTCGACGAACACTTCCCGTCGATGGAAAAATACATGGCGTGGATCGCCTCGCGCGGCGCGCCCGTCCCCGAGTACGGCGACTGGCTCGCCTACGAGCCGACCGACAAAGACTACGTCAGCGCGGCGTATTACGTTCTCGACGCGGCGCTCATGGCGGAAATGGCGGCGGCGACGGACCGCGCCGACCGCGCGGAGTATTACGACTCCCTCGGGAAAGAGCTCGTCGGTTCCTTCCGCGCCCGGTATCTAGGCGAGGACGGGGACCTCGTAAAAGAGCACCGCACGCAGACCGGATATCTGCTCGCCCTGATGATCGGGGCGTTCCGGGAAGACGAAAAAAAGAGAGCGGTCGCCGCTCTTCACGACAAAATCGTGAAAAACGGAAACCGCCTGTCGACCGGTTTTCTCGGCTCGGGCATCATCTGCCGCGTCCTCTCCGAATGCGGCGACGACGCTCTCGCCTACACCCTCCTTCTCCAGGACCGCGACCCGTCGTGGCTCTACAGCGTCGATCAGGGCGCGACGACGATCTGGGAGAGGTGGAACTCGTACACCGTGGAACGCGGCTTCGGCGACGCCGGTATGAACTCGTTCAACCACTACGCCTACGGCGCGATCGGCGAATGGCTTTACCGGTACGCCGCCGGGATCGAGTGCTTCCCCGGGGAGTACGGCTTCCGCCGCGTCCTGCTCCGCCCGACGCCGGACCTCCGCGCGGACGCGGAGATCCCCGAAAACGAGGAGCGGCTGACGCGTCTTTCCGCGCGCTATGAAAGCGTGAGCGGCGTGATCGTGTCGTCGTGGTCTCTTGAGGACGGCTTCTCATACGAGACGGAGGTCCCCGTCCCCGCCCGTCTCCTTCTTCCCGCGGCGACCGACGGGGAACCGTTTTCGTTTTCAGTGAACGGCGTCGTTCACCGCTCCGACGAGTACCCGCGCGAGGGCGGCAGGATCGTCCTCGATCTCGCGCCGGGAAAATATCTCATTGAAGAATGACGGATTTTGTGGTATAATCGAAAGCAAAGCTGCGGTTTCCGCCATACGAAAGGATAAAAAAAATGAAAAAAACCGTATCTCTTCTTCTTGCGCTTCTCATGACAGCCGTGCTCTTCACGTCTGTTCCGTCCGCTTCCGCCGCGCGGCTCTTCAAAGACGTCGAGGCGGGAAGATGGAGCGAGGAATATATCGGCTACGCGGTAGACAAGGGCTACCTCAAGGGCGTCGGCGGCGGTCTGTTCGACCCCGAGGGGACGACTACCCGCGCGATGGTCGTCACCGTCCTCTGGCGTATCGAGGGCGAGCCGGAAACCGCTTTCAGAGCGGATTTCCGCGACGTTAAGGAAAGCGAATGGTACGCCGTCCCGGTCATCTGGGCGAAGGATTCCGGCGTAGTGCTCGGAGTGTCCGCGACCGAATTCGATCCGGACGGAGAGATCACCCGCGAACAGCTCGCCGCCATGCTTTTCCGTTATTCATCCCACAAGGATTACGCGGTTTCGGGGAGAGCGGACCTCTCCGTGTACACGGACGCCCCGCGGATAAGCGATTGGGCGGCGGACGCTCTCTCGTGGGCGGTCTCGGCGGGACTCGTCAAGGGCGTCACCGCGAAGACCGTGGAGCCCGGCGGACCCGCGACCCGCGAACAGCTCGCCACGATCCTCAAACGGTTCGACACGGGCGTGAAGCTCTCGTATAACGAACCTGTTCCGCTGACGACGTTCACGGAACCCGAATACCCGCTCGTCGACGACGCCGACTTTTACGTCTCGACCGACGGCGACGACGGCGGCGACGGCTCGCTCGACCACCCGTTCGCTTCGTTCGGGCGCGCCGTCGAGGCGGTCCGCGGAATCGAAAAAACGGCGGAAAAGGGCTCCGTCAAGGTCGCCTTCAAGGCGGGCGACTACGGCGAACTGTCCGTCAGAATGAATACCGCGGACTCCGGGACGGCGGACTGCCCCGTCGTATACTGCAAATACGGAGACGGCGACGTGACCTTCTCCGGCGGATTCGACGTCCTCTCCTCCGATCTTGAGGAGATCACGGAAAGCGAAAAGGGTCTGTTTGCGTCAAGATCCGTCGACAAGATAAAGAAAGCCGACCTGTCGGGCAAGCTCAAGGATTACGATCCCGCCTCCCTGATGGTCATGGGAGAGAACGGCGAATGTACTCTCGCCCGCTTCCCCAACAAATTCCCGGACGGTACGGACGACCTGATGCCCAACTGCGGATACACGATCGACGATAACCATATCAGGATAACTCTTCTCTATTTCAAGAACAGGATCGTAAAATATCACGCGCCGGAAGAACTGTATCTCTACGGATACCTCTCGACGGGATGGTTTAAGGACCTGCTCGAAACGGGCGGCTATACCGTATCGGACGGCGGAGATCTCGATTTCCTCATCACTCACCCCGATACGGCGAGAATGGGATGTCTCCGCTACCTCGAGCTCGACGGCTTTGACAGCGCCTTCTGGAACAAAACGGCGCTCATCAACGCATCCGAGGAGCTCGACTCGGCGGGCGAATACTGGATCGACAAAAAGACGAACACGTTTTACGTTTATTCCCCGTCCGGCGAATACCACTTCTCCGGCGGCGGCGATATGATAACGATGAACGGGACTGAATACGTGACTTTCCGCGGGCTCGACTTCAAGAACTCCGACGGATTTATGATCTGTGCGGACGGTCATCCGCGCGGACTGACGATCGACGGATGCTCTTTTGTCGGCTGCACCGCCGGCAGCATGGTCAGGGTCGACGGCGGTAAAGCGGGCGTCCCCTACGACGTCACCGTCAGAAACTCCTTCTTCTCGACGGCGGCCGCCGAGGGACTCCGGATCCGCGGGAACAGCACCGCCGACAAGTTCGGGACCGGGACCGGCGTCGTCGTCGACAACAACTATTTCACTCTCACGAACCTGCGCGTCGGCAATCAGGCGGCCCTGAAAGTGGAGGTCACGGGCGCGCACGTAACTCACAACGTCTTCAAGAAGTGCTTCTGGGAAGGCATCGACTTCCGCGGCTCCTCGAATATGATCGCCGAGTACAACGTGCTCGACGAGGTCTGCTACAACGGCGACGACACCGGAGCGATGAACAACTGGAACTCCGTCGACTGCTGCGGAAACCTCGTGAGATACAACCTCTTTATGAACATCCACGGCGGAACGAACGGAAGAAACTCGCTCTACCTCGACGACACGGCGGGGACCCGCGTCGAGTCGAACGTATTCTACAACGTCGACTGCACCGCTATGAACAACGGTATCAGTAAATACAACACGTTCAGGAACAACGTCATCATAAATCCGAACAAAGAGACGGGAACGGGCTGCGCATACAGGATCGATGCGACGTCCATCGCCGAGGAGCTTATGGCGGAGGGGTCGCCCGAGAAGATCCTTTCAACCGAGTATTACGTCAGATGGAAAGCCGCCTTCGATTATTTCGACAGTCATCCCGAGACCAAGGCGCAGGCGGCGGAGATGTGGCCCGGTTACTTCGACATTTCCCTCGACCTTGACGACTGGCAGAAGCCCGAGTTCTGCATGAACTCGTCCCTCGTCATCACCGGCAACGTCGAGATCAACCTCGCCGGAGCGGTCAAGGAGTACGAAGATATGATATCGAAGTATTCTACGATCGAAGGAAACGTCGGCTTTAAGACGGATGAGAATACGATGTTCGTCAACCCGACGGCGGGCGACTATACCCTTCGCGACGGCGTCGACTTCCCGGATTATCACTTCGAGCTGATCGGAAGATATTGAGCCTAGGGTAACAGAAGTTACCCGAACCCGCCCGAAGCGGCGCCTTTACGGCATCTTTTCGTTTCTCGTTCTTGCCTTGCGATAGCAAGGCGGCGTTCTCGGCGCGAAAATCTGCTCGTAAAATCATCCGTTTCGGGTCGAAGAGTTTTGCCGGAGCTGATTTTTGTTCCGGCAAGGCAGACCCCGAAGCAGGCAGCGCTTCCTACCTGCGAGGGGTATAACGAAGCAGGAACTTTTCAACTTCAGAAGTTTGTG
>JAFSWB010000015.1 GCA_017444735.1 Clostridia bacterium | reverse complement strand
GGGAGGGAAGTTGGTGAAAAGGGCTCGCGGCTTCCTTAAAAGCCAGCGAGCCCTTGAACGGGTCCTTCCCTCCCCGGACGACTCTTTTTTTCAGTGCAGGCTTTTTTTCTCCAGAGAAAAAAAGAGTGCAAAAGGTAAATACAATTAAAAAAGCCCGCAGGCTTTTTTACCTTATATCCCCTAATAAAAGAAAAAGGACTCGCGGTCGAACCCTTTTTCTTGCCTTATTTCACGCTGTGACGATATTCGCCGCCTCGGCGAACTCGGGAAGCTTCGCCGCTTCCTCGCGCATCTTGTATTTGAGGATCTTCCCCGCCGCGTTCATCGGGAACGAGTCGACGAAGACGACGTAGCGCGGGACCTTGTGCTTCGCCATGTGCTTCAGCACGTAATCCTTTATCTCGTCGGCGGTGCACTCCACGCCCTCCTTCAGGATCACGCACGCCATGATCTCCTCGCCGTACGCCTTGTCGGGAACGCCGATGACCTGAACGTCCGAAACCTTCGGGTAGGTGTAGATGAAGTCCTCTATCTCCTTCGGGTAGATGTTCTCGCCTCCGCGGATTATCATATCCTTGATACGGCCCGTAATCTTGAAATACCCGTTCGGGTCGCGCCGCGCCAGATCGCCCGTGTGGAGCCATCCGTCCGGGTCGATGGCGAGCGCGGTCGCGTGAGGCATCTTGTAATATCCCTTCATTATGTTGTAACCGCGGGCGACGAACTCTCCGTCGACGCCGTCGGGAAGATCGGCTCCCGTCTCCGGGTCGACGATCTTGCACTCGACGCCGAAGATCGCCGCGCCCACCGTGTTGACGCGCGTCTCGAGCGAGTCGGTCGTCTTCGACATCGTCGTCGCGGGGGACGCCTCCGTCTGGCCGTAGGTGATGCAGATCTCGTCCATATGCATCTTCTCGACGACCTCCTTCATCACCTTGATCGGACAGGGCGAGCCCGCCATGATCCCGGTGCGCATATGGGAGAAATCGGTCGACTCGAAGAGCTCGTTGTTCATCATCGCGATAAACATCGTCGGAACGCCGTGGAACGCCGTGATCTTCTCTTTGTTTATGCACTCGAGCCCCTTGCGCGGCGAGAACGCCGGGATCGGCGACATCGTCGTGCCGTGGGTCACCGACGCCGTCATGGCGAGTACCATGCCGAAGCAGTGGAACATCGGGACCTGGATCATCATCCGGTCGGCGGTCGACAGATCCATACAGTCGCCGATCGCCTTGCCGTTGTTGACGATATTGTAGTGCGTGAGCATGACGCCCTTCGGAAAGCCGGTCGTCCCGGACGTGTACTGCATATTGCAGACGTCGTGCTTGTTTATCATCGCCGCGCGGCGATAGACCGCCTCGACCGGAGTCCTCTCCGCCATCGCCGTCGCCTCGTCCCACGTGAGACATCCCGGTATACGCGACTCGCACGTTATTACGTTTCTGAGGAACGGGAGCCTTTTGCTGTGGAGCGGGTGGTATGGATCCTTCCCCTCCAGCTCGGGACAGAGCTCCCTGATTATCGAAACGTAGTCCGAATCCTTGTAGCCGTCGATCATCACGAGCGTGTGCGTGTCCGACTGGCGGAGCAGATATTCCGCCTCGTGGATCTTGTACGCTGTGTTCACCGTCACGAGGACGGCGCCGATCTTGACCGTCGCCCAGAACGTGATATACCACTGCGGCACGTTCGTCGCCCAAATCGCGACGTGGTCGCCCTGCCTTACGCCGAGGGCGATCAGAGCGCGCGCGAAGGTATCGACGTCGTCGCGGAACTCGGGGTACGTGCGCGTGTAATCGAGCGTCGTGTAGCGGAAGGCGTACTGATCCGGGAACTCCTCGCAGACGCGGTCAAGCACCTGCGGGAAAGTCAGGTCGATGAGCTGTTCCTTCTCCCAGATATATTCGCCGTCTCCCCGGCGCGACTTACGGAGCCGTCCCGTCCCGTGGCCCTCGTCGATATACGAGCTCATGAAGTTCGCGAAGTGCGGGAAGACGACCGCGGCGTCGGACAGATCCGGCTTGTACTGTTTCAGCCATTCGAGCGAGACGTACCCCTCGTAGTTCACCGAGCGCAGCGCGCCCATGAACTCGTCTATCGGCAGGTCGCCCTCTCCCATCATCCGGTATTCGACGCGGCCGTCCTTCATGACGGAGTCCTTAACGTGCGTGTACTTGATGAACGCGCCGAGATTCTGTATCGTCGTCTCCGCGCTCTCCCCGGCGAAGCGATACGGGTGGTGCATATCCCAGAGCGCGCCGACCGCGTCGCTCCCTATCGCGGCGAGCACGGCGGCGAGCCGGTCGGTATGCGAATAGACGCCGTTCGTCTCGATAAGCAGCGTAACGCCCGCCTCTTCGGCGATCGGCGCGAGCTCCTTCATCGGTTCGACGACGAGGGCGTCGTCAAAATCGGTCCCGATCTCCGCCGTTCTGTCGCCGAGCACCCTGATATACCGGCACCCGACCGCCGCGGCGACCTTTATGTATCTCTTCAGCTCGGCGACCGACTCCTCGCGCCGCTCCTGGAACCGGAGAGCGCATCCCGAGGACAGACAGCTGATCTCGAGGCGCATCCTGTGAAGCGTCTCGCGCGTTTTGGCGAGGTTCTCGTCGCGGAACGGGCCGGAGGACGCCGAAAACGCCGTCCCGCCGAGGCCTCTCATCTCGATCCCGGAAAACCCGAGATCCTTCGCCATCGACCAGATCTCGTCCCACGTGAAATCGGGACAGCCGAGCGTTGAAAATGCTATCTTCATAGTTTCTTCCTTTCCGGGGCGGTACAAAAAAACCCCCGTCTCAAACAAGAGACGAAGGCTGACTCCGCGGTACCACTCCCATTGACGCACGAGGCGTCCTCTTTTGAGGCACGTAAATGCCCTGCCCCTGATAACGGCGGGCGTCCCGTCCTGCGATACTCGGGGCCGTCCGGCGCCCTTTCCCGCGGCTGCTCAGGGGTGAGACGGATCCGCGCGCCGCCGCTGTCTTGCACCGACCGACAGCTCTCTTCACGCTTTACCCGGAACCTGATCCCCGTCATTGCATTTCGGATTTTCGATAGGTGTATAGTATCACATCGCCGCCGCGATGTCAAGAGATTTTTCAAGGTTTTTTCTCCCGGCGATTTATTTTCCGAAATATCTTGACACCGGCGGGGCGTTTGTGGTATCATATCGTTTGCCGGATACAGGGGTATAGCTCAGTTGGTAGAGCAGCGGTCTCCAAAACCGCGTGTCCTGAGTTCGAGTCTTAGTGCCCCTGAAACAAAAGGACCCTCCGGGGTCCTTTTTGTTTCAGGCGATATTACACCGAGAACTCCGCGATGCGCTAAGGTGTCGAATACACCCGCTCTAAGACAGGGGACGGTTCTGTGTCCTGACGTTGCAAGATCACGTCGACAAGCAAGACACAGAACCGTCCCCTGCCTTATATATAGAACGGCGCGACAACATAATGTGTCGCGCCGTTCCTTGCTTAAAAAGTATTTGTCATGTTTTACTTTTCAACTATCCCATTGGTTATGTCGCTCTTTGCTCGTCAACCTCAATGCCTACGCATTTTTATCAATAACTAATTGGCTGTCAAGACATAGAACCGACCCCTGTCTTAGAACCGACCCCTGTCTTACGTTATCTATGAACCCCATTTTTATCGAATTCTCTTTTTAGGGTTCTTTCAACAAATATGAACGATATGAACAAGGATAATAATTGAACAAAGACCTCAATACCACCTATTATTGATATTGTAATAAGATTTCGATTAAATATTAAAACAGCGACGACTACATCAATTGATAATGAAATACAGCCTAATGGCAACAATATTCTGCCAAATGCTTTGTGTGCAAATACCCATGTTTCTGAGTTTTTCATTGACATTGAAGTTCGATAACCAGAATAATTATTTATCTTCTCAGGTGGCTTTTTGATATAAATCAATCCAAAAATAATAAAGCATATAGGCATCAATAAGTCTATAATCAACATAAATACCCAAAACCACATATTTCTCTTCTTTTTCCTCCAAGACTAATTCTCCCTTTGCTGATGTAGAAGAAAGCTACAACATAATTCCTATTATGTTGTCAAAGCAATATTCCAAAACAATTCTTCATAAAAACATAATATCATATCATTTGAACATAATCAAGTATTTTACGAGTCCTGCTCGAATTGAAGCATACTTCATCAGGAGCATTTCGGCGCGTTGCGCTCTTCAGTATCAGTTTTTCACATTTCTATCGCAGGAAAAAACCGAAGGTTTTTTACCACTTTGCTCGCAAAGCGACAAAGCGAGAGTTCGAGTCGCAAAATACGGTAGTTTCATACGGTGCCCCCGCAGGGATTTTTTCGGCGCGATGCGCTAAGGTGTCGAATACACCCGCTCCACGAAGGCGCAACGCGGAGTTCGAGTCTTAGTGCCCCTGAATGAAAAAAGACACCAAAAGGTGTCTTTTTTCGTTCAGAAGAAGGGTGCTAAGACTCGAAAAGGAGGGAGCCCGCAAAGCGGGCGGAAAAAAATGCTCCGGGGGAGCATTTTTGCCGACGTGTGCGTGCCGTCGCGCGGCAGCGCGATCGGGCGAGTCCCGGTGCCCCTGAACGAGAAAGAATCCCGCGAACCCCTTATTTTACAAGGGTTTGCGGGATTTCTCTTTCCTCATTTCGGGAAGGTAAAGGACACGCAAAAGATCGCTGAATATCGTATGGGGGCACCTTGAGGTGCCCCCAAAGGTGCCCCCAAATGCCTCTTGAAGGATGATTGAGGACCTTTTGTTTTTTTAAGAAAGTCAAAAAAACGTAAACAGTTGACTCTAGTTCCTGATTTCTTTGTTTATCTTTATCTCCATCAAGTTGGCCTCCTTTCAAAAAGAAATCGCCGTCCGGGCAGACGGCGATTTGTGTGAATTATTGAGTTTTTGACAGTCAACGATTCAAACTTATTTAAGCAGCTCCGCTAAGAAATGTTCCCCCTTTTTATGTTTTTTCAAGCGCTTGTATTCCTCAATTGTCCAAACTAATTTGTCATAACCATATTTCTTGAAGTATTCCTCATAGAACTTCGTGCTGTTGTCATATCGTTTCCTGTCGCACTTGACGTTCATTTTTGCGAACTCTTTGGGCTTGAGTTTTGACTTGTCCTTGTTGTATTCATCCCATATGTCCTCGGAAATTATCAAAAGGATCTCGAGCTCAGGTTTGGTGCAGTACCTTTCAACCCGTTCGATTTTCCCTTTGTAATCCGAAGGGATTTTAAGCTCATCTGTCAAAGTATCCCCAATCCGAAAAATGCAAACGTCGCTTCCGGGATAGATATTCAGCTCTGTCTTTATAGCAGAATTGAGTTGTTTCGCATAATACGGTCTCAATCCCAGCAGATCGTCCTCGGAGAAGATGAGGCGTTCGTTGTCAAGAAGCATTTGAATGACGGCGAGCTCGTTGGGACCTTCACACATTATCAGCGCCTTCATTTTTTGAGCCTCTTTTTCAATTTCATCAGCAGGTCGTAATTGACCGCCGTCTGAAATGCGTTCCCGTAAAACTGTTTGCTTTTCAGAAGTTCTCCTCTGATATCATAGTCTGAATACATATTATCAAGCTTCAGCTTGCCGCTTGATTTGCAGATCCAGATGTTATCCATTCTCCCGAACTGATCGAGCAGCTCGCAGTAATGGGTTGTGAAAACAAGCGAAGCGTTACGGCGGTTGACCGTTTTGTCCTTATACAGGCTTATGATGTTCTCGACCAGCGTTTTGTGAAAATGGTTTTCGATTTCATCTATCAGAAGATCGAATCCCTGCTTCAGCGACGCCACGACCAGAGTGTAGAGAAGAAGTCCTTTGGTGGTCCCGCTTGACAGCATATATATCAGCTGAGCGTCGGAGAGAATTACGTTTGTATCGGCGTAACTGAGTTCGTAGTTGTGATCGTCTATTCTTGACAGCCCTTTTATGTTGTCGTCGAATATCCGCACGATGTCCATCATCACTTCATCGTCAATCTGATAGTTTGTCATCGCCTTGAAAAGGACCTGATACGTGTCTGCTCCGTATTCAAAGCTGTCAAAAAACAACGCTCTCGTCTGTTTCTTTTTCAAGATGAAAAACACTTTTGAGGTATCTTCCGGAAGCGAGCCGAAATCTTTCATTTCGGTAAACGTGTTTCTGTCGTACAGCTTCTTGACGTTGGATTTGTAATACGGCTTGACAAATAAACGCTCGTCTTCAAAGATCGCCTTGTTCGAGAGAGTCGGATCGTTTTTCAGCTTTGTTGTATACAGATAGATCTGCTTTTCGTGATAGAATACGATTTCAAGTTCTATGCCTTCATATCCGTAATGCTTACCTTCCAGTCTGAATTCGCCGAGAATCGAATAGCAGCAATCCAGAAGGTCAAGAACAGACGTCTTTCCGGATGCGTTTTTGCCGACGAACGCCATGGTATTGAAGACAAAAAGCTCGTCATCAACTTTAAGAAGCTCATACTCTTTATCCTCTTCCGTCTTTCTCGATACCGCGACAAAGTCGACGGAAAAATTCTCACCGCAGTTTTTAAAGTTATTTGCCGTCACTTTCAGAAGTTTCATTTGCGCACCTCCTACGGTGATAGTATATCACATTATCAAGATTAAAACAATATTTTTGTTCTAAATTCTTTGAATATTTTGAAATTCACCGTAATAAACGACTTTATTCCTTTTTTCGCGACGATTTTTGTTTTCCTTCCCGATTAAAGTCCCATCATTTCTCTCACGATCCTGTCCGCCATCTTGACGGATCCTATATATCTTTACATCACCAATGTCAAGATATTCGAAACAAAACTAATGTGAAACGAAACAATATAAATGCACATTGTTTCGTTTGAGAAACAAAAATGCTTTGACATATGTAATTATTGATTCATTATGTTTCCGGAATCTCTTTTATCTCTGCTCGGTTCAGGCGCTTCCTCTTCGTCGCGTTCACCGTCGACGATCCCCCATGAGGTCATCGAGGCGTTTTTCCATCGCCGCCGCGCGCTTTTCCGCCTCTTCGCCGCCGCCGCGGAAGTGAACGTCGTTTCTGAGCCGTCCCCAGAACGACCGGGCGAAACTGACGAAGCAGGGTTCTCCTGTCTCCTCCGCGAGAGCGAACAGTTTTCTGCCGTAATACTCTGCTTTTTCGATCCTTTCGGAGAGAGAAACGGAAGCGTCGAAATAGACGGATTTGCAGAGCTTGTCTGCGGCGAACGCCGCGAGCTCCAGCATGTTCCTCCGGACCTGCCGCAAAAACTCCGGAGTATCTTTGGCGTAAAGCTGTTCGATTTTCTGTCCGGCGGTCATATACCAGTTGACAAATTTCTTTTCGTAGATCGAGAGAGCCCCCTCGGTATCGCCCTCCGCGTGGAGGATCTTCGCTTTCATATTCCACGCGTTGAGGCGGATCGCCTCCTCGGTACATCCCTCGATTATTTTGTCGGTGATCGCCTCAAATTCCTCCTTGTGCGCGATCAGGACCCGCGGATCGTTGTCCGCCGCGTCTCCGGCGACGTTCCACATCCAACAGTTCATGATCCGGTAGTCGTTCGGGTATTCGCGGTAGGCGTTTTCGATGACCTCCCGCGCTTTTTCAAAGTCGCCGCCGACGCGGTACAGTCTCCGGTATTCCGCAAGTATCTTTTCGATCTCCTCGTTGACTCTTTCTCTGTCGTAGCCCATCAGCTCGTCAAGCGTCGTGCCGAAATAAAACGCAAGCGGCTGCAGAAGCGTGATATCGGGCAGGGATTCCCCGCGTTCCCACTTGCTGACCGCAGCGTACGTCACGCCGACCGCGTCGGCGAGCTGTTCCTGAGTTGTTCCCTTCGCCGAGCGAAGCCGTTTTATGTTCGCCCCGATATTGATTTTCATTTCTTTTTCCTCCCATAATAATTCGGAACCGACGTCTGTTTCCGATCGTATTGTACCACTTCCCGGAGACAAATAACAGACACCGTTAAGACAGCCCTTCTGAACCGCGGGTTGATTTTTTGGCGGTCGGGTTTTATCAAATCAAAAAACGCCGACAAAAAAACGGCGGCGGCGCAAAAAAACCGGCTGATGAAAAATCAGCCGGTTTTTCGCCGTCAACTGTCCGCTGTCAACTCTTAATCCCATTCCCACTCGGGTTTGAGCGGAACGCGGTCGAATACGATCGTCGGGAGGTCGGGGATGCTGACGGTCAGCTCCAGATCGGGAGCGTTGTCCTTTTCCGCGGTGAACCACAACCCTTCGTCGGGACTGTTGAGGTGCGTCTTGTTATCCTCGGGGATCAGATCGGTCCTGAATTCGAGCGGCTGCCCGTCGAGAGTCAGTCCGAATCGGATATTCTCGTCGCAGACGCCGATGAAGACCGAGGGATCATCGCCGAGAGAGAAGATATGCGGCTCGAGCCAGTACCAGACCTCGTCGTTTCCGATACCGAAGCCCTCCATGTTGTATCCGTCTCCCTCGTATCCCACGTATTTCATGAGGATCCGGACTCCGTCGGAGAACCGACAGACGCCGAAATCGAGGTCGAACCGGTCCTCGCCGTCGTAACAGACGACGGTGACGTCGCCGGTGAACTCGCAATTATGGAAGTGTCCGGGGCCTTCGCCGCCCTCGTTCGTCAGCGTGACGGGTCCGAGGACGCGGGCGCCGGATACCTCCGGCGCGTTATGCGGTCCGGAGAGGACCGTGACGTCGATCGGGTCACGGCGGTTTTCAAAATCGCCGCCGATCACGATGGCGCCGGTCGCGTATACCGCGACGCGGTCGTTGTTTTCAAACCGTCCGTTGACGGTGACGGTCGCCTTCTCGGAGCCGGTGACGGCGCCGATCTCAAGCGACTGATTATTTATGAAAAATCCGTCGATCGTGAGGTCTCCCCAGACGGTGACGTCGCCGTTGTTGAAGAACGTCGATCCGCCGGAGATCGTCAGCGTCGCGCCGTGTTCGACGATAAGACCGCTCGCGCCCTCGATATCGACCGTAACTCCGAGGCGGACCGTCACGTCCCCACGGAGCGCGATCGTCGTGTCGTTTCTCACTCTGATACCCGTGAACAGGGGGTCCTCAGACGTCGCCGCAAGAACGAAGCCCGCCTCGGAGCGCGCCTCCGCGGTAAACTGCGCTTCTTCGGGTAAGCCGCGGAGAACGGTATGCTCCGGACGGCAGAAGGTTCCTTCCCACACCGTCTCGCCGTTCTCTTCGCGGTTCGCCTCCATATACCTCACCTCGAAGAAGCCGCCGCAATCGACCTCGCCGCCCTCGGCGTCGAACGAACCGTCCTCCCAGATCTCGATCCTGCCGTCGGGACGCCACGGAACGGTAACTTCGCCGTCTTCGTTCCGCTCCTCTTCCGTCCCTCTCTCGATCACGAGCTTACCGCGAACGGCGAGAACGCTTGAAAAGTCGTCGAACTCGCGGTCCGCGCCCGTAACGATGACCGTACTGCCGCCCGCGACGGTGAGCGTCGCGCCATCGGCGACCGTGACGGCGACGCCCGCGGAGCGATAATCCTCATGCGCCTCGGGGTCGGTCGGGTCGGTCTCCACGGGACCGTCGTCGGTCCATCTGACGTATCTCACGACCGATTTGTTCTCGAGCCAGTAGCCGTCGAATCCTTCAAACGTGACGTCCTCCGCGAACGTGATATCGTCGCGGAACGTCATGCGGTTGTATTTCATATTGTCGGGTCGCTTCGCCTGCTCCGCGACCGCCTCGGCGTATCCCTCCGTCGTAGAGACGTCGGCGTTGAAATCGCACCAGTGCGAGTCGTTCCCCTCGGTGTTCCAGACGGTGAAGAAGTCCTCGAACGCCGAGAGGTCGCATCTGAATCCTTCGCCGCCGTAGTCGTCGGTGATACGCATATATCCCTCGTTGTAAAACTCCGATCCGGACGGAACGGCGAGGGCGCCGCCCCATACCTCAAAGCCGGACGAGTTGTAAGTCTCGAACTTCGCGTCCGCCGTCTGAGAGTACCCGGCGCGGTTAAAAAACATCTGACCGTTATTGACGATCCTGCCGCGGTTTTCGATCGACGAATCCTCAGCGCTCAGATCCGAGCGTCCGCCGTCGAAGCCCTCGCCGGTCCCGGTCAGGGAGCCGTTCACGATGAGACCGTCGTTCGTCACGGTCGCCCTGAAAAAGCCGAGCTCGCCGCGGTCGTCGACGACGGCGCCTTCGGCGTTTTCAAACGTTCCGTTGACGGTGAGACGAGATCTTCTCCATCCGTTCTCATCCGCCGACGCGCCGATCATGATCGCGCCTTCGTTCCTGAGGAGAGAACCCTCCTCGAAAATGAGGGATGAATCGCCCCCGTACGACGCCTCTCCGACCTCGAGGCGGAGGACGCCGCGGTTGAGGAGCGAGCCGAAGACGAAGCTTTCCCGTCCGCGGACGGAGATCAAACCGTCGTTTATTATTCTGACTTTTTCACCGAACATGACGTTATGGCCCACCGTGAGGATCACGCCGTCCGCGACCGTGAAGTCGAGTCCTTCCTCTTCCGTTCCCCTGAGCTCGATATTCCACGCTTCCGCATCGTCCGTCATCGTGACCGCCTTCGCCGTTATGGCGCTGCCGTCCGGGAGGAACGAGAACCACTCGCCGTCATCGCCCTTTTCGGTAACGTGATACAAATATTCGTCCGTCGTGCCCGCTATCTTCCGACCGAAGACGGTGAGCGCGGCGTCGTCTCCCGTGAAGACGACCTCGCCGTCCCACAGGTTAAATTCACTGATATCGAGTCTGCCCTTTACGAAGACCTTTCCGACTCCATTCTCGACGAGGAGACCTCCGAACGAATCGGACAGGTCGAAGTCGCCGTTTATTGTGTAGTCGATCCGGTCGCCGCGCGCGATCTCAAAGCAGAACCACGGCTTCGCGAAGAGATATTCGTCGTCCGGGTCGTCCGATTTATCGACGGCGCGCATACCGCTGATCGTCAGGAGCGCCAGCGAGTCCTCTCCCCCGTTTGTCGTAAAGAGCCCGTCCTCCGCGCCGTCCCCGTCGAAGTACGTCACGCCGTTGACGGAGAAGGTCGTATCGCCCTTGAGCATGACCTGGATCCTTCCGGCGCCGCATCCGGGGCAGAACGAATAGTCGGACGATCCGAGAGAGATCGATCCGGAGAGGGCGAGATCACCCGTTACCGTAAGAGTATAGCCCGCCGGAATGCTGACGTTGTCGATGACGTCCGCTCCGAAGAGATTGATCGGAACGTGCTCGGTCCACTCTGGCTCGCCGGGCTCGTTGTGAGTCGGATATTTCGACGCCTCGGCTATTGCCTCGTCGAGCGTGCGG
Organism: Clostridia bacterium; assembly: GCA_017444735.1. GTDB lineage: Bacteria > Bacillota > Clostridia > Oscillospirales > CAG-272 > RUG11130. The sequence continues at coordinate 33,735 of JAFSWB010000015.1, read as the reverse complement.
CAGAAGACCGGTTCGTAGTGTCCTTCCCCGTCGGTCGCAAGAACGACGTACGGAGCGTAGGAGACCGGCTCCTCGCGCGTCGCGCCGCAGCGGCGGCACGTGAAGGTGATTATGCCGTCCTCTTCTCTCGTCGCTTCCCTCGTCTCGACTCCCTCGTCCCAGTCGTGGCCGGGCGCGGGGATCTCCTCGGTCCGCGTTTCTCCGCATTCGCAGGTAAATGTCCTGACTCCGGGCTCGGTGCAGGAGGGCTCGCGCGTCACGACGCCCTCGCCCCACGTGTGGACGTGCGGCGGCTCGCCGCCGGTCAGGACGGACGATCCGCCCGCGACGGCCTCGCCGTTCTCGCTGACGCCCTCCGTTCCCGCGGCGACGGTGAGCTGCGTCCCGCCGATATCGAATCTGGTGTTGTCGCCCGAGACCGACGCCGTGGCGATTTTGCCTTCGCCCGCGACGACCGCGCTCTCGGCGTAAGACGTGAGGTCGCCGATACCGGCTTCCTTGCCGACCGTCAGAGCGGCTCCGCTCGCCGCCTCCCTGATCTCGGCGGCGATAACGTTCGAGTCTCCCTCGACGGTGACGTCCGCGCCGCTCGCCGAGACGGTGAGCCCGATCACGGACGCGTCGCGGATCACGACGGGGGTGTCGGTGTCGATCCTGACCTGGTTTAGCTCGCCCTCGAGGATGATCTCGTCGACGCCGTCGTCGACTGTCACAACTTCGACGCGACAGCCCTCCTCGGTGCGGACGCGGACGCCTCCGTCGCCCGTCTTGCCGATCACGATACTGCCGACGGTCGAGCCGTTCTTTATAATTACGGAGTTTTCGCCTCCGCCTCTGACGACGACTCTTCCGGTCACTTCGACGGCGTCGAGAACGATCTCGCCGTCGCCGACTCCCTCGCCGACGATGAGGTCGCCGTCGATCTTCATGCCCGTGAGGATCGCGCCGGGCGCGTTGACGATCACGTTGCCCTTGACGTCGCCGGTGACCTCGCCCGCCGTCCTCACGTATTTCTTGATGACGTTATGGAAAACCTGCGCGAATTCCTCGCGCGTGATCGTGTCGGTCGGATTGACCCGTCCGCCCGATCCGTTGACGTAGCCCGCCGCCGCCAGCGCGGCGATCGGACCCTTCGCGTAGTCGGATATTTTTGAGGCGTCCGAGAACTTCGAAAGAGCGGACGCGTCTCCCGGTTCGAGCTTCAGCGCGCGCCACACGACGGTGAACGCCTGCTCTCTCAGGATCGGGTCGTCCGGCTCCATCTTTCCTCCGCCGGAGCCGTTGAACGTTCCCATTCTGACCGCCTTCGCGACGTCCGTGTAGAACCAGTCGGTCGTCTTCACGTCGCGGAACGCGCTGATGTCCGCCGTCGCCGTCGCGCCGAACGCGCGGTTTACGATCGCCGCCATCTCGGCGCGCGTCAGATTCGACTCGGGGAAGAGCTTTCCGCCAGAGCCGTTAAGAAGACCGTTCGCTATCGCGGAGCTGAGCGCCTCGTACGACCAGTGAGACTCGGCGGGCATATCCCGGAAATCGGCGGGAGTCGCCGCGAGCGTCATCGGCGCGAGCGAGAAGAACAGAAGCGCCGCGAGAAGCAAGCTTGTGATTTTCTTTGCCATTTTCGTCTCTCCTTTTTTTCTTTATCGGGAAACTTCAAAGAAAAACGGCGAAGTCGGTAAAATCCGGGCTACCCCAGACAGTTTATCGAGTGATAATACTGCGGAAGCGCGTTGTTTCCGAATTCGATCGCGTTCCACTTGTCCCAGCCCCCGCTGAAATTGATCGTCACGAGAGCGTCGCACCTGAAGAAAGCGTCGTCGCCGATCTTTGCGAGCGTCGACGGCAGATTCACCTCGGTGAGCGACGTGCAGAGCATGAACTGGGCGTAGTCGAGCTCCGTCACGCCCTCGGGGACCGTCGCGGTCTTCAGACTCTCGCAGCGGTAAAACGCCTGCGAGCCGAGCGTTTTGAGAGAGGAGGGGAGCTTGACCTCCTCGAGCGCGGCGCAGTACATGAACGCGCCCTTTCCGATCTCGGTCACTCCCTCGGGAATGACGACCTTCTTGAGGTTCGCGTTGTCCCTGAACGCCCAGGCGTCGATCCCGGTCACTTCCTCGCCCGTTTCGGGGACCGTCGCCGGAACGGCGACGTAGGAGAAGACTCCGACGTAAGCGTCGAGCCAGACTTTGCCGTCCGCGTCGCGCTTCCAGACGAAGTCGCTCGCCTTCGCGGTCTCTTCCGTCCCGGCGTCCGTCTCGTCGGTCGGCTCGGTCCCGGTCTCCGTTTCCGTCACGGACGCCGTTTCCGTTTCCGCGCTCGTGAAGATCGACGGGGCGGTCTCGAGCGATCCCGGAGAGGACGTTCGCGCGCACCCCGATATAAACGCCAGAAGGACGGCGGCCGCCGCCGTCAGCGTCAGTGTCTTTTTCATAAAAGATGATCCCTCCGGATGATATTGTCTTTTAATTGTACCATAAATCGAAGAACAATTCAACCCGCCGAGATCCCTTGCGGGGCGCGGCGCGCGGAACGCGGAATGATTCGCTCGATCCTTCGGCGCGCGGTAAATCCCGCGCCCGGAAAAACGAGCCGGAGGAGCGGACAAAGACCCGGAAAATACTTCCGCGTCAAGAATAATATAATTAAAGTGCGTTACGCTTCTGAATATTGCATTTCGCGTCTCAATATGTTACAATATATCAAATAATGTCAAGCGGCGTCTTTCGCGCTTCATTCGGAGTTTTTCTTATGGATTACGGCCTCGGCGGGTATAAAACGATCAACGCCTACGTAAACGCAAAGCTCGCCCGTTTCGCCTCCTCGCCGAAGACCTTCGCGACGATGTTCGACCTCATGTTCTCGGAAAGAGAAAACATCATGTACGAGGCGAGCGAGGGCTACCGCATAAAAAAGACGACGTACGGCGAGTCGCGCGACAGGATACTCGTCATGGCGGGCGCGCTCCGCGCCGCGCTTCCGGGCCGCGAGGGCGGCGTGATCGGGCTCTGTATGGAGAATTCTCTCCTTTGGATCGAGTCGTTCTGGGCGGCGCTCGCCGCCGGGTTCTCCCCCCTCCTCCTCAATCTGCGTCTCCCCGACGGGACGCTCCGGGACGCGCTCCGGACCGTCGGCGCCTCCGCCGTCATCTCGGAAAAGCGCGATTTCGGTCTTCTCCGCGTCGACCCGGCGTCTCTTTCCGCCGGGGCGCCCGTCGAGCCCGGCGATTTCGGCGGAGAGATCCTCGTCATGTCCTCCGGCACGACCGAAAACGTCAAAATTTGCGCGTTCACGGCGGAGGAATTCTACTGTCAGATCATCGGGAGCGCCGACCTTATAAAGCGGTGCCGCGTCGTCAAGAAGCACTGCGGCGGCTCGCTCAAGCTCCTCGATTTTCTTCCGTTTTACCACGTCTTCGGCCTCATCGCCGTCTATATCTGGTTCGCCTTTTTCTCGCGCACGTTCGTCCACCTCGCGGACCTCTCGCCGGAGACGATCGTCAACACGATAAGACGCCACCGCGTCACCCATATCTTCGCAGTTCCCCTCTTCTGGGAAAAAACGTACTCCGCGGCCATGAAAACGATAAAAGCGCGCGGGGAAAAGACCGAAAATAAGTTCCTCCGCGCCGTCAGACTCTGGGAAAAGCTCCCGGACGGCGTCTCGCGGGCGTTCTCGCGCGTCGCTTTCCGCGAGGTGCGCGACAATCTCTTCGGCGACAGCGTCCGCTTCATGATAACGGGCGGCTCCGCCGTTCCCGCAGGGGTAATGCGCTTCTTCAACGCCGTCGGTTACCGTCTCGCCGACGGGTACGGAATGACAGAGATCGGGATCACGTCGTTTGAGACGTCCGGAAAGAAGAAATACCTTCTCGGCCGCTTCGTCGGCGAGCCGATGAAGAACGCGGAATACAGGATCGGCGAAGACGGCGAGCTCCTCGTCAGGGGAGGCGTCGTCGCCCGGTATATCATCGAGGGCGGGGTCAAAAAGAAGACGGAGGGCTGGTTCTCCACCCGCGATCTCGCCGTGTGCGAGGACGGTCACTACAGGATCGAGGGACGGCGCGACGATCTCATCGTCGGACCGGAGGGCGAAAACCTCAACCCGAACCTTATCGAGCCTCTCGTCGCCCCGTCGGGATCGCCCCGCGTCTGTCTCGTCGGCGTTCCGACGCCGGACGGCGAAAAAACGGTCCTCCTCGTCGAGGTCGGTCCCTTCGCGACGAGAGAAAAACTCTCCGCGATCGACGCGGAAACGAGGGAAAAGATCGCCTCCTCGGGCCTCTCGTCCATGATAAGCCGCGTCGCGTATATCACGGCGCCTCTTCTCAACGCCGACGAATTCAAGCTCAACCGCAGACGGCTTTCGGCGGAGTATCGCGACGGCAAGCTCCCCGAAAAGCGCCTCACGGACAGGGACGACGGCGGAGAGCTCGACGCCCTCGCCGCCCGAGTCAGGACTCATTTCGCCGCGGCGCTCGGCAGAGAGGACGAAGAGATCGCGCCGGACGCCGACTTCTTCCTCGACTGCGGAGGCACGAGCATCGACTATTTCGCCATGATGACCGCGATCACCTCGGAATTCGGCGTGCCGATGCCCGGGGAGGAGAAAAGCGGTCCCGTGACCGTCCGCTCCCTCTCGGAGTATATAACTCGTTCCGGGGGTGTCTGATTTGCTTATTCGGCTCTTTACCGCCTTCGTCAAGATCACCGGCTGGCCCGTTCAGTTCTTCTGCTTCCGCACGAAGATCCACCGCGAAACGGAAAAGTGCTCCCGGCGGATCAGGGGTCCGGCGATCATAATCTCGAATCACACGTCCGTCTTCGACTACGCGGTCTGGATGTTCGTCTTCTTCTCGCGGACGCTCCGCTTCCAGATGGCGGAGGTCCTGTTCAAAAAAAGATTTCTCGGGCTCTTTCTCAGGATGCTCGGCGGAATCTTCGTCGACCGCGACGGGTTCAATTTCTCCTTCGTCGCGAAGTCCGAGGACATCCTGCGCCGCGGAGGCGTCGTCGGCATCTTCCCGGAGAGCCGCCTGCCGCGCCCCGGCGAGGAAAGGCCGCTCGAATTCAAGACGAGCGCCGCGTTCATCGCGCTCCGCTCCGGCGTCCCGGTGATACCCGTCGTGACGGACGGCTCGTACTTCGGAAGGAAGAGAGCGCACGTCATGATCGGCGAGCCGATCGACGTCCGCTGTCTCTCCGACAAAAACGCCGGAGAAAAAGAAGACCTCATCAACGTCTCCCGGAAGCTCCGGGAGCGGATAATCGAACTGGAAAACAAGCTCAATGAAGAAAAAAAATAAGCTGTTCTCGCCGAGGTATCTGTTTTACGATTTCGTCAAGCTCACCGCGGGGCTGCCCGGTCTTCTCCTTTTCAGGCCGAAATGGGTATACGAATCGGAAAAGGCGAAAAAGAGGATCAGGGGCGGCGCGCTCGTCGCGGCGAACCACTACGGATTTTTCGATCCGCTCTACGTGATGTTCGCCGTGTGGTACAGACGCCACCGTTTCATCTGCGGGAAGGAGTTTTTCGAGTCCCGCGCGCGCCTTCTGTTCCGGGCGTTCCTCTGCATCCCGATCGACAGGGAGAATTTCAACGTCTCCTCCCTTCGCGCGATAACGGACGCTCTTCTCGAGGGGTCGCTCGTCTCGATGTTCCCGGAGGGGCGCATCGCCGAGGAGGAAAAAACGGGCGAGCTCGGCGCGTTCAAATCCGGGATGGCGCTGATGGCGCTCCGGGCGAAGGTCCCGATCGTCCCCGTCTACGTCAAGCCGAGAAAGAGCGTGTGGCAGAGAGCGCGGTTCGCGATCGGCGAGCCGATCGACGTCGCCGCCGAATACGCGGAAGCCCCGTCCTTCGCGACGATCGAAAAGATCGCCCGCGAAGTGCGCGACAAGGAAGAATTTTTGAAAACGCTGGTATAAGGGAGACCCGATATGCCGAAATACTACGATTTTGAGACAAGAGATCTGTTCAGAAAGTACACCGACGCGGAGCAGTTCGAGAAGATCCGCGAATACGGGACCGTCACGGAGATGTGGCAGAACTGTATTTTCGGATACGCCGACCGCGTCGCCGTGATCGACGGCGATGAGACGGTCACGTTCGCCCGCCTCGAGGAGGACGCCGCCCGGATGCGCGCGCTCTTCTCGGATATCCCGAAGGATAAAAAGATCGGTATCCTCGCCCCGAATTCATACGGATTCGTGAAGGCGTTCATCGCCGCCGTGACGTCCGGTCACGCCGCGGTCGCCCTCCCGCCCCACCTCGACGCCCCGACCGTCTTCGGCTGTTCGATGATAACGGAGACGGGAGCGATCGTATACGACGGATCCCTCGCGGACCGCCTCGCGGTCGTGAGGGAGCGCCGCCCCGACGTCGCCCTCATAAAGACCGACGACGCCGCGGACGAGGCGGCGGACGCCGTCTCCGCGTCGCCCGACGACCCGTGCGCCGTCGTCTTCACCGGAGGCACGACGGGAAAGAGCAAGGGCGCCGTCCTCTCGAACGACGCCGTTATGCAGGGGACCGTCAACGGGTGCTACGGCTATCCCGACGTCTTCGGTCAGAGATACCTTCTCATCCTCCCGCTGACTCACGTCTTCGGGCTCATAAGGAATCTCATGACGTCTCTCTACACGGGGAGCACGCTCTTTATCTGCCGCAACAACAAGGATATGTTCCGCGACGTCGCCGTCTTCCGCCCCACGATCATGGTAATGGTCCCGGCGCTCGCGGAAATGGCGCTCAACCTGTCGCGGAAATTCGGAAAAAATATGCTCGGGGACGACCTTAAAACGATAATCTGCGGCGCCGCCCCCGTCTCTCCGTTCCTCATCGGGGAATACGACAAGATCGGAGTCAAGCTCCTCGCCGGATACGGCCTCACCGAGTCGGCGAACCTCGTCTCGGGCAACCCCGAGAGCGTGTCGAAGCCGGAGTCGGTCGGCATCCCGTTCCCGCATCAGTCGATCCGCGTCAACGACGACGGCGAGCTGCTCCTGAAGGGCCGCAATATGATGCTCGGCTACGTCGGCGGCGCCGGAGAGGATGCGTACGAGGACGGATGGTTCAGGACCGGCGACCTCTGCCGGATCGACGAGGACGGATATCTGTACATCACCGGACGGACGAAGGAGATCATCGTTCTCCCGAGCGGAGAGAACGTCTCCCCCGCCGAGGTCGAGGCGCGCTTCAACGCGGCTCCGTTCATTCAGGACTCGCAGGTATTCGAGGACGAGAACGAGCTCGGCGGGCGCATCCTCGCGCTCGAGGTCGTTCCCCGTCTGTCGGAACTTTCCGGCGTCGCTCCCGAGGAACGCGGAGCGTTTATCGTCGCGGAGCTCGAAAAGATCAACGAAACGCTTCCTCCGTTCTCGCGCGTCAGCCGTATCACCGTCAGGGAGACCGACTTCGAGAGAACGCCGGCGATGAAGATCGTGAGGTATAAGAAGTTTTCATGAAGAGAGAAGAAATAATCGAAAAACTGCGCGGTATCCTCGCCTCCGCGGGAGACGGGACCGCTCCCGTCTCCGTCACGGAGGAGTCGAACCTCATGACGGACGTCGGCCTCTCCTCCGTCAGTATGCTCTATATGGTCATCGCGATCGAGGAGGAATTCGGCATCCGCTTTGACGACGTCGGCGTCGGCGATTTTGCGACGCTCGGCGACGTCGTCACGTACATAGGGAATAAACTCGGATGAAGTGGCGTCCCGGAGAGTGCCGGTACGGCGATATCGTCAGAGTCAGGATCGGGTCGATCCGTCACTACGGCGTCTTCGTCTCGGAAGACGAAATAATCGCGTTCGGGCTGCCGCCCGTTCCCGAATACCGGGACCGCCCCGAAAGGCTGACCGTCACGGCGACGGACGCCGACACGTTCTCGTGCGGGTCGATAATCGAGCGGGCTGAATACACGCTCCGCGAAAAGATCGGAAAACGCTCGCCCAAAAAGACGGTCGCCGCGGCGCGCGCCCGTCTCGGCGAGACAGGCTACAACATAATCCACAACAACTGCGAGCACTTCGTCAACGAGTGCGCGTTCGGCGTCAGCCGGTGCTCCGTGGAGGAAGAGGCGCGGAAAAGATGGCTCTCCCGTCCGATCTGCGACGTCTACCTCGCCCCGATCCCGGACGACCCGGAGTACGCCCCCGTCGCGCCGCCCGAGCGCGGCGAGGAGATCGCCTCCTGCCGCAGCGCGTCGCTGAAAGCGGCGAAGTTTACCGATTGGAAGCTGCTCGGAGAAGCCCTTCGCCGATCCCTCGGCGTCGATATCTCCGACGTGAGATTCAGAAAGACCTCCCAGGGCCGCTGGTGCGCCGACGGCTTCGACTTCTCCCTCTCCCACACCGGACGCGCGGTCGCCGTCGCGGTCTCGAACGGACCCGTCGGGATCGACGCCGAGAGCGTCTCCGACTTCGACCGGAAATTCGGAGGGGAGAAAGCGGAAAAGCTCCGCGAACGCTTCTTCACCGAAAAAGAAAAGGAAAAATACGCGGCCGATCCGTCTTCGTTCCTCGTCTGCTGGACGAGAAAGGAAGCGGAATTCAAAAGGACCGGAAAGGGATCGTTCTCCCCGTCCGCCGTCGATACGACGGCTTGCCGCGCCGTCACGTACCGCGTCGGCGACGTCGTCGTCTCGGTATGCGGCGACCGTTCGGAGAGGGTACTCGTCTTCCGTGAGGAGGGCGGCGCGATCCGCCTTATCGACCCCGAGCCGGTCGAGGGAGGCGCCCCGTGATCGCGCTGTATATCGCCGCCGCGGCGGTCCTCCTGTACGCCGTTTTCATCGTGGGCCCCGCGTTCACCGCGGCGCACTTCATCTTTGCCAAAATGGCTCCGCTCGGATCGGACGGCTCGAAGGACGATCCGCGCTTCACCCCGTACCTCGGCGAGATGATCGCCGCCTACAACTTCATTGAATCGAAAAACCCCCGGCGCGTTGAGATCACGGCGCGCGACGGGACGCGCCTCGGCGCGGACCTCGTCGTCGGGACGTCCGACCGCGTCGTCGTCTTCTGCCACGGATACCGCGCGTCCCCGAAGATCAATTTTCCCATTCAGGGACGGATGATGGCGGAGAACGGTTACTCTCTTCTCTTCATCCGTCAGCGCGGTCACGACGGATCGGGCGGCAAAAATTCGACCCTCGGTCTTCTCGAGGGCGACGATATCATAAAATGGACGGAATACGCGAGGGAGACGCTCGGGGCGAAAAAGATCGTCGTTTACGGGCTCTCGATGGGCGCTTTCGCCGTCTCGTCGGTCGCCGACCGGTTCGATCCCGAGTCGGTCACGGCGCTCGTCGTCGACAGCGGGTATTCCTCCCCGAAAAAACAGCTTATGACGGAGTGCGGAAGGCGCCGTCTCCCCGGCTCTCTTATGATGCCGTGGATCGGCCTTTACGCAAAGGCGAAATTCGGCGTCAGCATCAGAAAAAGCGCCCCCGACGCGCTCCGGCGCGCGTCCGTCCCCGTCTTCTTCATACACGGGAAGGAAGACAGGACCGTCCCGCTCTCCGAGGGAACGGAAAACTTCGGGGCGTGCGCCTCGGAAAAAGAGATGGCAGTCCCCGAGACGGGACAGCACGGAGTCGCTTTCCCCGCGGGAGGCGCGGAGCTTAAGGAGAAGCTGCTCTCCTTCCTTGACAAAGCAAATTCACGACAGGAGTTATAATATGAAAACCTTTGAAATCATCGCCGACGCAAGCTGCGACCTCGGAGCGAAATTCCGGGAGGAATACGACGTCGTCACCGTCCCCGGCCACCTGAAATACCCCGACGGGTCCGAGATCCCCGCTTTCCTGTCTTGGGACACCGTCTCCCGCGAGGACTTCTACGCCGATCTCAAAAAGAATCCCGACGGGTATACGACGTCTCCGCCGAACACGGCGGAATTCGCCGAGCGGTTCGAGCAATGCGCGAAGGACGGCGTTCCCGTCCTCGCGATGACGATCTCGAGCGGCATTTCCGGCGCGTACGGGTTTGCCTGCGCCGCGAAGAACGAGGTCGCGGAGAAATACCCCGACGCCGAGATATACGTTCTCGACACTCTCCGCTTCGGACCGGGGTTCGGTCTTATGGTAATATACGCGTCAATGAAGAGAGCGGAGGGAAAAACGCTCTCCGAGACGGTCGCTTACCTCGAAGAGAACAAAAACCGCTTCCATCAGGCGGGATGGCTCGACGACCTCTCCTTCGTCGCGAAGAAGGGCCGTCTCACCCACGCGAAGGCGTTCTTCGGGACGCTCGCCGGCGTCAAGCCGATCGGAGAATTCGACTACAACGGTCTGACGACCGTCATCGGCAAGGTCAAGGGGGCGAAGACTGCGTACGCCGCGCTCCTCAACTACATCGAGAACACCGTGGAGCGGCCGGAGGAGCAGATCTTCTTCATCGCTCAGACGAACCGTCTTCCGCAGGCGGAGGAGTACAAACGTCTGATCGAGGAGAAATTTCACCCGAAGGCGGTCTATATAAACGACGTGTTCCCGTCGTGCGGGATCAACATCGGTCCCGGCCTTATGGCGGCTTACTACACGGGGACTCCCATCTCAAAGGATCTGTCGCGCGAACGGGCGATCCTCGAAAACTTCCTGAACAGAGAGGGCTGACGAATGAACAAGATCAAGGGAAGAGGCAGGCTGATCCTCTACGCGGCGTCCGGAATGGGCGTCAATCTTCTCAACACGATGATGGGCTCCTATCTCTGCTCCGCCCTTATCGTCGGCGGATTTGGAGAGGCGGCTATCCCTTATCAGACGTTCGAGGGGACGAATCTCGTCATTCCCGGGGCATTCGGGCTCTGGGCGGTAATGGCGCTGATCGCGAAGATCCTCGACGGCGTCATCGACATCCCGATGGCGTCGATCTCCGACAACCTCCGCACCCGCTTCGGCAGAAGACGTCCGTCGATCCTCGTCGGTCTGTGCGGCGTCATCGTCACGTACGCGCTGTTCACCCTCGTGACGCCGATCCACGGTCAGGCGACAGTGCTCAACACCGTATATTACGGCGTTATCCTCTGTCTCTTCTACACGACGTACACGCTGACGATGGTCTCGTACTACGCGACGTTCACCGAGTTCATCGAAAACGAGCGCGACAGAACGCTCGTCTCGAACGCGAAGAGCGTTTTCGATATCTTCTATTTCATAATCGGCTACGTTCTCGTCGCGGCGCTCCTGAAAGGGCTCAACATCCGCGTCGTCGCGATGATCGTCCTTCCGCTCTCGCTTCTTATGCTGATCCCGATGTTCATGATAAAGGAAAAGGACCTGCGAGCCGATCCGTCGGGCGTCGAGGTCGAGCCGAAGATCAGCATCCTGAAGTCGATGGGCTACACGTTCAAAAACCGCGATTTCATAATCTGGATGTGCGTTTACGCCGTTATGACGTTCGGCGTCCAGCTCTTCCTCGGCGGTATCAACGAGTATTTCTCAAAGACCGGGATGAGTATGATGATCGTGATGTCCTGCTGCTTCGCACCCGTGCCGTTCACGCTGATGATCTACAATAGGATCCTGCGGCGTCACGGCTTCGGCGTCGCGTTCCGCTACACGCTCCTGACGTACGCGGTCGGTATGATCGCGATGTTCGGCGTCTCGTGTCTCGCGGGCGGGACGGTCAAAACGGTCGCCGCCGTCGTCGCGGGGCTCATTTCGTCCTTCTCGATCGGATCGCTCTTCGCGGTCGCATATTCCGTCCCGTCTCAGCTCGCCGCCGACGAGGAGGCGAGGACCGGACACTCGAATTCGGCGATGTACTTCGCCGTTCAGGGCCTCTTCTCGGCGGTCGCCGCCGGGATCGCCACCGGTCCCGTTCTCACCGGTCTCAAGGGCGACGGCGCGGGCGGTTCCCTGATCGTCTGGATGACGCTCATCTGCGCCGCGGCGATGCTCGTCGCGTTCGCTCTCACCTTCGTTCTCCCGAAGACCGTCCGCCGGATGGGAAAGGAAGAAAAGGACAGATAAATCCGCGCTCCCGCGCGGGATAAACAGCTCCATCAAACCGAAAAGGACCTCCTTATTTATGCCGACAAGAAAGATAAACGGTATCAACCTCGACGGTATGCTCCGGAACGGCTTTTCCAACCTCGTGAAAAACGAAGAGGAGCTCAACCGTCTCAACGTCTTCCCCGTCCCGGACGGCGACACGGGAAGCAATATGAGAATGACTCTCGGCCACGCGCTCGACAGCGTAAAGGCGAACGACGACGCGGGCGATTATCTGAAATCGCTCAGCGACGGGATGCTTCTCGGCGCGCGCGGAAACTCCGGCGTTATCCTCTCTCAGTTCTTCAAGGGCTTCTCGACCGAGCTTTCGCGGTGCTCCGTTCTCGGTCCGGGTGAATTGAGGAACGGTCTCATCCGCGGCTACCGCACGGCGTATCAGTCGGTCATCCACCCGGTCGAGGGGACGATCCTCTCCGTATCGCGCGAGGGGATCGAGCACATCCGCTCTCAGATCGGACGGTCGACGACGATCGACACGCTCCTTTCGATGTACGTCGCCGAGATGAAAAAGACGCTCGCCCTGACGCCGGAAATGCTCCCCGTCCTCAAGGACGCAGGCGTCGTCGACAGCGGAGCGTACGGGTTCATCCTGATTTTCGAGGGGATGCTCAAATACCTCTTCGGCGAGTATATCGACCCCGGGAAGCAGATCCCGGAGGAAAAGAAAACGGTCGACTACTCCCTCTTCAACGAAGACAGCGTCTTCACCGACGGGTACTGTATGGAGTACGTCCTTCAGCTCATGAACGACAGCCGCGCCGACAAGCCGTTCGACCTCGACCGGTATATCGCCTCGCTGAAAAAGCGCGGGACCTCGATCGTCTGCGTGCGCGACGGAATGAGAGTGAAGGTCCATATCCACACGCTCACGCCGGCTCCGATAATACACATTTCGCAGAAATACGGCGAATTTCTGACGTTCAAGCTCGAAAATATGCAGGTCCAGCACAACGAGCACGTCAGGAAAGGAAAGAGAAAGCCGCTCGCCTTCATCGCCGTCGCGAACGGCGAGGGGATGAAAAAGACGTTCTCCGAGCTCGGATGCGACGCCGTCATCGACGGCGGCGAAACGATGAACACGTCCTCGAAGGAATTCGTCGACGCCGCCTCCGCCATAAATGCGGACGAGATCGTCATCCTTCCGAACAACAAAAACGTTATCCGCGCGGCCGAGCAGGCGGCGAAGCTGCTCGAAGGGCTCTCCGTCACCGTTCTTCCGACGGAAAGCGTCGCCGAGGGCTATTTCGCTCTCGCCATGGATATCGGCGACAGCACCGACGTCGCCCGCCGCGTAACGCAGATGAAGCGCGGGATCGACGGCGTCGTGACGCTCTCGGAGGCGACGGCGTCGAGAGATTACAGCTACCGCGAAATAAGCTGTAAGAAAGGCGACGAGATCGTCCTTCAGGACGGCGAGCTGACGTGCGTCGCGTCCGATCCGATCGCCGCTCTGACCGACGCGCTCCGCCTCGTCGACGGGATCGGGGACCGCGAGACGTGCGTCGTCTTCCGCGGCGAGGGAGTGACCGACGAGGCGTGCTCCGCGCTCGAGGACGCGATCACCGCCCGTTATCCGATGATGGACGTCGCGGTGATCGAAGGCGGTCAGAAGATATATCCCCTGATCGTCGGTATCGTGTGAGGCGCCTATGGAGTGGTATGTGATCCTTATCCTCGCTCTCGTCGGGGCGTTTCTCTTCCTCTTTCTCTTCCCTGTCCTCGTTATGTCGTACGTCCTTTACTCCGTCCTTCTCGTAAGGAACAGCAAAAAGAAGTGGGGACGCGAGTGCAGCATCCCCGACGACGAGGAATACAGACGGATGTTCGACGAGGGGCTCGCGTGGGAGGAGAAATGGCGGGAGAAGAAGACGGTCGTCTCCGTCAAAAGCGGCAGGCTCCGCCTCGCGGGCGAGTATTTCGACTTCGGCGGCGACCGCGCCGTGATAATAATCTCGGGAAGGATGGAATCCCTTCTCTACTCCTATTTCTTCGCGGAGCCGTTCAGACGGGCGGGGTGCAGCGTCCTCGTCATCGACAACCGCGCTCACGGCGAATCCGACGGGAAAATCTCGTCGCTCGGTTACCGCGAGTACCGCGACGTGATCGAGTGGAGCCGTATGCTGCACGACGATTTCGGCGTCGGAAAAATAACTCTTTTCGGCATCTGCATCGGCGCGTCGACCGCTCTCTTTACGGCGGTCAGCGACAAATGCCCCGATTACGTCGACTCGATCGGCGTCGAGGGGATGTACGTCAACTTTTACGAGTCGTTCGTCAATCACATGAGGGAGGACCGCCCCGACAGGAGGCAGTTTCCGATCCTTCACGGCGTCATGCTCCATATTTGGGCGATCTCCGGCGCGAACGTCGTGACGGACGGTCCCGTAAAGCGCATATCGCTTCTCAAAAAACCGATCCTCTTTCTCCACAGCAGAGAGGACCAGTACTCTCTCCCCGAGAAAGCGGAACTCCTTTACGACAAGTGTAAGGCGCCGAAGCGGATCGTCTGGTTCGACCGCGGAAAGCACTCCCGCATCAGGATAAACAACAGGGAGAAATACGACGACGCTGTGATAAAATATATCGAAGATCTTGATTCACGTTTTAACGGGGATAACCCGTAAAACATAAAAACAATTCGGGCAAAGCCCGGGAAAGAGGTAAAAAATGGATAACAATTACCAGCAGCCCCAGTATCAGCAGCCCCAGTATCAGCAGCCCCAGCAGGCGGTCGGCCCGCAGCCGAATCTTCTCGTATTCGGTATTCTCGCCATCGCCCTCAACTTCATCGTCGGCATCATCCTCGGCGCAATCGGCAGAAGCAAGGGTAAGAAGTATATCGCTCAGGGCGGACAGCTCACCGGCGCTTCCAAGGTCGGCTACATCCTCTGCCTCGTCGGCATCATCGTCACCATCGTCGCGACCGTCATCTATATCATCTACGGTATCATCCTCGCCGCCGGCGGCGCCGCCGCTTATGCCAGCCTGTTGAATTCACTCAAGTAATCCGGACTGCAAAATCGGGGCGCCGCGGAAGCGGCGCCCCGAAAACTCCAAGGAGGCAACGACAATGTTCTGTAAAAACTGCGGAAAGCAGATCCCCGACGACTCGACGTTCTGTCCCGGATGCGGCGCGTCCGTGACTTCCGTCCCGACGCCGGTATACGACTACCCCCATACTCCCGCCCCGGCGACGCTTCCCGGCGAAAACGAGGCGGCGAAATCGATCCTCACGTTCGGGATCCTCTCGCTCGCGTTCGCGTGCACGTGGGTCCTTTCGTTCCTCGGGATCGTTTTCGCGGCGATAGGGCTCTCAAAAGTCAGAAATTACGTCAGCACGTACGGCCCCGTCCACCACAAGGCGAAGGTCGGGCGGATCCTCTCCAAGGTCGGTCTTCCCGTCAGCATCGCCCTGACCGTCCTTTTCATTCTTTACGTTGTTCTGATCGTCGTTCTCGTGATCCTCGGGATAAACGGTCAGCTCCCGCACGGCAGATTCAATATTCACATAAGGTAACAGTTGAAAAAAGAAAAAGAAAAAAAGAAAATATCCTCGCTCGCTCGCGTCGGCCGGGTCGTTCTCATCGTACTCGCCCTTTATCTCTTTGTCTCCGCCGCCGCGACGGCGATAGCTCCCGCCGTCCTTTTCGGGCGGTGCGACGGCGGAACGCGCTTCTCTCTCCGTTATTCCGACGCCGATGCGGAGGCGTACCCCCGGACGGCGTTTTCGTTCACGTCGGGGGGCAATACTCTTCGCGGATATCTCTATCGGCCCGAGGACCCGAAGGGGCTCCTCGTGATCGTCAACGGGATCAAGAACGGCTCCGACGTCCATCTGCCGCATATCAGGGCGTTTTATGACGACGGCTGGGCTGTCGCGACGTACGACGCGACGGGAGTGGGAGAGAGCGAGGGGCGCGGCGTGAGGGGACTGCCGCAGGTGAGAGCCGATCTCTTCGCTTTTCTCGACTGCAGAGAGAGCGATCCCGGGCTCTCGGGAATGAAGACCGTCCTTTTCGGCCACAGCGCGGGGGCGTACGCCGCCGCGTGCGCGCTCGGAAGAGACGGGATATCGGGAGCGATCCTGATATCGGGCTTCGACAAGCCGTCCGAGACGATGATGTATCACGCAAGAGCGCGCGTCGGCGTTCTCGCCGATATCGAATACCCGTTCATGCTCCTCGGGAACTTTATCGCGTTCGGCCCCGGCTCCGACGAGGAGGCGCACGAGGCGATAATCCGGTCGGAGACGCCGGTCATGATCGTCGGGGGCGACTCCGACGACACCGTTCCCGGCGACGTGAGTTTAATGAGATACCGTGAAGAGATCGGGGACGGCCGCGCCGTCTTTATCGAGGCGGGCGGCGAGCGGGGAGAGCACTCCACGCCGTGGCTGACGAAGGAAGCGGCGGAGTACGTCAACTCGTTCGAGGGAGAGGAGCCCGACCGGGCGCGGGCTAACGAGCTCGATCCCGATTTTCTCCGCCTCGTGCTCGATTTCGCGGATTCTTCAATCGAATCAAGATAAAAAAGGGGTCGTTAGCCGAGTGCTCTGAAGGACAGATAAAAAAATACCGGCTGAATGAAGAAAATCAATCCTTGTTCAGTCGGTATTTTTGTCGCATTCTCCTGCAAGCAGGACGTTTGTGTGCCAAACGTCAAAAATGAATGATGATTGCCATTTCGGGCAAATGATGATGCTCCCTTCGGTCGCAATGATGATTTGCGGTTTCACCGCAAAATGATGAGATGAGTTCCACCTATGCGCCGAAGGCGCTCATCATTCGGCAAAGCCGATCATCATGCGCGAAAGCGCTCATCATGTTCCGCGCGAGCGGAACTCATCATTTGCCGAGTGTCCTTTGGAACACTCGGCATTTCCGAGCCCTTTTTTCTTTTATATGTAATTCCTTATCAGCTACCGAAAAAACGCATAATAAACCGTCACCGCCGAGGCGAGGATGATCCTGTAAACGCCGAACGCGGTGAAGGTGTGCTTTTTGACGAACCCGGTGAGAAAACGGATCGTCCCGAGCGACACGAGATACGCCGTCGCCGTGCCGAGGAGAAGATATAAGCCGTTTCCGCCGGTGAGAAGCGACGGCTCCCCGGCGATCTTAAGCGCGCTCGCGCCGAAGATGACCGGGACGGCGAGGAAGAACGAAAACTCCGCCGCCGCCTCGCGCGAACAGCCCGCGATCATCCCGCCGAGGATCGTCGACCCCGACCGCGACGTGCCGGGAACGACCGACAGGACCTGAAACGCCCCGATCGCGAGCGCGCCGCCGAGCGTTATCTCGTCGACGGTCCGATATCTGACGGTCAGCTTCATCCGCTCGACAACGATGAAAAGGACCCCGTAGAAAAAGAGCGCGCCCGCGACGACCCGCCACGTCTCAAATTTCTCCGCGGCGTCGTGAAGGAGAAGACCGGCAAGGGCGGCTGGGACCGACGCGACGGCGAGCTTCGCGTAAAAAGACAGCGCCGCCCGCCCATCCCCGCGCCTCGGCGCGAACCGCTTCCCGTAAACGGTCAGGACGGCGAGGATCGCGCCGAGCTGGATCACGTATAAAAAAACGCCGGAGGACGTCAGAACGTCCTCCGTTTTCATTATCCCTCTTGCGAGTATCAGGTGGCCGGTCGAGCTGACCGGGAGCCATTCAGTTATTCCTTCGATAATACCGAGCAGTACGACGTAAAAAGCGAGCACGTTTACCTCCTCAGCTATCAGCTCTCCGTACCCCTCATTATGTCCCCCGCCCTGACCGCGAACGGCGTCCGGGCGAGAAATTCCATCGACGGATGGGGGGCGCTTTCGATAGGCGTTCCGTCCGGCGCCGTCATCTCCTCGAGAGTGAACGGCCTGCCGACGGAGCCCGGCGATATGATCTCGACCTTCTGCCCCCTCCTCGCCTTGTTCCGCTGAACGAAACGCGCCTCAAAGCCGCCGTCCGCGCACGGGACGGAGTCGGAGACCGCCGTCGCGAGATACGCCTTCTCCCTGACGTATCCGTGAGTCGATACCGTGTTCGCGTCGGATCGCGGATCGGAGAAAAAGAAGCCGGTCGAATACTCCCTGTGGCTTACGCTGTCAAGCTCCGCGACGAGCGCGGGATCGGTACGATATCCCGCCGGATCGCGCCTGTATCCGTCGAGCGCCATCCTGTACGCGTTCGTGACGACGGCGGCGTAATACGCGCTCTTCATCCTGCCCTCGATCTTGTAGCACGAGATCCCGCTCTCCTCGAGCTCCCCGATATGGGAGATCATCGACAGATCGCGCGAGGACATGAAGAACGTCTCTCCTCCGTCCTCCTCGAGAGAGATCGCCGCCGGATCCTCCGGGCGCATCTCTTCGCGCAGGTCGACAGCGGACGGAGCATACTTCCATCTGCACGGCTGAGCGCACATCCCGTGATTCGAGTCGCGCCCCGTGAAATAGTTCGAGAGAAGGCACCTGCCGCTGTACCCGACGCACATCGAGCCGTGGATGAAGACCTCGAGCTCAAGGTCCCGCGGCGCGCCCGCCCTTATCCGCCTGATCTCGGAAAGCGACAGCTCGCGGGCGAGAACGACGCGGCGCGCGCCGAGACGGCGCCACGCCTCGCAGGCGCGGTCGGAGACGGCGCTCGCCTGCGTCGACACGTGGACGGCGAGGTCGGGAGCCGCGTCGCGGACGGCGAAAAGGACGCCGGGGTCGGCGACGATAACGGCGTCCGCGCCGATACGGTCTATATATTTTATGTAAGGGATCAGCTCATTATACTCGTCGCTTCTCGGCATCACGTTGACGGTCACGTAAACGCGAACGCCCGCATTGTGGCAGTAATCGACCGCCCACGCGAGCTCGTCCTCCGTGAAATTGTCCGCCGCCGCGCGCATACCGAATTTTTTGCCGGCGAGATAAACGGCGTCCGCGCCGTAAAGGACGGCGGCGCGGAGCTTTTCGGGATTCCCGGCGGGGGAGAGGAGCTCCCCGCGCCTTTCCTCGTTTCTCATTTCCATATCAGACGTTCATAATGACGGGGAGGACCATCGGTTTCCTCTTCGTCTTGTTGTAAAGATATTTGCTCAGGGCGTCCTTGACGTGCGTTTTGAGTTGAGTCCATTCGGTGACGCCCGCGTCTAGAAGATCGGAGAGGACGTCTCTCGCGATCTCACGCGCCTCGTCGAGAAGCTCCTCGCTCTCTCTCACGTAGACGAATCCGCGCGAGATGATATCGGGGCCGGAGAGAAGCGTCATCTGATCGAGATCGAGCGTCGCGACGACGACGATCAGCCCGTCCTGAGAGAGGTGGCGTCTGTCGCGGAGAACGATGTTCCCGACGTCGCCGACGCCGTAACCGTCGACGAGCGTCCGCCCGGCGGGGACCGTTCCCGCCCTCTTGCACGTTTTTCCGTCGAGCTCGAGGACCTGACCGACGTCGCAGACGAAAATATCCTTCGGGTCCATACCCATGTACTCGGCAAGCTCCTTGTGCTGCATCAGATGCCTGAACTCGCCGTGGATCGGCATGAAGAACTTCGGCTTCGTCAGAGCGTGCATCAGCTTTATCTCCTCCTGGCACGCGTGGCCGGAGACGTGGACCTCCGCTTCCTCGTGATAGACGTTGACGCCGCGGTGATAAAGCTCGTTTATTATCCTTCCGACGAGCTTTTCGTTGCCGGGGATCGCGTGGGACGAGAGGACGACGAGGTCGCCCGACGTGAGCGACACCTGATTGTGATCCGAAAACGCCATCCTGTAAAGCGCCGACATGGGCTCGCCCTGGGACCCTGTCGTCACTATCGTTATCATCTCGGACGGATAACGCCCGATCTCGGATATGTCGATCAGAACGTTTTCCGGCACGTCCATATAGCCGAGCCGGACCGCCGCGCCGATCACGTTTATCATACTGCGGCCTGTGACGGCGACGCGCCGCCCGAACTTGACGCTCGTGTTGATTATCTGCTGTACCCTGTGGACGTTCGAGGAGAACGTCGCGATTATTATCCTCTTGTCGGTGTTCGACATAAAGATGCTGTCGAGGGACGAGCCGACCTTCCTCTCCGACGGGGTGAATCCCGGACGGTCGACGTTCGTCGACTCGCACATGAGGAGCAGAACGCCGTCCCTGCCGTATTCTCCGATCCTCGTCAGATCCATGACGCCGCCGTCGATCGGAGAGACGTCGAGCTTGAAGTCGCCGGTGTGGAAGATCGTGCCGACCGGCGTTTTGATCGCGATCGCGCAAGCGTCCGCGATCGAGTGATTGACGTGGATGAACTCCGCGCGGAAGACGCCGAGCTCCACCTTGTCGCCCGGCTTCACCGTCACCATCGTGCGGCGGCCGAGCAGCTTGTGTTCCGCGAGCTTGTTTTCGAGGATCCCGAGCGTGAGCTTCGTCCCGTAGACCGGGACGTCGATCTCCTTCAGGAGATACGGAATCGCGCCGATGTGGTCCTCGTGACCGTGTGTGATGAGGATCCCCTTTATCTTATCGGCGTTCTTTTCAAGATACGTGAAATCGGGTATAACGATGTCGATGCCCGGCATATCCTCCTCGGGGAACGCCATCCCGCAGTCGACGATTACTATATTCGCGCCGTATTCGATGACGGCGATATTCTTTCCGATCTCGTTGAGTCCTCCGAGCATCATGACCCGGAGCTTGGTTTTTTTCTTTGCCATAAATACCTTCCTTTCGATAATTCTGAAACGCGAAAAAGCCTACCCGTTTCCGGGTTGGTGTCTCTTCTGTTCATTATGTACGCGCGGGGAGCGCGCGATCCCCCGAGGGCGGCGGGGGACGGGGCAGTCGCAATCAGCGCAGACCGAAAAAGCACGGATTAAAAACAGGATTCAGCAAACTAATATCTGTTGCTTTTATCATTTTTGGTGAAAATCCTTCGGATTTTTCCGTTTTATGTGCCGGGTCACGGAAGTTACCCGATCTGTCGCCGTTTTTGCCCGCTTTGCATCGCAAAGCGTCTTGGCGTATGTAAATACGCCTCACGGGGCAAAGAACGACGATTCTGCATCTAATTGCGACAGCCCCCTTCTAATAAGCAACAAGCCGTTCGCCGGCGCGAAAAAGCGGGAGCTTCCGCGCGGCGCCGGAACGCCAAAGACGGTCACGCGTTCCGGAGCACAACTTAAGTCAGTATATATTATATGCCGTTTTCCGCGTCGGGTCAAGGGTTTTTACGAAAAAACGTTCAGGACGACCGCAAGAACGACGGCGGCGGCTGTCGCCGCGGCGGCTCCCGCCGCGAAGGCGAGGAGCCGTCCGCCCGGCGCGGACCGGCATCCGCCGCTCCTCCCGGAGTCGAGCAGCGAGGAGATCCTCTTCGCCTCGCCTCCGAGCTCTTCGCCGCCGTCGAGCGACGTTCCCCTGCCGCGATAATTCCTTTTTATTACGAAATACGCCTCGTCGAAGATCTCGCTCTCCGGATTCCTGACGTAATAGATCCTTCTCTGACACCCTCTTATCATCCGTCTGCTCCCCTTCCCTCGTCGCCGATCCCGGACCGTTCCGCCGCGGCGGACGGCTCCGCACTCTGATTGTTCGCCCGTTTGAAGCCCGTTATTCGCACCGCGGGTCGTTTGTCCTCCGCTTTTTTCTCCTTTTCTGACTTTTTTCATCCGTTTTTCGATCATTTTATTGACATAAAAAGAGTTTTATGGTAAAATATAGCAGAAAACCACAAGGAAAGGAACTTTAGCGGTGAAAGCTCTCGGAATAATCAGACCGATCGACGAGCTCGGGAGGATCGTTCTCCCCGTCGAGACGAGAAAAATGATGGACCTCAGCCCGAAGGACGGCGTCGAGGTCTTCGTCGAGGATGACAAGATCATCCTGAAAAAATACAGACCGTCCTGCATCTTCTGCGGAGAAGCGGACGGCGTGACCGACTTCAAGGGAAAGAAGATCTGCCGCGCGTGCCTTGAGGAAATGCGCGGGATCGGAAAATAACAGCGAAAAAAAGCGCAGGGAAACCGAAATCATTCGTTTTCCCCGCGTTTTTTTTCGTTCTTTTTCAAAACGTTCGCCCGGACGATGATAAACGTGACGAACAGTACGATCAGGACGGCGCCCGCCGCCGTCACGGCTTCGATTATTCCGGCAGCCCGGCCGAGCTCGAACGTATCGCCGGAGCCGTGTGTGAATAAATCTGAGATGAACACGAAAATCGCCGCCCTTTCCCGTACTTTTACCTTTGCTGATTTTATTTTAACACCTTACGGGAATAATGTCAACAGTTAATTAAAATTTTATTAATCTTTTTTCAATAGTTTTTTTGTTTTTTCGGCCGTTATTCGGTGAAGACGGTCAAAACGGTCCTTTTCGGCTCCATACCCTTGACCGTGACGATGAAATCGAGATACAGCGAACCCCGTCCGGTGACGGGCGAGATCGCATTTTCGACCCGCCGCGCGTACGTCGTGACCTCGAACGGGACGATCCCCGTCTCATAGACCGAGGTGTGGCGCTTCCCCTCCTCGAAAACGAGGACGCTCCTGACGGCTCCCGAGCGCATCACCGCGACGACGCCGGGATCGCCCGCGCTGAACGAGATGCGCGTCTTCGTTTTTTCATCGCCGGCGGCGAACGCCTCGTCGTACGTGAACGACGCCTCTCCGTCTTCCGCGAGGAAGGTCGCCGTCGTCGTCATCTCATATTCGCCGCTCTCGCCCGCGAATTCCTCCTCGTCGATCCGGCGGAGGACCGCGTCCTCGACGTCTTCGATCGGGTATGTGAAGGAGTCGAACGGATCGTCCGACGCCGCGGCTGGCGGCTCCGCGCCGTACCCGTCAGAGGAACGGACGGTGAGCTTCACCGTCCGCTTCGTTCTTCTGTTCATCTGTCGAACACGCTGTTGACGTACGGCGCGCCTCCGGGGATCTCGTAGCCGAAATCGTTCGGCCGCGCCCATCTCACCGCGTTCTTTATGATCCTCTGGATATACGGATTGTAGTAAGTCGGGACGGACTCGTGACCGGGCTGCAGATACACGATCTTGCCGACGCCGCGGGTAAACGTACAGCAGGTGCGGAAGAGGTATCCGTGCTCGAACCATCCGCCGAGAACGAGAGCGTCGGGATCGGGGATGTAAAACGGCTCAGCGTACAGCTCCTCGGATTCAAGCTCGAAATGATCCGGTATCCCCGCGGCGATCGGGTGAGACGGCTTGAGGTTCCAGATGATCTCGCGCTGCTCGTCGCCCCAGGAGAGGTTGCCCGTCGCGCCGACGAGGGTGCGGAACGGCTTGCTGTGGTGGCCGGAGTGGAGGGCGATGAAGCCCATGCCGCCCGTGTAGACTCTGTTCTTTATGTATTCGACCCGGTCGTCCCTCACCTCGTCGTGACACATATGTCCCCACCAGAGGAGAACGTCCGTGTTGTCGAGGACCTCGTTCGGGATGCCGTGATCCGGCTCGTCGAGAGTCGCGGTCCGGACCTCTACGTCGGGCTCCTCCGAAAGGAACGACGCTATCTGTCCCTGGATCCCCTTGGGGTAGATCTTCGCGATTTCCGGGTTGTTTTTCTCGTGGCGGTACTCGTTCCAGACGGTAACTCTGATCTTGTCGCTCATTTTCGACCTCTCATATATTAAAATGTGGTTTTTCCCTATACAGTATACCCGAAATCCTCCGGGAATGCAAGAAGAAAATCCCGCGCGACGTTTGCGAAAACGGCAAACCTCGCGGCGGGATTTTATCTTCACCAGTATTTGTCGAGCGCGCGCATCTGCACCGCTTCCATAACGTGCTTTTTGCCGATCTTACCGCCGATGATCCCGGAGCCGTCGTCGCGGCCGCCGTTCTCGACGTCGGCGATCGTCCGGGCGACGCGGAGGATGCGGTCGTAGGCGCGGGCGGAGAGATTCAGCCGTCTGAACGCGCCCTCCATTATCCTCAGGCTGTCGGCGTCGAGGGCGCAGAACCGCTTCAGATCGTCCCCGTTCATCATCGCGTTGCTCATGACGGAATACCGGGCGTACCCCGCGGCGCGGAAACGCTCGCGGGAGAGCTCCCTCGCCGCCTCGACCCGCTCGCGGATCGCGCCCGAAGGCTCGGAGTCGGTCTTGTCGGAGATCTCCGTGAAATCGACCTCGGGCATCTCCATCTGGATGTCGATCCTGTCGAGGAGCGGTCCCGAGATCTTCGAGAGATACGCCTTTATGTCCGCGGGCTTGCAGGTACACGTTCCGCGCTTACTGCCGAAATATCCGCACTTGCACGGATTCATCGCGCAGACGAGCATAAAGGAGGAGGGGAACGTCACCCTTCCCGCCGCTCTCGTTATCGTCACCCTCTTGTCCTCGAGCGGCTGGCGGAGCGCCTCCGACGTCGACTTCGAGAACTCGGGAAACTCGTCGAGAAAAAGGACGCCGTTGTGCGCGAGCGATATCTCGCCCGGCATCGGTATCGCGCCGCCCCCTACGAGAGAAACGACGGAGCAGGAATGGTGAGGCGAGCGGAACGGACGGCGCGTCACGATGTTCCCGTTCTCCGGGATCAGTCCTGACACGGAGTGGAGCTTCGTCGTCTCTATCGCCTCGTCGTACGTCATCGCGGGGAGGATCGACGGGATCCTCTTCGCTATCATCGATTTGCCCGAGCCGGGCGGCCCGATGAGAAGGACGTTGTGATTCCCCGCCGCGGCGATCTCCACGGCGCGGCGCGCCCTCGCCTGTCCCTTTACCTGCGAGAAATCCTCTGAAAACGACAGCCCGTCGACGGGATCGATCGTCGGGAGATCGGTGATCTCGGCGACCTCGCCCTCGCCTCTCAGCTTCGCGATGAGCTCCGGGACGTTTCTGACGCCGAAGACGCGCGTCTTCTCCGTCACCGCCGCGGCGGCCTCCGTGAGGTTGCCGTACGGGACGTATATCTCGCTTATCCCGCGGTCGCGCGCC
Organism: Clostridia bacterium; assembly: GCA_017444735.1. Lineage (GTDB taxonomy): Bacteria > Bacillota > Clostridia > Oscillospirales > CAG-272 > RUG11130. Next base: position 8,815 of record JAFSWB010000015.1, on the reverse strand, counting down.
TCGAGCGCCATGCTGAGGACGCCTCTGACGGCGCGGACGTCGCCGGTGAACGAAAGCTCGCCGACGAAGCACTTCGTCTCGAGGTCGACGTCCTCCCCGATAACGCCCGCCGCGCGGCAGAGCGCGGTCATGATCCCGAGATCGAGCGCGGAACCCTCCTTGTGGCGGTCGGCGGGAGCGAGATTGACCGTGACGTCCATATCGGGAAGAGCGATCCCGCAGTTAAGGGCGCAGTTCATCACCCGGTCCTTCGATTCTCTGACCGACACGCCGGGAAGACCGACGATATTGAAATCGGGGAGAGACTTCGTCGCGCTGCACTCGACCGTCACGAGAAACGCGTCGATGCCGAACAGCGCGGCGGTATAGGTGAGCGACAGCATTCCGTCAGTTCTCCTTCCGGGCGAATTCGGCGATCGCTTCCGCGGCGGAGGCGATATCGCGCACGTCGACCGTCTCGGCCGCCGTCCCCTGATATCTTGACGGTATCCCGAGGATCGCGGTCGGTACTCCCGCCGTCTCGATCCTTGTCGCTCCCGTCGCGTCGGGCGAGAGCTTTTCAAGCGTCACGCCGACGGCGCCGGCTTTCATCAGCCGTTCCGCGGCGTCGGGGTCGGAGACGAACCGTCCCGCGGCTCTCACCGCGGCGGCTCCTCCTCCGAGGGCGAGCCCGCCGTTTTCTCCCGCGGCGCGCCCGGACGGCGCGGCGGTCACGAAGACGGCGCGGTCGAATTCCGCCGACGACACGGCGGGACCGACGCTTCTTCCGCCGACCTTGCCCTGCGAGGTGAAGATCGCCGTGACTTCGCCGCGGCCGCCGCGCGCCGCGATCGCAAAGAGCGCGTCGAGAAGAGCGGCGGCTCCCGCCTTCGCCGCGACGGACGGTCCCGTCGCTCTGTCGCCGGAAGCTCTGAACTCCGAGATCGGCCTGAACGCTGTCCCGGGCGGGACGGCGGCGACGGCGTCGTCCTTCGAGGACGCGCCTATATCGACGGCGTAAGAAAGCGGATCGCCCGCCTTCTCTCCTCTTTCCCCGTCGGGTGAAAGAGGAACGAGCGTCCCCCTGACGCCGTTTTCAAACTCAACGGCTGAATACGCCGCCGCCGACGGCGAAAGATCGCCGAGGGACGCGAAGCGTATGAATCCTCCCTCGTCGGCGTCGTTCGCGACGAACGCGCCCTCGTCGACGGACGCCGCGAGCAGAACGCGGTCCCCGTCCTCATCTCCCGCGAGAGTCACGGCGAGGTTGCCGACGCGGTCCTCCCGGGTCCTCGCTCCGAGCGGGGCGACCGCGCCCTTCAGATATTCTCTTATCGCCTTTTCTCCGGCGGGCGGGGCCGCTATCGCCGCGAGCTCCGATAAAATCTTCTTAAAATCCGTCATCTTTCCGTCCCCTCTTTCGCAAGCTCCCGCAGTACGGCGGGGGCGAGTTTTTCGATAGCGAGGAAATCGTCCTCGCGGATCACGTTCGACGCCGTGTGAATGTATCTCGACGGAGCGGAGATCGCCGCCGCGCGGACGCCCTCGCCGCTCCTTCTTATCGCGGCGGAGTCGTTTCCGCCCGACACGTATTTTTTCGGCTGTGCGGGGATCCCGTTTTTCTCGGCGGCGGAGAAGATCAGGGAAACGAGCTCCCTGTCGTAGACCGTTCCGCGGTCGGCGTACGAGATCGCGCCGCCCTTTCCCTGATATGCCACGCGTCGGGTCGGATCGACGCCGTACACGTCCGCGACCGCCGTCGCCTCGAAAACGAGGGCGATATCGGGGCGGATCAGCCCGGCGGCGCATCCCGCGCCGGAGATCCCGAGCTCCTCGCGGCAGGTGAACGCGGCGTAAAGATCGAACGGGAGCGGCTCTCCGCTCTCCTTCACGGCGCGGACCGTGTCGCACAGCACGGCGCATCCGAGCCGGTCGTCGATCGCCTTGCCCTTCAGCATCCGTCCGTTCTGACCGAACCGGACGAAATCGGACCGGAAAGTTCCGAAATCGCCCTTTTTGACTATCTTTTCCGCTTCCTCCCGGCTGTTCGCGCCGACGTCGACGAAGAGGTCCGAATAGGCGGGCAGCGATTCTTTTTCTTTGAGATGGATCGGCTTTACTCCGATGACGCCGGGGACGAGCCGCCGCCCGTCTCCGACGGTGACGTACTGACCGGCGAGGATCTTCGGGTCGCGAGCCGAAAGCGGAGCCGTCCTGAGCGTCCCGTCGTCCTCTATCGACGAGACCATGAAGCCGACCTCGTCCATATGGGCGGAGAGCATCACTCTTTTGACCGGCCCTTTTCCCGTCCCGCGGAGGACGGCGTAGATTCCGCCCGTCCTGTCCCGGACGATCTCGTCGGCGACGTCGGCGACCGTCTTTTCGATCAGAGCGGCTACCGCCTCCTCGCATCCGGACGGTCCGAACGTGAGAGAGAGCGCCTCAAGAAGAGCGGTCCCGGCGAGGGGCCCGTGTTTGCTCGTCATCCTTCCGTCACCTCCCCGTGAAGACGGTCGAAAACTCCGACCGACGGCGACCGCGCCGCTCTCCATTCCTCAGCCGTGTCGCGCGAGGCGACGACGGCGCGTATCAGTTTTATGAACCGGTCGGCGTCGGCGAGCGACAGCGTCTCGCTGTACGTGTGCATCCCGCCGAGCGGGAGACTGACGACCGCGAGCGGAAGACCGCCGTCCGCGAGCATCAGCGGAGTCGCGTTCGTCCCCGTGCCGGACGCCTCGACGACCGTTTGAACCGGTATACCGTTTTTCTCCGCGATTTCAAGGATCTGCGCGGTCAGACGGCGCGTCGTGACGGCGGACAGAGAGACCATCGGTCCTCCGCCTCTGATCCCCGACTCCTTCGCGTCGACGCCGGGCGCGCGCGCGTAATTGACGTCGGTTACGACGGCAAAATCGGGATCGATCTCCCTCGCCGCGGCAAGAGCGCCGCCTCCTCCCGTCTCCTCACGCGTCGAGAGGACGACGAAGACGTCGCCCGCGAGCTTCTCCGGCGAGGCGTCAGCCACGGCGCAGATGAGCGCGGCGGCGCAGCTCTTGTCGTCGAATCCGCGTCCGGCGACGGTATCGGACCCAAGGTCGCATCCCGTCGCTCTGTACCCGACGGGATCGCCGACGCTGACGATCCGTGAGAGCTCGTCCTTATCGTACCCCGTGTCGATCATCATTTCCCCGAGCTTCGGGAGCTTGTCCGCGTCCTCCTTCGTCATCAGGTGGGGCGGCGTGACCGAAAAGAGGCCGTAGACCGGTTCTTTTCCGTAAACCGTCACCTCCGTCGAGCTGAGGATCGCCGTGTCGAGCCCGCCGGCGGGGACGACGCGGAGAAAGCCGCCGTCGAGGATCTCCGAGACGACCATCCCGACCTCGTCGAAATGGGCGTCGAGCATGATGCGCGGCGCGTCCTCCGCGCCGCATTTTTTGGTGAGGATCAGGTTCCCGATCCGGTCGGTCCGGACGTCGTCGAAATACTCTCCGACGATCTTTGCGAACCGTTCCGCGCCTCTTTTCTCAAAGCCGGAGACGGTCGGGATCGCCGTCGCCTCCCGCAGAAGTTTTTTGTATTCGGGCATATCAGAATCCCCTGACGGTCTCCTTGAACCGTCTTCCCCTTTCCTCGAAATTCTCAAACCGGTCGAAGCTCGCGCACGCGGGGGACAGGATGACCGTGTCGCCCGGCGACGCCGCGTCGCGCGCGGCGCGCACGGCTTCGTCGAAGTCGGGCTCGCGAAGGACGGTCAGCGACCCGCTTTCCGTCCGCTCGGAAAAGAGCGGGTGAGCGCGCAGGGCGTCGAGGATCTTTTCAGCCGTCGCTCCGGTCAGAACGACCGCTTTTACCTCGCCGCGCGAGAGGATCGACCCGGCGAGCGGCGAAAACGGGATGTTCTTGTCGTAACCGCCCGCGATCAGGACGATCCGCCTCTCCGGAGCCGTCGAGATGAGCGCGGAAAGCGCCGCGTCCGTCCTCGTCGGCGAGGAGTCGATCGATCCGTTGTAGTACCGGACGCCGTCCTTTTCCCTCACGAATTCGAGCCGGTGCTCGACGCCGGGAAATTCCCGCGCGATCCGGCGTATCGAGTCTGCGTCGGCGCATCCGCCCGCGGCGGCGATCGCCGCCATATAGTTCTCGGCGTTGTGGAGCCCGGGCAGGAGGATGTCGGAGAGGTCCATCACGACTGACGGTCTCCCGCCCTTCGCCCGCCGGACGATCCTGCCGCCGTCGATGTATATCGCGTCGTCTCCGTCTCGCATGACGCCGTCTTCTATCGGGTCCCGCGAGAACCACGTCACGGGGCAGGAGCACCGTTCTCCCATTCCGCGGGTCACGTCGTTTTTCGCGTTGAGGACGGCGCGCTTCGCGCGGCGCAGTATCCTCTCCTTCGCGGCGATATATTCGTCCATATCGACGTGCCAGTTGAGGTGATTCGGCGTCACGTTCGTAACGACCGCCGCCTCGAACGGCGAGTCGATCGTCATAAGCTGAAAGCTCGACAGCTCGACCGCCGCCCGGTCGTCAGCCGTCATTTCCGGGTAGAGATGGCAGAGAGGACGGCCGATGTTGCCTCCGAGATACGCGCGTCCGGTCGCAGGGACGGCGAGCAGCTTCGACAGGATCGTCGTCGTCGTCGATTTGCCGTCGCTTCCGGTCACGGCGTACACACGGCACGGCGCGTGCGAGAGAAACAGCTCCATTTCCGACGTGAGGACCGATCCCGCCGCGACCGCGGCGGCAAACTCGGGGATATCGGGCCTGATGCCGGGCGAGCGCACGATCACGTCCTCGCGGAGGTCCGAGAGATACCCCTCGCCGGTTATGAGCCGCGCGCCGAACCGCTCGATCATCTCCGCTTTTTCGCCCATTTTGCCGCGGTCCTTCCGCTCGCGCACGGCGACCGCCGCGCCGCGCTCGGCAAAGAACGCGATAAGAGGCATATTCGACACGCCCGCGCCGATCAGCGCGACCGTCTTTCCGTTCCATTCGCTGTTTTTCATTTCAAGCCCCCGCGGGATAAATCTTTTTCAATTATTTATTATATATAATATCCCCGCCTCTTGCAATACTTTTTCGTCGCTTCTCACCGCACGCCGACGGCGGAATAAAATATTACGGGAGGGCGAAAAGGCGCGTTTAAGAACGGCCCGCCCTGCCCATAATATAAGCAGGAACGGAAAGGAAGGAACGGAAAAATATAAATGAACGTCAAAAGAGGGGATATTTACTTTGCGGACCTCTCTCCGGTCGTGGGGAGCGAACAGGGAGGAAACAGGCCGGTCCTCATCGTGCAGAACGACGTCGGGAACAAGCACTCGCCGACCGTCATCGCGGCGGCGATAACGAGCCGCCTCGGCAAGACGAAGCTGCCGACGCATATCGACATACGGGCGGAGCGGGTCGGCCTCGCGCGCGACTCCGTCGTCCTGCTCGAGCAGATACGGACGATCGACAAACAGCGGCTCGGCGAGAAGATGGGTCATCTCGACGACGACGTTATGAGCGAGGTGAACGCCGCTCTCGGCGTCAGCTTCGGACTAAATTGACAGGGGCGGGAAAACCGAGGTTTTCCCGCCCCTGTCATTCGCTTGACAACGCTTCGCGCGTTTGGTATAATTTCCTTGCAAGTTAATTGTTCGGAAAGGAAATATTACAATGAAAACTCTTCAGGATTTCGTCACTCTTTCAAACGGCGTGAAGCTTCCCTGCCTGGGTTACGGCACGTGGCAGTCTCCGAAAGAGGAAGCCCGGGAAGGCGTAAAAGAAGCCATCCGTCTCGGATACCGTCACATCGACACCGCGCTCGTCTACGGCAACGAGGACGCCGTCGGCGAGGGGATCCGCGCATCCGGCGTCAGGAGAGAAGAGCTCTTCGTCACCACGAAGCACTGGATCACCGACAGAGGATACGAGAAGACGATCGCCGCCGTCGAGGCGTCGCTTTCCAATCTCGGACTCGACTACGTCGAGCTCTACCTCATCCACTGGCCGTGCGTCGCGAAGGTCTCCCCCGAGTGGGAGGAGATCAACGCCTCGACGTGGCGCGGGTTTGAGAAGATGTACCGCGACGGCAAGATCCGCGCTATCGGACTCTCGAACTTCGAGAAAAAGCACATCGACGCGCTCGCGAAGACCGCGGAGATCGCTCCGATGGTCAATCAGATCGAGTTCCATCCCGGCTACACGCAGATCGACAACGTGAAGTACTCCAAGGAGTGCGGCATGGCGGTCGAGGCGTGGTCTCCGCTCGGAAGCGGCGCCGTCCTGAAGGACGAGACGCTCGGAGCGATCGCCGCGAAATACGGCAAGAGCACGGCGCAGCTCTGCATCCGCTTCGCTCTGCAAAACGACGTTATCCCGATGCCGAAGTCGGTCACTCCCGCGAGAATCGCGCAGAATATGGACGTCTTCGATTTCGAGATCTCGGACGAGGATATGGCGAAGATCGCCGCGATGCCCGAGCTCGGCTTCAGCGGCTATCGTCCCGAGGAAGCTCCCGCCGACGCGCTGGTGGGCTGAATCCCCGTTTCCGAAACGCATATCCTACGCGTTATGGCATATAAATAAGGGGTAGGAATCAGTCGTATTCCAAAGGATAGTTTATAAAAACCGGCTGAGGTAAGGAATGAGATCCTTATTTCAGCCGGTTTTCCTGTCGCATATCTACGCGCGGTGCGCCAAACGTCAAAGAACAGTTTACAGTTATGATTTGCGGCTTTGCCGAGTGTCCTTTGGAACACTCGGCAAAACGAACCCTTTTTTATTTACCTGCGCTTCTTTTCCGCCCTCGCCGCTCTTTTCCGCTCGCGCCTTTGGCGGCGGGCTTCTTTTTTGTCCTTTTCCGCCGCGGTCTCCGTCTCCGGCGCGATCTCCTCGTCGCCGCCGTACGGCCCCGCCGCGACGTCCGCGCGGGCGACGGTGAAGCCGCGTCCTCTGACCTCCCTGATCTGCGTCACCGTGATGAAAGCGAGCGGGTCGCACGAGTGGACGATACCGATAGCGTCGTGCATCTTGCGCTGTGACAGGACGCAGATGACCGCCTTCTGCTCCTCGCAGAGGCGTCCCGTCTCGATGACGGAGAGCGTCACGCCGACGCCGAGATCGTCGAGAAGACGCTTTCTGATCTCCTCGTAGCTCTTCGATATGACGAACAGCTCGATCTGAGGCTTGCCGAGGATCATCGCCCGGTCAAGGATTATGCTCTCGAGAATGATGACGATGATTCCGAGCATCGTCTTCTCCGGCCCCACGAAAAACGCCTGTCCCCCTACGACGAGGATATCGAGGAGATAGACGAAGACGGCGACCGGAAGGTGAAATATCTTGTGAAAAATGAGGTTCAGAACGTCTATGCCGCCCGTCGACGACCCGACGCGCATGACGAGTCCGAGAGACACGCCCATCAGAAGGCCCGCGAAGACCGCGGCGAGAAGCGAGTCTTCCGTCATCGTCGTGATCCCGGGGACTCTCTCGAAGACCCACATGAACGCCGGGAACAAAAACGTGCTCGCGACGGTCGTCAGGGCGAATCTCCTGCCGAGCACGATCCGACCGAGAATGAGAAGGGCGACGTTGATCCCGAGTACGATGTACGACACGTCGATCTGTGGGGCGAGACGCCCGAGAACGATCCCGATACCGGTCGTTCCTCCCATCACTATATCGTGCGAGATCACGAACGCGACGACGAGAAAAGCGAGCAGTCCGTTGCCCGCGAGAATACAGAACGTCGTTACCGCGAATCTCTTCCACGGCTTGTCATACGGTCTCATAAACGGCAAAACCTCCGGTGATTGTTCTTTACTGTTCACTGTATAATTTTATCAAATTATTCTCCCGTTTTCAATATTTTCTCCGAAAAGACAGGGCCCGCCGCCGTCCCGCCGATCGCCCCGCCGGTCATTTCTCACAATTTTCACCAAAAACTCTGTACAAATACGCTGATATATGATACAATATAACCGTAACGGGAACCTTGTTCCTGAATTCTCAGTAAAGGTGGTCGAACAATGAACATCTCCGTTATAGGCAGACACCTGAACGTCAGGGACGACACGAAGGCCCTGATCGAGAAAAAGCTTGCGAAATTCGACAAGTTTTTCCCGTCGGGCGCCGACGCGACGGTGACGTGCAAGAGCGAGGGAGACGACAAGCGGATGGAGATCACGATCTCCGTCGGCGGAACGCTGTTCCGCGCCGAGGAATCGAGCTCTTCCTTCCAGAACGCTCTTGACGGCTGCATGAGCTCCATTGAACGCCAGATCCGCAAAAACAAGACGAGACTTGAAAAAAGGATGAGATCCTCGATCTCCGTACCCGCCCCCGACGACGGCGAGTCCTCCGAGGAGGAGCTTCTTTTCGACGTGAGGACAAAGACGTTTCCTCTCAAACCGATGACGCCCGAAGAGGCGATCCTTCAGATGAATCTGCTCGGTCACTCGTTCTACCTCTTCTGTGATTCGCAGACCGAGGAGACGTGCGCGATATACAAGAGAAGAGACGGCTCCTACGGCCTCATCGTTCCTCAAAAATAAACGCGGATGATCAGCCGCGGTGATCTTCACCGCGGCTTTTTTCATTCGGGACCGTTTTTTTCGCGCATTAGGGTAACAGAAGCTATCCGAACCCGGTTTTGACGGGCTGATTTTCGCTCCTGCTTCGTTATACCCCTCGCAGGTAGGAAGCGCTGCCTGCTTCGGGGTCTGCCTTGCCGGAACAAAAATCAGCTCCGGCAAAACTCTTCGACCCGAAACGGATGATTTTACGAGCAGATTTTCGCGCCGAGGACGCCGCCTTGCTATCGCAAGGCAAGAACGAGAAACGAAAAGAT